>JBPCRS010000059.1:0-9301 GCA_050996575.1 Solirubrobacterales bacterium
TCGCGCGCTCCTCTCCCGCCCCCCTCGTCCCCTCGCCCCCCCCCCGCGACCGCGAATCCCTTTCCCGCTGATTACCCCCTGGCTTTCGTCGCTTTGGATCGGCCTCGTCACACCGGTCGATGCCGGCGTCGCACGGCCACTCGTCGAGGGGCTGAGCACCGAAACGGTGGTCAAGGATGAATCCGGGATGGGGCTCTTCCAGGTCGAGCCGATCGGCTTCGACGAGGCGCTAAAGCGCGCCCTCGCCGAGGACGACGAAACCTGACCCCTTTTAGGTTTCGAGCAGCTCCTTCAGCCGCGCCAGACTTTTCTCCGCTTCCTTCCGCGCCGGCGATTTGACCAGCAGCCGGCCGGCGACAGAGCCGAGAAATCCCGCCGGGAAGTCGAACTCGGTCTCGTAGCGGACCTTCGAGCCCTCGCCCGAAGGCTCGATCCGGTAGGCGACGCGGGCCTTCGAGCCCGCCGGGCCCCTGCCCTCCCAGTCGGCGGCGACCGGCGGATCGGCGCGGGTCACCGTCCAGGCGACCTTGAACGACTTACCGGCGAGCGCGAGCTTCTGCTCGAACGCATCGTCCTTGCCGAGCGGCGGGTCGGGGGCCTCGCCGACCGAGCGGTGGATCGTCACCCAGTCCTCGAGCCGACCCGGGTCCATCATCGCCTCATAGACCTCGGCGGGCGGCGCGACGATCTCGATCTCGGCGCTGACCGACTCGCCCATCAGTCCTCCTCGTCGTCTTCCTCGATCGCCCGGTGCAGTGCGATCGAGAGCGGTTCGGGCTTGATCGCGAACAGCTCCATCCCCGACCGATCGGTGACCACAGTGTCGCCGGGAAGGCCAAGCGTGATCGCGGTCGCGACGGCGTCGTTTCCGGTCGTTACCGCGCCCGCCGCCGCGGCGATCGCCCCCGGCGTGGCGGCGGCGTCGAAGACCACGTCTAGCATCTTCGTCTTCGCCAGCCGCCGCAACGGCTTTCGGCCGAGCTCGCGGGCCATCGCGTCTACGACATCGAGGTGGGCGAGCACGTCGGGGCCGCCGATCTGCACCTCGCGCCCCGCCGACTCCGCCACCTCGGGCGCCTGGCGCAGGTAGGCGACGGTGTCGCGGATTCCGATCGGCTGCGTACGCGAGCTCAGCCAGTCGGGCGTCGGCAGGGCCGGCAGGCGCTCGACGATCGAGCGCAGCAGCTCGAACGACTCGCTGCCGGCGCCGACGATCATCGCCGCGCGGAAGTAGGTCAGCGGAGGGCCCGTCCGCTCGAGCACGATCGCGATGTCGTGGCGGCTCTGAAGGTGCTCGGAGAGGCTCGGCTCGCCGTGGTCGCGGTGCGGGGCGGTGTCCTCGGCGAGACCGCCGAGGTAGATCACCCTGCTGACGCCGGCGGCGCTCGCCGCCTCGCCGAACCGGCGCGCCGCAAAGCGCTCCTGATCGGCCCAGTCGTCGACCCTGCCCATCATGTGGATGAGGAAGTAGGCGACGTCGATTCCCTCGAGCGCGCGTTCGGCGACACCATCCTCGGTGACGTCGCCCTCGACCAGCTCGCAGCCGGCCTCGGCCAGCTCGAGCGAGGCGTCCGACCCGCGCGAGCGGACGAGGCAGCGAACCTCGAGCCCGTCCTCGAGCAGCTCCGGTGCGAGGGAGCGGCCCACGAACCCCGTTGCTCCCGCGATCAGCGCCTTCATCCCTGCCCCTCGGCGCCGGCGTCGATATCGCCGGCGAGCGCGCCGATCTCCGATGGCGGGAAGTCGAGGCGGGCGAGTGAGCGGAGGAAGCCGAAGGTCACGAGGCGGTGGATGCGAACCTGGGTCTGCCCGTAAAGCCAAGCGCCGAAACGGGCGAAGCGACCACTGCCGCGGATGAAGGGATAGAAGTTCTGGACCGTGACGCACACGTGGACGCGCCCAGGCTCGTCCAGCTTACGGACAACGATCCGCAGGAAGCCCTGGCCGCGGCCCTGCTTGGCGACGAGCAGCCCGCGATCGATCCGCCAGGTGACGGTTCCCTCCGCCGGCTCGGTCTCGTACTCGGGAGCGTGGAAGCGAAGCAGTGGCAGCCGGCGGGAGATCAGGACGACGGTGCGCGACTCCTCGGCGTAGACGACCCTGATCAGCCCGAGCGAGATCTTGTTCAAGAATCGCCAGTAGCTACGCGCCAGCCGGTTGAGATACTCGGGCCGCCAGAACCGCTCGAGGACGTCCTCGGGAACCGTCGCGTAGGCCTCCTGGGTCGAGTCGACCGCGCCGTCGGGAGCGACGGGCGTCAGATCCTTCTCGGGCAGCAGCTCGACTTCGGCGGGCGTCTCGGCCATCGGCGCGTAGAGGCTAGGGACAGCGCTGCGAATTAGAGCGACTTCGCCGCCTCGGCAGCACGCAGCAGGTGGTGCTCGATCAGCTCGGCGTGGACGCTGCGCGGGTTCTCGCGCTCGCGCTCGCGCCTGGTCCATTTGCCGTCGGAGTCGAGCGTCCAGGCGTTCGTATCGTCGGCGAGCGAGCGGTCGAGGACGTCGAGCAGCTCGCCGCGAGCGCGCTCGTCCTCGACCGGGGCGATCAGCTCGACCCGGTTGTAGAGGTTTCGCGGCATCAGGTCGGCCGAGCCGATGTAGACGACGGGATCCTCGCCGGGGCGCTCGAACGCGTAGATCCGCGAGTGCTCGAGGAAGCGGCCGACGACGGAGACGACCTCGATCGTCTCCGAGATCCCCTCGACACCTGGCCGCAGGGCGCAGATCCCGCGGACGTTGAGCTGGATCTCGACCCCCGCCTGCGAGGCGCGGTAGAGCGCCTCGATCGAGGTCGCATCGAGCAGCGAGTTCATCTTCAGCCGGATTCGAGCGGGGCGCTCGGGCGTGTGAGCCTCGATCGTCCGGTTGATCTGGTCGAGCAGGCCCTCGAACAGGTTGAACGGCGCGATCAGCGCCTTGCGGTAGCGGCGCGGGCGCGAGTACCCGGTCAGATAGTTGAACATCTCGGCGATGTCGGAGCCGAGCGCGGGATCACAGGTGAAAAGCCCGACATCGGTATAGAGGCGAGCGGTCTTCGGGTTGTAGTTGCCGGTGCCGACGTGGACGTAGTGGCGGACGCCGTCACCCTCGCGGCGGGCGACGAGCACGCACTTGACGTGAGTCTTCAGCGCCGGGATCCCGTAGACGACGTGGACGCCGGCCTGCTCGAGCTTCTTCGCCCAGCCGATGTTCGCCTGCTCGTCGAAGCGCGCCTTGAGCTCGACCAGGCAGACCGCCTGCTTGCCCGCCTCCGAGGCGGTGATCAGGCTCGGCACCAGCGGCGAATCCGAGCTCGTCCGGTAGACGGTCTGCTTGATCGCGAGTACGTCGGGGTCGGCGACGGCCTGCTTGACGAACTGCACGACCGAATTCGAGAACGAGTCGTAGGGGTGGTGGACGAGGATGTCGCCGTCGCGCATCGCCGCCATCACGTCGGGCTCCTCGCCCTCCTCGCCCTGAAGGCGCGGATGGGTCGTGCCCGAGAACGGCGGGTAGCGAAGATCGCCGAAGCCGGAAACGTCGGCGATGTCGAAGAGGTCGCTGAGCCCGAGCAGGCCGCCGGCCTCGTAGACCTGCTCCTCCTCGATCCGCAGCGCATCGACGAGCTGGCCACGCAGGCGCTCGTCCATTCCGGCCTTGACCTCGAGCCGAACGACCTCGCCGAAGCGGCGGCGGCGGATCTCGTCCTCAACCGCCTGCATCAAGTCGTCGGCTTCGTCGGAGACGTCGTAGTCGGTGTCGCGGGTGACCCTGAAGTAGGCGTGCTGGAGGACCTCCATACCCGGGAAAAGCGCCGGCAAGTTGGCGGCGATCACTTCCTCGAGCGGGACGAACGTGTTGCCGTCGCCGAGGCTGAGGAAGCGGCGCAGGAGCTCCTTCGGCACCTTCACCCGGGCCAGCACCTCGGTCCCCTGGTCGGGGTCGCGGAGCGTCACCGCGAGGCTGAGCGAGAGGTTCGAGATATACGGGAACGGCCGGCCGAGGCCGATCACCAGCGGCGTCAACGCCGGGAAGACCTGGCGCTTGAACAGCGATTCGAGCTCGGCGCGCTCCTCCTCAGACGCCGAGTCCGCCGAGATCACGCGGACTCCGTGCTCGGCCAATGCCGGCATCAGCTCGCGATCGCAGCAGCGGTCGAGCCGCTCGTGCAGTTCGATCACGCGCTCGCGGATCGCGGCGAGCTGCTCGGCTGGGCTCATCCCGTCAGCGCCACGAGCATCGACGCTGGCGTCGACCTGGTCGTGCAGGCCGGCGACGCGAACCATGAAGAACTCGTCGAGGTTGTTCTCGTAAATCGCCAAGAACTTGACTCGCTCGAGCAGCGGCACCGAGGGGTCCTCGGCGAGCTGGAGGACACGATCGTTGAAGTCGAGCCAGGAGAGCTCGCGATTGAAGAAGAGCTCGGGATCCTTGAGCGCCGGCGTCTCGTCGGCGATCGCTTCGGCGAGGGCCCGCTCGCGCTCGGCGTCCTCGATCGCCGGCGACGTCACGTGCTGAGGAAGCGAGCTCACCCGACCATTATGGAAGAGACGGGCCTTTCGGTTGTGAACGATTCGTTCCGAGAGGCCGATGCTGGTCTCGCGGCCATCAGCCGGCGGCGCTAACGTCAGTCCTCATGAGCGGCGCGCCGAAGACGCCGATCCCCCCGAAGGGCGACCCGTGGCGAGACAACGAGCTCGTCCGTCGTGCGCGGCTGCGGGAGGACGCGAAGCGCCCGCTGGGTGTGAACCTCGCCGATGCGCTCGAACACAGCGGGTTCATGATTCGCATCGCCGGCAGCGCTCTGCGCAAGTGAGCTTCGGGCCGGGTCGCCTCAGGGAGCTTGTCGAGCGGCTGGTCGAAGCCGAGGTCGATTTCGTCCTCGTCGGTGGACTCGCCGTCGGCACTTGGGGGTTCATCCGCGGGACCAAGGATGTCGACATCGTGCCCAATCCCGACCCGGCCAACTTGGACCGGCTTGCGGACGTGCTCGAAGAGCTCGACGGCAAGGTCAGGGTGAACGAAGAGTTGATGGCCACCAGCGCGATCCGGATATTCCTCCGTACCGGCGACAAGACCCTCGTCGTGACCGAACTCGGCGACGTCGACGTGCTCCAGGGCCTGCCGCAGGTGCCGCGGTTCGCGGATCTGGCCTCGCGCTCGAGCGAGGCCGACCTCGAGGGTGTACCCGTGACCGTCTGCTCACTCGAAGACCTGCTGGCGATGAAGCGGGCCGCCGACCGAGCGATCGACCGAGCCGACATCGAGGCATTGGAGATCGCTCACAGCGAACCTGGCCCGGAGGAGCGCGACAACCCCCCGAACGAGGGTCCCGAGCGCGTCTGACGCTCAGGCGGCGCGGCGGCCGCCGGCGATCGGCGGCCAGGGCGACCGAACAATCCTCGCCGAGGCGCCGCTCGGGCAAATCCCGGTCTGGGTCCGCGAGGGCTCAATCCTCGTCACCCACCCCGCCGACGCGGTGCGCAACGGCCTCGGCCTCGAGGGCGAAGCGACCCGACCGCTCGAGGCGACGCTCTGGGGTCGCTCTAACTGGTCTACGCTGCTCGCAATGCAGACGCGGAGACAGTTCGTACGCACGGGAGCGGTCGCGGCGGGCGCGCTCAGCTTTGGGCCGGCGTTCTGGGCCGAGTCGCTGGCGGCGCCGGCGAAGGCGGGCGCCGGGCCCTACGGCGCGCTCGGAGCCGCTGATGCCAACGGGATCTCGCTGCCCGCCGGGTTCTCGGCACGGATGATCGCCCGCGGCGGCCAGCCCGTTGCGGGCACGAGCTACGTCTGGCACAGCTTCTCCGACGGCGCCGCCACCTACGCAACCCCCGACGGCGGCTGGATCCTCGTCTCGAACTCGGAGATCCCGACACCGTTGGACCTCCCCGGGATCGGGCCGATCGGCGAGCCGGGTGACGGAGGCGCGAGCGCGATCCGCTTCGATGCCGACGGCTCGATCGCGAGCGCGTACCGGATTCTCAGTGGCACCAGCTCCAACTGCGCCGGCGGCGCAACCCCGTGGGGAACCTGGCTCTCCTGCGAGGAGATTGAAGAAGGGATGGTCTGGGAATGCGACCCGCTCGGCGAAACTGAGGCGATCGCCCGGCCGGCACTCGGCGTTTTCTCCCACGAGGCGGTCTGCGTCGATCCGAAGAGCGGCGACCTCTACCTCAGCGAGGACGAGGGCGACAGCGGCTTCTACCGTTTCCGGCCGTCCCGAAAGGGCGACCTCAGCGAGGGGCGCCTCTCGATCGCCCGTGTCGGCAAGCGCGGCGCGGTCGAGTGGGTTCCGCTACCCGACCCCTCGGCGAAGTCGGCGCCAACTCGCAAGCAGGTCGACGACTCAAAGCAGTTCAAGCGCGGCGAGGGAATCTGGTTCGACAGCGGCTTCGTCTACCTGGCGACGACCGGTGACTCCAAGATCCGCGCCTACGACACGCGTAAGAAGAAGATCACTCCGGTCTACGACCCGAAGCGACTCGCCGATCCGCCGCTCAAGGACGTCGACAACGTCACCGTCGCCCGCTCCGGAGACCTGTTCGTCTGCGAGGACAACGGCGACCCGGACGGGATCGACATCGGGATCATCACGCCAAAGCCGAAACGGACCGCCGCCCGTTTTCTCAAGCTCAGCGGCGCCACTCACGGCGACCCTTCGACCGAGGCCTCCTCCGAGGCGACCGGTGTGATCTTCGACCCGAGCGGCCAACGAATGTACTTCGCCTCTCAGCGGGCGTTCGGGACCGGCGCCGTCTACGAGGTCAGCGGGCCGTTTCGGGGCTGAGCTCGGCGAGGAGCGCGTCGATCCTCGTCGCGATCTCGTCGCGGATCGCCCGCACCTGCTCAATCGGGCGACGCTTCGGATCGTCGAGTTCCCAGTCGATGTAGCGCTTGCCGGGGATGTACGGGCACTCGTCGCCGCAGCCCATCGTGACGACTACATCGGCCCACTCGGCATCTGCACTCTCCAGCCGCCGCGGGACTCGTTCCGAGAGATCGATCCCTAGCTCATCCATCGCGGTGACCACTTCAGGATGAACTCGCCCGGCCGGTGTCGTCCCCGCCGAGCGGGATTCGTGCTTCCCGCCCGAGGCCCGCTCGAAGAGCGCTTCGCTCATCTGCGAGCGTCCGGCGTTGTGCAGGCAGACGAAGAGGAGCTTTGCCATCAGCGCCCTTCCTCGCTGTCACCAGCGCCGACGGATTCACCGCGGACAAGCTGATAGGCAAGCGCTCCGAGCGCAGCGCCGATCACCGGGCCCGTCAGATACACCCAAAAATCGCTCCAGGTGCCGCTCGCGAGAGCCGGTCCGAGCGATCGCGCCGGGTTCATCGAAGCGCCGGTGACGACTCCGCCAAGCAACGCATCGAGCCCGACGGTGCCCCCGATCGCGATCGCAGCGGCAGCTCCAATCGCTCGCGTGTCAGTGGCCACCGCCATGATCACGAACATCAAGAAGGCGGTCAGGACGATCTCGTAGATCAGCGCGCTCCCGACCGCCACGCTCGGGACCGTCGCTCCAAGCTCCGCGGGCTGGTCGGGCCAGATCGCAAGCAATAGGAACCCCCCGACAATCGCGCCCGCAAGCTGGGCGGCGATGTAGCTGAGCGCCTCCCGGGCTGGGAAGTGCCGGGTGAGAGAAAACGCGACCGTCACGGCGGGATTGATATGAGCGCCCGAGAGGTGGCCGGTCGCGTAGACCATGACCATGATTATCAAGCCGAAGACGAGCGCGATGCCGACCACGCCGAGCGCCCCTCCGTACTCGGCATCGGCAACTATCGCGCCGCAGCCGGCAAAAACTAGAGCGAAGGCGGCGAATCCTTCGGCCGCCGCGCGGCGCCAGATGGGAAGCGTCGGATCCATTCCTACCGATCCTAAAACATTGACACCCATGATTTCAATTGATATAAGTAGATTGATGGCCGTCGATCTGGAGCTGACCCCGAAGCAGAAGCGTCCCGCCGGGGAGGTGTGCTGCGAGCCGGTCGTCTACCCCGACATCGAGCGTGCGCACGCCGAGCGGATGGGCAAGGTGGCCAAAGCCTTGGGCGATCCGATCCGGATGCAGCTCGTCGACGTCTTGCGCAAGCACGCCGGCAAGGTCTGCGTCTGCGAGCTCGTACCGCTCTTCGATCTCTCACAGGGCACGGTCTCGCACCACCTCAAGGTGCTTCGTGAGGCCGGCATCGTCGACTCCGAGCGCCAGGGTCTGTGGGCCTATTACTACGTCAATCCCGAAGCATTGGAGGAGCTGAGCGAATGGCTGAGCTAGAGACAATGGAAGGCACCCCCGGCTGCGGATGCAGCGCCGGGCAGGCAGGCGAGCCGGACGAGATTCGCGAGGCCGTGCGCGATCGCTACGCCGCCGCTGCCCGCAGCGTCACCGAGTCACAGGCCACGAACGAGCAGGTCTCGGCCTCGTGCGGCTGTAGCTCGCCCGAAATCGAGCGGATCAAGGGCGAGGCCTTCGGCGAGAAGCTTTACTCCAGCGAGGAGCGGGACGACCTTCCCGACGCCGCCGAGCTTGCCTCCCTCGGCTGCGGCAACCCGACCGCGGTCGCAGACTTGAATGAGGGTGAGACGGTTCTCGACCTCGGCTCAGGCGGTGGAATTGACGTATTCCTTTCCGCTCGTCGAGTCGGCCCGACCGGCAAGGCCTATGGGCTCGACATGACCGACGAGATGCTTCAGCTGGCTCGCGCCAACCAACGCGAGGCAGGAGTCGAAAACGCCGAGTTTCTCAAAGGCACGATCGAAGAGGTACCCCTGCCGAACGACTCGGTGGACGTGATCATCTCCAACTGCGTGATCAACCTCTCCGGCGACAAGCCGGCGGTTTTCCGTGAGGCGGCGCGGGTGCTTCGCCCGGGCGGGCGCTTCGCGGTCACCGACGTCGTCGCCGATCCGGACATGGATGAGGCGACGCGGGCCGACATGAACCAATGGACCGGCTGCATCGCCGGAGCGCTGACCCGAGCTGACTTTGAGAGGGAGCTGAGGTCCGCAGGCTTCGTCGGAATCGAGATCGAGGAGACGCATCGCGTCCACGACCATGCCGGCTCGGCGATCGTTCGCGCCCGGCGATCTCCACAAGTTGCGAAGGCTTCAAGCGTGGCAAGTTAATCTTCGGGCTGGATGACCGATCCGGCTCAGCCAACCACGCCGACCTTCATCCAGGGCTCGCCCTTACTCAGCGAGGCGTTCGCGATGGCGCTCGACGCGCACCATGGTGCGCGTCGCCGCGGCGACACCGATATCGAACAACCCGTCGCTGTCGCTGAGGTCCTCTACGACAACGGCTTCCCCGACAAGGACG
>JBPCRS010000140.1:0-4727 GCA_050996575.1 Solirubrobacterales bacterium
TCGAGCCACTTGTAGTAGGACTGCTCGTGGGTCAGCGAGTCGTGCGCGGGCCAGTCCTTGAACGTCGGCCAGCCGACGGGATCGTGAGTGGGACGGCTGCCGCCGGAGAGCGCGTTCTCGAGGATCGCGGCCGAGCCGTTTGGGTAGTGGTCGGGGCAATCGACAAGCGCGTAGGGTGCGCCATAGCGGTGCCAGGGCCGGCCGCAGTGCGCGGCGCCGCCGAGGAAATCGAAGGCCATCATGTGCATGTGGGCGTCGATCAGGCCCGAGGTCTCGCCGTAGGAGGTCTCGCCGCCGGCCGGGGTACCGGTCGCGCTGACGTCGACCTCGGGATAGTCGGTGCAGCCCTTGACCGGCTCGAAGGCGAACTCGCCGGCGCCGCCGAGGCCGAGCTTGCCGTCGCCGGCCGCGGCCAGGGGTTTGTCGGCGGAGACCGAGGTGATCGAGAATCCCTCGCCGGCCTCGTCGACGATCCACTCCGCCGCGGCGCTCGGCTCACTTGCGGGGGCGACGCCGTCGCCCTTTGCGGCGAGGAAGTCGCCGGCCGGCCCGTAGAAGAGGTAGCGGCCGAGCTCGGGGGGCTCCATGAAGAAGGGTTCGGCGCCGGCGGCCGAGGTTGCGGAGGCGCTGTATGCGCCACCCGTCTTGGCGATGTAGCGGTCGATCGCCAGCGATCGAACGGCGTAGCAGCCGTTGGCGAGGTCGTAGCGGTCGGCGGCGGGCTTGGCAGCCGAGGCGCCGGTCGGCTGCGAGGCGAAGAATGCGAGAAGGGCGAGCGCGAGCATGGCCAGCACGCCGCTCCGGACTCTGGCCGGATCCTTCCTGCCCGCAATTAACGTGAAAACCAACAGTCCCTCGTTCTCGACAGGAACCTTACATCCGGTTGCCGGGAGGGGCGCCGGTAGCATGGCCCGCGATGGCCGAGGAAGTACTTGACGCGCAGGTGATCGAGGAGGAGGCGCCCGACGCCGGCGATGCCGAGGCCGCGACCGTTCGCAGGCTGCCTGTGCGCAAGCGCGGCGGTGAGCTCGACGCGGTCCGTGGCGAGGTCGCGACGGCGGCGCTTGCCGCCGCCGGCGGAGTCGTCGCCGGCGCCGCGACGGTGGTCGTCGTCCGCGCGATCGGCGCGGTCAGCCGCAGCCGCTCGGGCAGGGTGATGACGCGCGGCCGCAAGCCCGCCAAGGTCGTCGCCAGCCGCTCTTTCCTGGTCGACGTCCACGTGCTCGGCGATCGCTAGCCCAGCGCCGACGGCGCAGCTCGAGACGACCGTGAAGCCCCCGTGGCCGTTCCGGCTGCCGCGCCGCGGCGGCGGCGACGGCGTGATGCGCTCGCGCGGCGGCGTCGTCACTCGCCTGCTCCACATCGACGAGTGCCCGATCGTCGTCAACGTCTGGCAGCGGCGCGAGGGAACGGTGCGCTTCCGCGCTGCCGGGGAGGCCGGGGAGGAGACGCTCGAGCTGGCGATCTCGAGAATGCGCTTCGCGCTCTCGGTCGACGAGAACCTGCGCCCGTTCTACGACGAGTTCCGCTCCGACCCGGTGCTCGGCCCGGCGATTCGCCGCCACCCGCACCTGCGCCCGCGCCGCCGCCCCTGGCCGTGGGAGGCGCTCGCCGCGGCGATCACCGCGCAGCTGATCGAGTCGGGTCGGGCGCTCCAGATCCAGCGTCGGATGGTCAGACGCTGGGGGCGCGAGCGATCGGCCGGTGGCGGCGACCGCCTGCCGCTTCGCGACACGCCGCCGGTCGATGCGATCGCCGGCCTCGCACCGGCCGAGCTCGCCGCCTGCGACCTGGCGCCGAAGCGGGCGATCGCGCTGATCCGCTGTGCCCGCGAAGTCGCCTCCGGGCGGATCGACCTCGCCAATCCTGCGGATGACCATCGTCTGCTCGCGATCACCGATATCGGTCCCTGGACGGTCCAGTGCCTCGGCCTCGACGGTCGCGGTGAGGACGACTCGCTGCCGGCTGGAGACCTCGCCTACGTCAAGCTCGTCGGCCGCCTCGCCGGGCTCGGCCGCCGGGCCGAGATCGAGGAGATCGACGATTACTTCGCGCGCTACGAGCCCTACCGTGGCCTCGCGGGCTACTTCCTCAACGTCCACTACCACCACGCCGTGCAGACGGGCCCGCCGCTTCGGCTGGCTGCCTGAGGCGAGCGCTTGTGCGGAAGATCGAGGTCGTCGAGCGCCGTACCCGGCTGTCCCGCCGCCATCGCCTGGCAGCGGGCCACAAGTCCGGCGATCCCGTCGACGCCGCCGCGAGCATGGTCTGCCTGCACGGAACCGATCCCGCGACCGTCTTCCTGTCGGCGTGGTCGCGCGTCGACGACATGGCTGTGGCCGATATGGAGCGCGCGCTGTACGTCGACCGTTCGCTGGTCAAGCACCTGGCGATGCGTCGCACGCTCTTCGTCTTCCCACGAGAGATACTCGGCATCGCTCAGGCGGGCGCCAGCAATCGCGTTGCCGCTGCCGAGCGGCGACGGCTGATTCGCGACGTCGAGGCGGCCGGCCTTCAACGAAACGGGGAGCGCTGGCTGTCGGAGGCCGGGGACGTGGTGCTCGAGCTTCTCTCCGACGGGCGCGAGGCCACCTCGACCGAGCTTCGCGACGAGACCCCCTTGCTCGAGGGCTCGATCGCCTACGGAGAAGGGAAGTCATGGGAAGGGCGCGCTTCGGTTGGCCCTCGGGTGTTGACGACGCTGGCCGCTGCGGGGCGGATCGTCCGGGCGTCGAACGACGGCGCCTGGACCGCCTCTCGGCCTCGCTGGGCCTCGACGAGCTCCTGGCTGGGGGAGGAGATCGAGCCTCGCCCGGAGGCCGAGGGCGTTGCGAGGCTGGTCGAGCGATGGCTGCGCGTATTCGGTCCCGGCACGGAAGCCGACCTCAAGTGGTGGCTCGGATCGACCCTCGGGGCCGTTCGCCAGGCCTTGGCGGACGTCGGCGCGGTCGAGGTTGATCTCGACGGCCGGACCGGACACCTGCTCTCCGATGACCTCGAGCCGCCGGCCGCGATCGAACCGTGGGGCGCGCTCCTGCCTCCGCTCGATCCGACGACGATGGGCTGGATCGAGCGCGAGTGGTATCTCGGTCCCTACAAGCCGCAGCTGTTCGACACCAGTGGCAACGCCGGGCCGACAGTCTGGTGGGACGGGCGGATCGTCGGAGGCTGGCGCCAGGGCGACAGCGGCGAGGTCGAGCTGCAGATGCTCGAGGACGTCGGCGCCGAGGGACACCGCGCTCTCACGGGTGAGGCGGCGCGCCTGACCGAGTGGCTCGACGGCGTTCGCGTCTTGCCGAGGTTCCCCTCGCCGCTCTCGAGGGCCGTCGCCGGCGGGGCGTAGCGGGATGTGGGCACTGCCGACGCCAGGCGGCCCTGACGACTTCCCTCGGCTGGTGCAGCAATTTGCCTCGGCTGAGGTGTCGCGTGGCTCTTCTCCCGTCGCCCGCACGCTCTTCGCGATCCGCTGGAAGGTCGGGGAGGTGCTCGGTTGGGACGGCCCGGACGACGGCCTCGGCTCCAGGGTGCCGACGCTCCGCGACCGGTTGCCGGCGGATTTGCGCGACGCCTCGCCCGGTCCGGACCTGGACACACTCCCGTTCAGCTCGCTCTACTTGCTCGAGGACGAGTGGGCGGCGGAGATCGCCAACCAGACCATGCACGCAGTGATGCACATCGGCTGGGTTCCTGACCAGACCGGCGCCTACCGCGGCCAGATGGCGGTCTTGGTGAAGCCGAACGGAGTACTCGGGACCGGCTACATGGCCGCGATCAAGCCGTTACGGCACCTGATCGTCTACCCGGCGATGCTGCGACAGATCGAGCGCAAGTGGCGGGCGGGCGCCGGCGAGCCGGCACCTGCACACGCGTCGATCCCTCACGTGTAATTTGGCGCTGTGGAGGTCGTCCACACGAACGGGCTCGAGATCGCCTACGAGCGAATCGGAGAGGGACCGCCGCTGGTGTTCGTCCATGGCGCCGCCGCGGATGGCCGCATGTGGCAGCCGCAGCTTGCTGCCTTGGCCGACGAGTTCACGGTCGTCGCATGGGACGAGCCCGGGGCGGGTCGCTCCTCCGATGTGCCGTCGCATTTTGGCCTCGCCGACTACGCGAGCTGCCTCGCGGGGCTGATCGAGTCGCTTGAGCTCGGCGCGGTGCACCTCGCCGGCCTCTCCTGGGGCGGCACGGTTGCCCAGGAGCTCTACCGTTACCACCCGGAGCTCGTCGCGACGCTGATCCTTCTCGATACGTACGCTGGCTGGAAGGGGTCGCTGCCCGAGGAGGAGGTGCGAAACCGGGTTGCGGGTGCTCGCCAGATGCTCGCGGCGCGGGCCGACGAGTTTGATCCGACCTTGCCCGGGCTGTTCGCCGGCGACCCGCCCGCCGAGTTCGTCCCCCTGCTCGAGGAGATGGCCGCCGACATTCGCCCGGAGAGCCTCAGGACCGAGCTCTTCGTAATGGCTGAAGTCGACCAGCGCGACCAACTCCCCCGCATCGCCGTGCCGGTCCTGCTGATCTGGGGCGAGCTTGACGAGCGTTCACCGCTCAGCGTCGCACGACAGTTCGAGCAGATGATCCCGGACTCGAAGCTCGTCGTGATCCCCGGCGCGGGTCACGTCAGCAACCTCGAGCAGCCCGAACAGATCAACGAAGCCGTGCGCGAATTTTGCCTGGAGGCAAAGCTGTGAGTCGCGCCGCCCTGTTGTACCCCAGGCGCCACACCCAAT
>JBPCRS010000014.1:0-6306 GCA_050996575.1 Solirubrobacterales bacterium
GTCAGGCCGCGGCTGCTCTAATCAGCCGCTTTTTGCCTGCTCAGGAGGTCATTTTGTTGATCGGGTCGGACGGATCAGGCGTGGATGCTCGGTGGATCCAGGCTAAGGAAGGAGCTTGAATGCCAAACGAAATCCCGATCGCCTGCACGTTGACCGAGAGCGAGCGCCCGGAGCGGGCTGCGTCAGCCGCCGGGCTAGGCGCCGATGCTCTGGTTGGCCTCGAGGTGAGCGGTCCAAGAGCCACACTTCGCTTTGCCGGAGAGCAGGATCGCGTCGAAGCGCTGGTCGCAGCCGAGCGCAGCTGCTGTGCCTTCTTCGAGTTCGAGCTTGTTGGGGACGGGGAGCAGACCGAACTCGAGGTGCGGGCGCCCGAAGGCGCCGATTGGGCGGTGCGCGGTTTGGTTGCCGGGCTCGTCGCCGGCTGGGAGCGCCTCGCATGAGCGAGCCTGCGAAGAAGAGATGGAGCTCACGCCTTGCCGCCCCGGCCTTGGGCGTTCTGATGGTCGCCTGCTGTCTCGCGGCTCCGCTGATCGTCGGCGCAGCCGGCGCGCTCACCGCGGGTGCGTTGTTCGGCATCGGCGCCGCGGCCATCGTTCTGCTGGCGATGTGCCTGATCGTTGCTCGGCGGATGCAATCCACTTAGCGTCGTCACGACGCGCCCGATCCGCCTGAGCGCCGTGCCAGGATCCCGGCGATGACCGGGCGCTCGATATTGCTGTTCGTCGCTGCCGCGATCGCCGAGATCGGCGGCGCTTACCTCGTCTGGATCGGGATCAAGGACGACAAAGGTGCTCTCTTCATCCTGCTTGGAGTTCTGGCACTTGGTCTCTATGGGGTAGTCGCCGCCTTTCAGCCCGACGCCAACTTCGGCCGTGTCCTCGCTGCCTACGGCGGTGTGTTCATCGTTGGCTCGCTGGCCTGGGGCATGGCCTT
Source organism: Solirubrobacterales bacterium (assembly GCA_050996575.1). Classification (GTDB taxonomy): domain Bacteria; phylum Actinomycetota; class Thermoleophilia; order Solirubrobacterales; family 70-9; genus DASUSH01. The sequence goes on from JBPCRS010000014.1 coordinate 934, forward strand.
CGACGGCTTCCGTCCTGACCGCTTTGACCTGGCGGGCGCTGCCGTCTGCCTGGTCGGAGTCGCCGTGATCATGTACGCGCCGCGGGGTTAGAGCGGCGCGAGGTTCGGCCTCAGTCTCGGCCATATTCCCTGACCGTCTTCCACGATCGCCAGGTGATTCTGCAGTTGCCGCTTTAGCCAATTACTCCGGCTGCAGCCAGGGCACCAAGGTGGTCGACCTCGCGCGGATCGATCAATCGGTCGACGGTCTCGTAGCCCGCCACGCAGGCCGAGGCAAAGATCGCGAAGACGACGGCGAGGCCGGCCCAGCGCTCTGCCGTCAGACTGCGAAGTGCGAACGCGATCGCGAGCGGGAACGCGTTGCGGCGTCAGCTATTCAGGCATAAAGGTGCGATCCTGCAGGAAGTGACGCTCCCACCCGAACCGAAGGCGCATCCCGCCGTCCAGACACTCAATTGGCTGTTCCGCCCAATCGAGTTCATGGACTCCTACCGGCGGCGGTACGGCGACGCATTCAGCGTCACCTTCGTCGGCTTCGAGACGCCGATGGTGATGATCTCCGACCCCGAGGCGATCCGAGCGCTCTACCAGGGGCGCGAGAACGGGATCCCGCCGGGGCGTAGCGCCAGCCTCGAGCCGATCGTCGGGCCACGCTCGATCCTGCTGCTGGAGGGCGACGATCATCTCGGGCGGCGCCGGTTGATGCTCCCCGCCTTCCACGGCGAGCGGCTGCGCGCCTATGACCAGGTGATCGTCGAGCTCACCAACCGCGAGATCGATACCTGGCCGGCCGACGAGGCCTTCCCGATTCATCCGCGGATGCAGGCATTGACACTGGAGGTGATCCTGCGCACCGTGTTCGGCGTCAGCGACCCGGATCGATCCGCTCGGTTGCGTGCGCTGCTCGCGGGACTGCTCGCCCAGACCGCCTCGCCGATACTTCAGCTCCGGGTCCTGCTCGCGCGTCGCTTCGGCGGGCCAGATCCGCTCGCCGCGATCGAGCGTCGGATCGCCGAGGTCGACGGGTTGCTGGCCGCGGAAGTCGCCGAGCGGCGTCGCGATCCGAACCTCGACAGCCGCGAGGACGTTCTGTCGATGCTTGTCGCCGCCCGCTTCGAGCAGGGCGAGCCGATCAGCGACGCCGAGCTTCGCGACCAGCTGATGACCCTGCTGCTCGCCGGTCACGAGACCACGGCGACCGCGCTTGCCTGGACTTTCGACCTACTGCTCCGTCATCCCGCGAGCCTCGAGCGCCTGCGATCCGATCTCGACGCGGGCGAGGATGCGTACCTGCGGGCGGTGATCGCCGAGTCGCTGCGGCTGCGCCCGGTGATCCCACTGGCCGGGCGCCGGCTTCGCGCCGAGTTGCGCGTGGACGGCTTCACCCTGCCGCCGGGCACCGACGTCACGCCGGCGATCTGGCTCACGCATACCCGCGAGGACCTCTACCCGGCGCCGCTCGAGTTTCGGCCCGAGCGATTTCTGGACGAGGCCCCGGAGACCTACGGTTGGATCCCCTTCGGCGGTGGCGTCCGGCGCTGCCTCGGCGCCTCCTTCGCCGAGCTCGAGATGCGCGTCGTCCTGCGTGAGACCCTGGGTCGCTGCGAGCTGCGCGGAGCGCGCCGGCGACCTGAGCGCATCGCGCGACGCAACATCACCTTCTCTCCACGGCGTGGGACTCCGGTCATCGTTGGTCCACGCAGGTGAGTCGCACTGCCCACCGCCACCGGGTCCGCCACCGGATGAACCGGCGTGTTGATTCGATCCGAGGGTACGCCTCCGGTCGCGGCGATAGAGATCTCAGCTGTGAGCGGGCGGGCGCTCGTACGGCCCGCGACGGGTGACGCAATCGGCGCCGCAGCGGGCGCCGAGCCGGAGCGCTTCCTCGACGGGGCCGCTCGCGAGGCCGAACGTGAGCCCGGCGGCAAAGCAATCGCCGGCTCCGTAGGTGTCTAGCACCGGGCCGGGCGGCGGCTCCGGCTGCCAGATGATCTCGGCGCCCTCCGCGGTCAGCGCGGTGCCGCCGGAGCTGCCGGCGGTGCGGGCGACCAGGCGCGGCTCGGGAGCGATTGAGCCTGCGGTGTATTGCTCGCCGGCGTCGCCCGAGCTCGAGACGAGCGCGTCGAGCTCGACCGCCGCCTCGGCGAGGGTCTCCTTCGCTCGGGCGGTCGCGACGAGAGTCCGGGCGCGGCGCGCGGCCCTGACGGCGTCGGCGTCGCCCGCGGTCATATAGACGGCGTCTGCGCCCCCGAGCTCGTGCCACGGGAGCGAGTCGGCTCCGTGTGCTCCGCTCCGCTCGCCGATCACCGTGATCGTGCGCTCGCCGCCGCCGTCAACATGGACGAAGGCGCGCCGCTGGGGGCCTTGCCGCCAGGCCACTTCGACCCGGACCCCGAGCGCCTCGAGCTCGCGCTTCGAACGGCGACCGAGCTCGTCGTCGGCGAGTGCTGTGATCAACAAACACTCGCCCGCGAGCCGGGCGAGCGGGACCGCGGCGACTCCTCCGCCTCCGCCGGGAACCTCCCAGCTCTCGCGGGCGTGGACGATCTCACCGGCGTGCGGGAGCCGCTCGACCGCGGCGAACTCGATCCACTCGACGTGGCCGACTACGGCGACCCGCATCAGCCCGGCTCGGTGACCTGGATCGAGAAGGCCGCCGAGTACGCCTCGCCTGGCGCGAGCAGCGTCAGTTCGGGCCCACCGCGGACCAGAGCGTCGGTTGGCGCCGTCATCGGCTCGAAGGCGATCAGCTCGTCGCCGGGCGGCGCAAAGACCTGGGCGAGCGGATAGCCCGAAAGAAAGGCGAGCTCGATTCGCCTGCCACCGCCCTCGAGCGCGAACGGTGCCCCGTCCGCCGGCGCCTCGAAGGCGTCGTCGAAGCTGCGCTCGCCGAGCGGGCCGTCGTCGATCGTCCCGGCGACGCGCTCGCCGGTCGGCAGCATCCGCTCGTCGAGCACGAGCCGTCGCTCGACCGGCACCTCGATCTCCCAGGCGCTGCGCTCCACTCCGGGTAGGCGCAGATAGGGGTGGAAGCCGAACGAGATCGGCACCGCGGCGTCGCCGGTCGACTCGACCGTGAGCGAGATGGTCAGCGTCGTCGCCGACAATCGAGCCTCGTAGAGGAGCCGATGCGGGAACGGAAACGCCGCGAGCAGGTCGGCATCGGCGGCGCAGTCGAAGCTAGCTCGCAGGCCGGGGACGTCGCCCGCCGGCTCGTGCTCGTCGACCCGCCATCCGCTTGCTGCGGTCAGCAGCCCATGCATCGCGAGACCGTTCCCGTCGCGCTTCAGCCGCAGAGCCGATGAACCGAGGTCGATCTCGCCACCGCCAACCTCGAGCCGGTCGCGCGACAATCGGTTCGCCCACGGATGGAGCAGAGGAATCCCCATTGTCGAGCCCTCCGCCACATAGGCATCGAGCCCGCGCCTCTGGCCGAGCAGCTCCTCGCCGCGATCGCGGAGTGAGCAGCCGATCATCCCGGCGGCCGGCGCGAAGCTCGCCTCGAGGCCGGCACCGAGATCGTTGGTAAGGGTGAGTGTCTTCACGCCGCTTAGCCTCGCACCCGGAGAGGTTCCGCGCCTCGGCGAGGCGATCCGCGATGATGCTGGGCGAAGGCCGATTGCTACACCGATTCGTGTAACGGTTGCCGACCGACGTGTTTGTCAGCTTTGAGGATCCGTGCCAGTGACCGAGGAAGAGAAACCCCGAAAAATGGACAAGGCGGCCGAGACCGGCCGCCGGCTGAATCAGGACGAGCGCCTGCTCGCCATGGTCAAGCGCCTTCGCGACGCGCTTCCCGGCGACAGCCGCTTCGGCGACCCGCTCTCGCTCGCCGGCCCGAAGCAGACCGACCTCGCCGCGCGCCGGATCACCGAGCTCTCGACCGAGAGCCCGGGGGTTCTGCGCGAGGCGGGGCTCAGCGCGCTGCAGGTCTGGCAGGCATTCAGCGAATCGCAGGGGCGAGGCCGTGGCGACGCCGAATGCGCGATCGTCTTCACAGACTTGGTCGAGTTCTCGAGCTGGGCGGTCGAGGTCGGCGACGAGGCCGCGCTCGAGCTCCTCCGTGACGTCGGCGAGGCAATCGAGCCGCCGGTCAGCGAGCATCGAGGAAAGGTCGTGAAGCGACTCGGCGACGGGATGATGGCGATCTTCAGCGACCCCAACGATGCGATCGAGGCGGTGCTTGCCGGGCGCGGGCGCCTCGAGGCGATCGAGGTCGAGGGGTACCGCCCGGTGATCCGGGCGGGGATCCATGTCGGCAAGCCAAGACTTATCGGCGGCGACTACCTCGGCATAGACGTCAACGTCGCCGCCAGGGTCGCCGAGGCCGCGTCCGGCAACGAGCTGCTCGTCACCGAGCCGGTCGTCGCGGCGCTCGAGGGCGATGACCTCAGCGCACGAAAGAAGCGCCTGTTCCGTGGCAAGGGCGTGCCCAAGGATCTGAACATCTACTCGTTGGAGGTGTGATGGCTACAAGGACGGAAGAGCAGGCGGCAGAGGATCTCGAGGACACGACCGGCGCGGAAATCTCTCCGGCACGCGGGCTCGCGGTCGACGCGCTGGGTTATCTGCCGCGCGTCGTCGTCGGCGCGCTCGAGGACCTGCGCACGATCGCGCAGTCGGTCAGCGTCCTACCCGAGGTCGCGCGCAGCCTCGCCAAGATCGAGGCGAGCGTCGCCTCGATGGACTCGGAGGTGAAGCTGATGCGCCAGGGTGTCGACCGCCTCGACGGCGACGTGCTGAAGGTGGTCGATGGCGTCGACCCGCTCGACGAGAAGCTCGAGGACCTACGGCTCGCGTTGCACCCGCTGTCCCGGGCGAGCGCGCTGTTCGGCCGCCGCGGGATTCCGGCTAAAGATCCCGAAACGGATTCTCGACCGTAACCGAGCCGAACCGAGCTCCGTCCTGGAGGTCCTCGGTCAGCAACCGGTCGCACCCGCCGACTTGAGCCGCGCGGACGATTAGGGCGTCGAAGACCGAGACCTGGCGCTCAACGCCGAGCTCGATCGCCTGATCGACGAATTGAGCGTCAGCTTTGATTACGGTCAGTTCGGCGTAGCCACGCGTGATCTCAGCGGCCTGTTCACGGCTGAGCGGAGTCGCCAGCTTGCGTGTCAGGGCGTTGAACAGCTCGATCAGGACTTGAGTGCTGATCGTCCTCTCCGGCGTCGATTCGAGAATCCGCCAGGCGCGTGCGCGCTTAGCGGTGTCCCGATTGTCGTACGCGTAGACGAGTACGTTTGTGTCTAAGGAATCGTCGATCAATTATCTGATGGCTTGATCGTGTAGTTCCACTCTGGGTGGAACGCGTCAGCGACCAGGTTGACGACGGCGAGTTGCTCGTCGGAGACCTCGACCTTGGGGTATTGCTGC
>JBPCRS010000030.1:0-37022 GCA_050996575.1 Solirubrobacterales bacterium
CACGACCAATGGCACGATCGCAACGAGCTCCGCCGAGGCCTGACCACTCTGAGCTCTCGACGATCCCATCGCCGGCGACGCTAGGCCGCGCCGGCGCACGCGTGGCGCGCCAAACGTGCCGAAACAGTGCCGTTATTAGAGCGTGTTCGCTTCGCGCCAGACGGCAAAGATGACGAACGCGCAGGCTGCGACGAGGCCGAGCCAGATAATGATCCCCCCAGCTCCTGCGAGCAACTCGTCTTGGCCGGCGATCAGCAGCGCCAGGCCGCCGACGCCTCCGTAGAGCAGGGCCCGCCGCGAGTCGGTAAGGGTCGAGAGCGTCAGCTGGTTCTGGCGGTAGACGGTGTAGACCATCGCCGCGATCCCGGCGAGGAATGCGAGCAGAAGCGCGGTCAGGATTGCGTCGGCGGCGTTGCTGCCGCCGGGCACGAATGCGATCGGCACTGCGAGCAGGGCGATGATCGCGACGTTGCGAGCGGTCCGCATCGATCGATCGTAGAGGCTTAGACGGTTCCTAGAGCATCACGACGAGGCCGAAGATGATCGCCGCGATGCAAACCGTGAGGCTGGTGACGCCAAGCACGCCGGCCCCCACCGCTGCCGCGGAGTCGCCGTTGCGACGGCGCTCGGAGAACTGTGCGCCGCCGAGGATCGCGAAGGCGAAAGCCGTCGTCACCCCGATCCCAGCGATGATCGAGGCCGCGACGGTCTTTCCGAGCTCGGCCCAGTCGACGATCGTCGCCAGCAGCGTCGCGAGATCAGGGCTCATGCGGGCAACGGCTCCCCGGCGCGTATCCGGCGAGTGAGGAAGACGACCACCGCGATCACCCCGGCGAGCGCGACGAGCAATGGCCCGACCGCTCCGTCACCGAAGATCTGAGTGACGCCGTAGACAATCGCGCCAAAGGCGGCGGCGAGCGGAAAGGTGAGGATCCAGGCGACGACGATGTTGCCGGCGACGCCCCAGCGCACTGCCGAGAGCCGCTTCCCCGCGCCCGAGCCCATCACGCCCCCCGAGATCACCTGCGTCGTCGAGAGCGGGAAGCCGTAGTGCGTGGAGGCGAGGATCACGGCGGCGCCGGCGCCCTGCGCGGTGAAGCCCTGGGCAGCGTCCATCTTGTGAATCCGGGTGCCCATCGTGCGGATGATCCGCCAACCGCCCATGTAGGTGCCGGCGGCGATCGCCGTCGCGGCGGCGACGACGACCCAGAACGGAATCTCGAACCCATCGTCGGGAAGGTGACCGCTGGCGATCAGGGCAAGGACGATCACGCCCATCGTCTTCTGCGCGTCGTTGGTGCCGTGGGCGAGCGCGAGCAGACCGCCGGAGACGACCTGGCCACCGCGAAACCCGTTCGAGACCGGCCCCGGTCTCTGCCGGCCGACGATCCGGTAGGTGATCACGATTGCTACCGCACCGACGAAGAATGCGACGGTCGGCGCGATCAGCGCCGGGACAAGGACCTTGCCGAGGATGCCGTCGCAGAAGATCGCGTCGACCCCCGCGACGACCAACGTGGCACCGACAACGCCGCCGATAAGGGCGTGCGACGACGATGACGACAGACCGAAGTACCAGGTGATCAGGTTCCAGCAGATCGCCCCGATCAAGCCGGCGAAGATGACCGTCGTCGTGATCGCCTCGGGGTCGACGACGTCCTTGGCGACCGTCGCCGCCACCTCGAGCGAGATGAAGGCGCCGACGAAGTTGAGGATCGAGGCGAAGGCGACGGCGATCCGCGGCGCCATCGCCCGCGTCGAAATCGAGGTCGCGACGACGTTTGCGGTGTCGTGAAAGCCGTTGGTGAAGTCGAATGCCAGCGCCGTGACGACGACGAGGACGAGGATGATCTCGCTGGTATCCATTTGGCGGCGAGCGAGGCCTCGCTAGGAGTTCTTGATCACGATGCCTTCGACGATGTGCGCAGCCGTCTCGGTCGCGTCGATCGCCCGTTCGAGCACGGCGAAGATGTCCTTCCAGCGGATCACGACCATCGGGTCGATGCCATTCGAGAACAGCGAGGCGACGGCGTCGCGGTAGATCCGGTCGCCGTCGTTCTCGAGTCGGTGGATCTCGATCCAGTAGCCCTCGAGGTCCTTGAACCCGCGCAGATGGGAGAGCAACTCGGCGAGCTGCTCACACGACTTGACCAGGACCTCGGCGAGCGCCTGCGATTGCGCCATCGGCGCCTCGATCTTGTAGAGGCCGAGGAAGTCGGCACTCTCCTCGACGTGGTCGACGATGTCGTCGAGCCCGGTCGCCAGGCCGTAGATGTCCTCGCGATCGAGCGGGGTGACGAAGGTCGAGTTGAGCCGCTGGATGATGTCGTGGGTGATCCGGTCGCCCTCGGACTCGCATTTGAGGATGTCGCGGGCGTGGCCGCCGTCCTCGGGCCAGGTCTCGAGCATGTCCCGCAGCAACTGCGCCGAGCGCAAGCCGTTCTGACCAGACTCCGCAAAGAGGTCGAAGAAGACCTTGTCTCGGGGAACTAAGGAGAGGGCCATCTCATGCAGATGAGATCGAGCCGAACTCGGGCGCGGAAAGTTGATTCCGAGGATTCGACGTGTTCATTGCGGCCAAGCTAGTGGGTCTTCCAGAAACGTTGTGCCTGAAACGGCGAGACGCAGGCGCCGGCTGGCAAGGACGCAGGGAGCCCGCATGGCAGCGCCATGTGGGCGACTGAGGACGTAGCCACGGCGGCGACCTGCGGCCGCCGTTTCGGGTGCAACGTTCCTGGGAGGCCCACTAGCAGGGGGTGTGGCGGTTCAATCCAGAGCTCAGAGGCCTGCGAGCACGTCCGCGATCCGCTCCGCGGCCCGCCCGTCCCAGAGCGGTGGTGGCGGCGGGCGCTCGTCGCCCCTTTCGCGCATCAACGCCGGGATCTCGGTTATCCGCGAGGGCTCGAGGCCGAGCAGCGTGTTAGTGCCGGCGCGGATCGTCACCGGGCGCTCGGTGTTGTCGCGAAGCGTGAAGCAGGGAACGCCGAGGAAGGTCGTCTCCTCCTGCAGCCCGCCAGAGTCGGTCAGCACCGCGGCGGCATCGGCCTCGAGTGAGAGGAAGTCGAGGTAGCCGACCGGATCGACGATCCGCACCCCCGGCGGCTCACTCCACTCGGGCCCGAGCATCTTCCGCGTCCGCGGGTGGACCGGGAAGAGCACCGGAAGCTCGCGGCCGACCTGCGCCAGCGCGTTCATCGCCTCGCCGAGCAGCGGGCCGTCGACGAGCGACGGCCGGTGCAGGGTGACGAGCAGGTAGCCACCCGGCTCGAGCCCGAGCGACGCTGCCGTCGCCTCGGCCCTGAAGCGGTCCTCGAGCGCAACCAGGGTGTCGATCATCGTGTTGCCGACGAAGTGCATCCGCTGCTCCGCCACACCTTCGGCAAGCAGGTTCTCGACCGCCTCGTCGGAATGCAGGAAGAGGTGCTCGGCGAGGTGGTCGGTGACGACGCGGTTGACCTCCTCCGGCATCGAGCGGTCGAAGCTGCGAAGCCCCGACTCGACGTGGCCGACCGGGATCTTCAGCTTCGCCGCGCAGAGCGCCGCCGCGAGGGTCGAGTTGACGTCTCCCGGTACGAGCACGAGCTCGGGCTGCTCGTCGATCAGGACCGGCTCGAGCGCCTCGAGCACGCGCGCGGTCTGCTCGGCGTGGGTTCCCGAACCGACCCCGAGCAGGTGGTCGGGCTCGGGCACACCGAGCTCTGAGAAGAAGACCCCCGACATCAACTCGTCGTAGTGCTGGCCGGTATGGACGACGACGTTGCGGCCGGCCGGGTCGCGCCGGCGCAGCGCGGCGATCACCGGCGCCATCTTGACGAAGTTCGGGCGCGTCCCGATTATGTGGACGACGTGCACGGCACCCGTCAGTCTTCAGGCCAGCGAGTCGATGCGCTTCGCCAGCTCGAAGTCGTTGGCGGTGAGGCCGCCCTCGGAGTGGCTGGTGATCTTGACCACGACCTCGCTCCAGGAGATCGCGATGTCGGGGTGATGTCCCATCTCCTCGGCGGGGCCGACGATCTGATCGAGGAACTTGACCGAGCCGACGAAGTCGCCGCGATCGAAGGTCTTGCCGATCGCCTCGCCCTCGCGCTCCCAGCCGTCGAGCTCGTCCAGCTTCGCGCCGATTTCCTCGTCAGAGAGAAGTGCCATCGCGGTTGCGATGGTGCCATAGTCGAGGAACCGATGCCTATGCGGATCGCCAGCCTCGTCCCCTCCTCGACCGAGATGCTGTTCGCGCTCGGCCTCGACGAGGAGGTAGTCGCCGTCACCCACGAGTGCGACCACCCTGCCGAGGCAGCGCAGCTCCCCCACCTGACCCGCAGCGTGATCCCCTCCGGCCTGCCGCCCGCCGAGATCGACGCCCGGGTGCGCGAGTTGACCGGCCGAGGCGATGCCCTCTACGAGCTCGACGAGGAGACACTGCGCGGGCTCGAGGTCGACCTGATCGTCACCCAGGCGCTCTGCGACGTCTGCGCCGTCTCCTTCGACGATGTCCGCGCCGTCGCCGAGCGGCTGCCGACCGCGCCGGTGGTGGTCTCGCTCGATCCCTCGACCCTCGGCGACGTGCTCGCCGACGTCCGCATGCTGGCGCGGGCGACCGGGGTCGAGGAGCGCGGCGAGCGACTGCACGCCGCGCTCGAGCGCCGGCTCGCTGCCGTGCGCGCGGCGGTCGCCGGAGCCGAGCGGCGCCCGCGGGTGCTCGCGCTCGAATGGCTCGACCCACCGTTCATCGGCGGCCACTGGGTCCCCGAGATGATCGCCCTCGCCGGGGGAGAGGACCCGGTCGGGACGGCGGGGGTCGACTCGGTCACCACCCGCTGGGGAGCGCTCGTCGCGCTCCGGCCCGAGATCGTCGTCGTCATGCCCTGCGGCCTTAGCGCCGCCGAATCGGCCGAGCAGGCCGCCGACCACGCCGGGCTGCTCTCGCGGCTTCGCGCCGACGAGGTCTGGGCGGTCGACGCCGCCGCGACCTTTTCCCGCCCCGGCCCGCGCCTGGTCGAGGGGGTCGAGCTGCTCGCCCACCTGCTCCACCCCGACCGCGCCGACCCTCCTTCAGGTCTCGAGTTCTCGCGAGTCGAGGTCGAGGTCGCCGTCTGATGGGCCTCGCGAGCGGCGAGCAGACGCTCGCGATCGAGGCGACGCCCGAGCAGTGCTTCGAGGCGATCGTCGACTACGAGTCGTTCCCCGAGTGGCAGGACGCGGTCGAATCGGTCGAAGTGATCGAGCGCGACGCCGAGGGTCGAGGGCGGATCGTCGAGCTCCATGTCGACGCGAAGTTCCGCACCGTCCGCTACCGCCTCCACTACCACTACGACGCGCCGAACCGCGTCTGGTGGGACTTCATCGAGGGTGACGGGGTCGAGGCGATCGAGGGCGAGTACCTGCTCGAGCCCGCGGGCGCCGGACCACACGCCGACTACCGGCTCTGGCTCGACGCCGGAATCCCGATCCCCGGGCTGATCGCCCGCAGGCTCAACGGCCAGGTGCTGAAGCGCGCCGCGGAAGATTTGAAGCGCGAGGCCGAGCGGCGCGCCGAGGACCGTTAGCCCCGCCCCACCTCACCGACCCAGTCGTCGAGCACCTGCCAGCGCTCGTAGAGCCAGGCGATGCGCCCCTCCTCGTCCGCCGGAACCTCGTCGGCCGGGTGGCGCCAGAAGCGAATCCGGATCGTCTTGCCGACCAGGCCTCCGGTCCAGATGTCGCTGATGTACTCGTAGCCGTCGAAGCCGACGTGGCCGAAGAAGACGACGTCGGCGGCACCGGCCGTTTCGTCCAGCAACGCCAGTGGGCCGCCGAGACGCGGCGGCAGAACGTTGTCGAGCTCGTTCGCCAGCGGCGCCACGGACGGCGCTCGCTCGGCGATCTTCTCCTTGGCGCGGGCCAGCTTCGCCCGCGTAAAGCGGGTTCCCTCGGGGTAGATCAGGATCCCCTCCCCCGCTTCGAGGTCGCGGGCCAGGCCCCGCAAGGCGGCGATCTCGGCCACGGGGTCGCCGGAGGCGCGGCGGACGAAGTTGGCCGGCACCCAGCGCCCGCCGATGTCGATCGTCGGGATCATCTGCAGCTCGCGCTTGATCACGAAGCGAAGGCCCAAACCATGCGCGCGCCCGACTACGGCATCGGGAAGCATGTTGTCGATGATGCTCGCGTGGCGGATCATGATCAGCACCGGGCCCGGACCGGCCAGCTCGAGGCCCTCGATCTCAAAGCGAAGCCCGAACAGCACCGTGGCGGCGCCGATGTGGCTTCGGGCCCAGTGGATGCGCAGGTCGTAAAGCCAGCGCCGGCGCCGCAGCGAGCGCTTGCCCCAGGGGCCCCCGGTGAAGATCCAGATGCCGAGCAGGCCGGCCAGGGCGCGCATCTCGCCGAAAAGGAACAGCCATGCCATCGCGACCAGGCGCAAAGCCGTCCAGGGCTTGCGTGACCGGAGCCAGAGGACGAGATCTACGAGCGCGGCGCCCAGCACGAGCAGCGGGAAGAGCAGGGTGAGGAGGACGAAGACGAGTACCTCGAGCGCAATCCCGCGAATCCGCCGAATCAGGCGCGGACCACGGGGGCCGTCGTCCGGAAACAGTGGCCCCGCGGTTACGGCCTTGACCGCCATCCGGCCTAGACGACGGTCAGCGAAGCCAGCACGGACGCAACCGCGATCACGACCATTCCGCCGACCTCGATCGGGATCCCGCCCGCCTGGTCACGGCGCGCTTCGCCGGCGCTGACAACGAGTGCCGCCAGCGCGCCGCCGACGGCGCCGCCGAGGTGGCCGCCGATCGAGATGCCGGGGATCGTGAAGGTGATCAGCAGGTTGATCCCGAGCAGCATCCCGATCTCGTTCGAGAGCCCCTGCATGCCGCGCCGCCGCGCGATCACGAACGCCGCCGCCATCAGCCCGAAGATCGCGCCCGAGGCGCCGACCGTGATCTGGTTCGGATCGAGCAGCAGCGCGCCGAAAGCGCCGGAAAGCAGCGAGACGAAGTAGATCGCCGCCATCCGCAGACCACCAATCCCGGGTTCCAGTAGCCGTCCGAGGAAGTAGAGAACGAGCATGTTGAGCCCGAGGTGGATCAGGCCGGCGTGGAGGAAGCCGCTCGAGACGAGCCGGTAATACTCGCCCGAGTCGACCGCCGGGCCGAAGAGGCCGAAGTCGAGCAGGAAGCTGCCCTCGCCGTTTAGCGCGCCGCCGCCGCTGCCGATCGTAATGAAGAAGGCGAGCACGTTGAGCGCGATCAGCGCGAAGGTGACGTAGGGAGTCCCGGCGAGCGAAGCGGCAGGGCCCTGGGCGACCTTGGTCTTCTCGCGCGCGCACTCGGGGCAGCGCATCCCGACCGGCGTCGTCGTCATGCAATCGGGGCAGATCGGCCGCGCGCACATCGAGCACGAGACCGCCGTCTCGCGGTCGGGGTGGCGGTAACAGGTAGCCATCATCACGGCCAATTTAGTCGCCGATGGTCAGACCAAGCTGAAGAGAAGCCACTTAGGTGATCGGCGCGGCCAGCAGGACGGCGCCACGCGGCTGATCGCTGCCGCCTGCGGGCTCCTTGGTGACGGCAACCTCGTCGGTCCCGTCCGGAATCCGGCCAACATCAGCGACCGCATGGTTTTCCTCGTCCAGAGTGAAGGTGCTTGCAGGCGCATAGTCGTCGCCGTTTCGAAACCAGAGCTGGTAAACGCTGTTCTCGTCGAGCTCGGGCAGGCGCTCGACCACGAGCTTCGCCCCCGACTCGGAATGCTCGAGCACCGCGGCGGCGCTCGATGGAGCGATGTCGATCGGATCAGCGCGGACCTCGGTGATCACCCGCTGGGCAGCCGGATTTGCCCCGTTGACGACGTAGCCGCCAATTCCGGCGCCGAGCAACGCCATCGCGCCGACCGCAAGCGCCGGCCGGGCGCGGATCGTGATCAACCCCGGTCGCCGCGACCACCAACTGCCGCGCTGCTCGCGGGCGTCGGCACGAACGGTTTTCATCAGCTCGCGGCGCAGCCGCCGTGGTGGCTGCAACTGCTCGACCGAAGAGGGCAGGATGTCTACCGCGGGCTGCAGCCATAGCACCTCGGAGCGGCAGCGCTCGCACTGCTCGAGGTGCTCGCGAAGCTCGGCCTCCTCGGCCGGCTCCAAGGCGCCGAGAGAAAATGCGGCCAGATCGTCCGACGGATGCTCGTTCATCTTCCCCCCGTCGCTCATCCTAGCTCCGCCATCCGGCCGCGCATCTTCTCCAGGCCGAGTCGCATCCGCCCCTTCACCGTCCCCAGCGGCATGTGCAGCATCTCGGCGATCTCGGAGTGGCTGAAGCCGCCGAAGTAGGCGAGCTCGATCACCTTCGATTGATCGTTCGGCAGGTCGGAGAGCGCACCGCGGACCTCGCGCGCCGTCTCGCGGCGAACCGCCTCGGCGTCGGTCTGCTCCTGGGCGGGGCGCGACTCGAGCAGTGCTTCGTCGTCGAAATCGAGTCGGGGCACGGGGCGTGCGTCGCGCCTGAGTGCGTCGATCGCGCGGTTGCGCACGATCCCGAGCACCCATGAGCGAACGCTGCCGCGCGCCCTTTCGTACCCCGCACGACTTCGCCAGATCGAGAGAAAGGCTTCTTGCGCTACGTCCTCGGCGCCGGTGCGATTGCCGACGATCCGGTGCGCCAGCGAGTAGGCGGCGCCGCCGTGGCGGTCGAAGAAGGCCTCGAAAGCGACTTCGTCCTTGCGGTCGACCAGCGACATCAGCTCCTCGTCGGCAAGCCGACGGATCTCGTCACGGTTCATCATCGACAAGCTACGGGGAAGCGATCCGTGCGGATCAGCGGAAGGAGTCCCGCGGCAGGCGGTGAAGCGGGCATGGTGCGGGTCTGCTCGGCTCGTGACCTATTTGAAGGAGAGTGACATGGACTCATCCAGCCCAGCGCGACTGTACGCGACGCTCGTCGGGGGAGCGCTCGTGATCATCGGAATCATCGGCTTCTTCTACACGACGAGCTTTGCCGTCGGCGATGACCTGATCGCCGAGAACGAGTTCGGGATCATCGCGATCAACGGGTGGGAGAACGTGATCCACATCATCGCCGGCCTGATCGGCCTGGCGATGGCGGGGTCGACCGCATCGGCGCGGCTCTACTCGCTCGGATTCGGCGCGATCTACCTCGCGCTCGCGATCTGGGGGTGGGCCGACGAGTCGATCCTCAACCTGATCCTCGTCAACGACGAGGCGAATGTCGTCCACCTGGTCCTCGGGATCACCGGGATCGGCGCCGGGCTCGCGACCCCCGCCGGCGGCCCAAGTCCCGCGCCGGCTACCTAGAACTAGTCGCGGACAATCCGTCGCAGGCTCTGAAGCGCCCGCTCACCGCGGGCGCTTCGCCTGTGGCGGCGCATCTCGATCAAGACGAGAGCGCTGGTCGCGACTCCGCCGGCGGCGACCGCGACGACCGGGCGGACCCAGTTGCGCGGGTCGCGCAGCGATTCAAGTTCGGAATCGGAGAGCTCGTCGGCCCATTCCGAGAGCTCGGTGGCGGCGGACTCCGAGACGTGGGAGAGCGTTTCCTCGAAGCGGCCGGCCAATGTCTCGGGAGGATCCATCGGCCGAAGCGCCTCGCTGAGCAGGGCCTCGACGTCGAAGGACCCCTTCTGCGCTTCACTCATCGCCGATCTCCTCCTGAAGCTGCTTCGTCGCGCGATGGATCAGAACCTTGGTCGCGCCGTCGGTGCGGCCGAGCGCGCGGGCGATCTCTCGGTTCGACATGCCGAGCGCGAAGCGCATGATCAGCGCCTCGCGGCGGTCCTGCGGCAGGTGCTTGAGGCCGTCCATCACGCGGCGCAGGTCCTCGCGCCCGGCGACGACGGTCTCGGTGTCGTGTGGGTGGACCGGCGGCTCGACCGCCTCGATGTTCGACTCGGGCCGGCGCGAACGATCGCGGTGATAGTTCGAAGCGAGGTTGTGGGCGATCCTGATCAACCACGGCCGCAGTGGCCGGCCGTCTGACTCGCGCCGCGCCCGGTCGAAGTGGCGATAGGCCTGAAGGAAGGTCTGCTCGGTCAGATCCTCGGCGTCGTGGTGATTGCCGATCCGGTAGTACGAGTAGGATTAGACTTCGCGCAGATGTTCGCGGTAGAGGTCCTCGAAGGCGCGGTCGTGATCGGCCTTCGCGGCGGGGCTGAGCTCGGCGTCCTCGATCGGCACGCGCAGAGACTATGTATGTGCGGGTTGTGCGCGTGGCCGAGTTCATGCGCCCGCCGCGACCGCGCCGGTTGCGCTTCGGTCGCTCTCCGCTCGGCGCAGCCGCGCCACCCACTCCCCCGGCCCGATCGTCCCCTCGACGAGCTCGGAGAGCGCGGTGAGCCCGGCCGCGTCAATCCCCGAGGCGGCAACCGTGTCGGCGATCAGCGGTACCGAGTCGAGCCCCTCTGAGGCCTGTCCGAGCTTTGCCGGAATCTGCTCGGCCGGCACTCCCTTGCCGAGAAGCTCGCCGGCGCGGCGGTTCCGGCTGCCCGGTGCGAGTACGGTCGCGGTCAGGTCGCCGACGCCGGTGAGGCCGGTGAAGGTGTCGAGCTCGGCTCCGCGCGAGAGCGCGTAGTCGACGCACTCGCGCCAGATCTCTGCGGCGGCGATCCCCGCAGCGTTGAGGCCGTGCGGCTCGGCGGCCGCGGCGGCGAGGGCGGTGGCGTTCTTCGCCGCGCCCGCGATCTCGACGCCGATCCAGTCGCCGGTTCGCTCGCAGATCAGCCCGGCTCGGTCGAAGACCTCGCCGAGCTGGACCCGGAGGTCCTCGTCCTCGGAGCCGAGCACCAGCGCGGCGGTGCCGGAGGCGGCCTCCTTCGCGTGCGCCGGACCGCCGAGGCAGGCGATCGCGCGAGCACGGACGCGCTCACGGACGTACTCGGTCGGCAGCGCCCCCAGCGCGACCAGGCCCTTCGAGAGCAGCAGCATCGCCGCCCGCGCGCCGACCTTGTCGCCGATCGAGCCGACCGCGGCGGGGAGTCCGGCTGAGGGGACGGCGAGGCAGACGAGATCGAGGCCGGCTACCTCGATCTCGGTCGCCCGCTTGACGCTGATCTCGGGCGGCAGCTCGATCCCCGGCAGGTACTTTTCGTTGACGCGCGAGGCCGCGACCCGCTCGGCCTGCTCGCGGGTGCGGCAGCCGAGCTGGACCTCGAGCCCTCCGCGGGCGAGCAGGACGGCGACCGCGGTGCCCCAGCTGCCGGCGCCGATCACCGCCGCCTTGCGCAGCGGCGGCAGACCCCCGAGCCACTCCCACTGCAGCTCGATGTTCGGCCAGATCCTGTTGTTGACCGTCTCGGCCAGCGAAGGCGAGGGTCGTTCGGTCCGCGGGAAGGTCATCGGCCGTCCGGCGCGGAGCTTCACCTTGCGCGGGCGGATCCGCCAGCCGCGGCGGACGTCCTCGGTGCCGATCACGGCGACCGGCAGGACCGAGGCGCCGCTCTCGAGCGCGAGCCGACCGGCGCCGCGCTTCGGCGTGCCGAGCGAGCCGCGGCGTATCCGCGTGCCCTCGGGGAAGATGCAGACCGCGCCGCCGCGATCGAGGATGCCGCGCGCGGTCGCCATCGCCGCCGAGTCGGCCTGGCCGCGGCGTATCGGGAAGGCGCCGAGCCGGGAGAGGATCCAGGCCTGCCAGCGGTTCTCGAAGAGCTCGACCTTGGCGACGTAGTGGAGCGGGCGGTTCCAGGGCAGCATCGCGCCGAGCACGAAGGGGTCGAGGAAGCTGCGGTGGTTGGCGGCGACGAGCAGCGGTCCCTCGACCCTGGCATGCTCGCGGCCGATCCGGGTGAGCCGGAAATAGACGAGGAAGAAGGGCACGAGCAGCGTGCGCGCGAGCAGGAAGATCGGCATGTTGACGCCGTGTTCGCGGGTGAAGGCGTGGAGGCGCTCGAAGCGTTCGTCGGTCACAAGGAAGGGCTACACGGGGTCGCTTCAGGCGTTACTTGCGGTAGGGGCGCGCCCGGTGGGGCGGTCCCGCTCGTCCCGCCTTCGGCGGGCCGCAAAACGCGGGAACCGCCCTACCGGTCGCGCCCCTACCAGGCATTGGTGATGATCGCCCGCAGTTCGGCGCGATCGGGAGCGTCGGGCGTCATTCCTAGTTCGCCGCGTTGGAGGATTTGGTCGAGGGCTTCGTCGATGTTGGCTTCGTCGCCGCCGAGGTCGGCGAGGTGGCGGGCTCCTCCGCCGAGCTGTTCGATGCGGGGGGCGATCTCGGTTGGGGTGGTGCTTAGGGCGGCGGCGAGGGCTGAGATTGCGGCGGGGACTCGGGTCGGAGGGCTTCGAGCGAGTGGAGCAGGATCGCGGCGTTGGTCTCGGCGTGGGCGGTGCCGAGGACGCGGACGAGGGTCTGGCAGATCACGTGATGGAGGGAGAACAGGGCGGAGTCGATCGAGTAGGCACAGAGCAGGGCGCCGAGGGCGAGGTCGGTGCGAGCGTCGTCAGGCGGCTGGGTGTCGAGCGCCCCAGCGATCAGGGCGGCGCCGTGCAGGGCGGCCATCCGCGAGACCGGGCTGGCTAGCGGCGTGTAGAGCGAGTCGGCGCCGTGGGCAAGTGCGTTCATCGCGCTGGCACGACGCTCGGACTCTGGCTGGCCGGTCATCGCCGTCGGGTCGGCGATGACGAGCGGCGGGCGGTGAAGTCCGGGCGCCTGCTTGCCCTCGGGAAGGCGGTGGATCACCGTCATCGGCGCCCCCGAGAGCGTCGTCGGTATCGCGCAGACGCGGCCTTCGAGCACCGCCGCGATCGCCTTCGCCGAGTCGATCACCCGGCCGCCGCCGTGGGCGACGATGTTCGGCGATTCGACCTGGTCGAGGATCGGCAGTGAGATCTCGGGTACCGGGCCCGATGCGACCTCGTGGACCTTCGAGGCGTTCTCGGCGAGCGCTGCAGGTGCGGTTTCGAGCGCGCGGGCCGTGCTCAGCAGTTCGTAGTCATCCCAGCCCCGCTCGGCGAGCGTTTTCGGCGCCCCGTCGAGCACGCCGTCGCCGAACAGGATCGTCCGATCGCCGTCGCGCCACTGGAACTCGTCCTGGTCGAATGGAAATTCCCCGGCCACGACCGCGATTCTGCCTACTCTTGGTTCTCGATGCCGGAGTAGCTCAGCTGGTCAGAGCACGTCACTTGTAATGACGGGGTCGCGGGTTCGAATCCCGCCTCCGGCTTTACCACCCGGATCGCCCCGAGAAGGATCGGTCGGCCCATGGCCTCCGACCCCGGCGATCCGGGCGAACGCGATGTCCTAGAGCTTTACTTCGCGCGCGGCGAGGTGCGAGCCGACCTTGCGCTTCACCCGCTGTAGGGCGTTGTCGACGGTCTTCGTGTCGCACTCGAGCTTCTCGGCGATCACCTCGTAGGAGTAACCGTCGAGATAGAGCGAGAGGACGCGGCTCTCGAGCTCGGAGAGGACGCTGGCGAGGCAGGCGACGAGGCTGCGCAGCTCCTCGGTCGCGACCGCCTGGTTCGCCGGATCGTGCTTCGCCGCCCCCGGCAGCATCTCCTCGAGCGTCGTCTCGGAGTCCCCCGGGGCCGCCGGCGTCTGGCCGAACGACACGTACTGGTTCAGCGGAGCGTGCTTGTTTCGGCTCGCGGTCTTGACCGCGGTGATGATCTGCCGCGTGATGCAGAGCTCGGCGAAATTGCGAAAGCTCGACTCGCGGTCGGTGCGATAGTCGCGGACCGCCTTGTAGAGGCCGAGCAGGCCCTCCTGAATCAGGTCGTCTGAATCGCCGCCAAGCAGGAAGTAGGACGACGCCTTGAGCCGGACGAAGCCCCGGTAGCGCTTGATGATGCGCTCGTAGGCATCCGCGTGACCGTCCTTCGCCAGCGCGACCAGATAGTGATCATCAAGCTCGACTCGAGCTTCAGGGCTTGAACGTCGCCCTCCGATACTTGCTGCAGGCGGCGCGACGGCCGCGAACTCATGGGTTGGTAGTGCCACTGGGACCCTCCTCGGTTGGGTTCCGGTGGCGCCCGCACCTCCCATGGAGCGCCCTTATTTGATTGTCCATAACCGCGCAGGACTAAACCTGAAGTTCACGGTTATGTAGCGCAGACTAGAACGGCGGCATAGTTCTGTCAACCCCCGCGGCCCTTCTCTGCAACGCGGCTTGCGGCGAACAGCAGCACGGCCGCCGCGGCGCCGACGTTGAGTGAGGCGATCCTGCCGCGCTGCGAGATCGAGACGAGGACGTCGCAATTGTCGGCGACGCGCGGTCGCAGTCCCCTCTCCTCACCGCCGAGAACGAGCACGACGCGACCCTCGTAATCGGGCGAGTCATGCGCCGTCTCGGCGGAGGCATCGGCGCCGTAGACCCATGCCCCGTCGCGCTTCGCCCCGGCGAGCCAATCGGAGAGATTGCGCACCCGGGCGACCGGCAGGTGCTCGACCGCGCCGGCGGAGGCCTTGCAGGCGGCGGCGGTGATGCTCGCCGAGTGGCGCTCGGGAATCACCACCCCGCTCGCTCCCGCGACCTCGGCCGAGCGACAGATCGCGCCGAGGTTGCGCGGGTCCTGGACGCGGTCGAGCACGAGCACCAGCGCCCGCTCGTCGGCGAGCAGCGTCGTCGGGTCGGCGTAGGGGTAGGGCTCGACCTCGGCGATCACCCCCTGGTGGTCGGGCGAGCCGCAGCGGCGCTCGAGTTCTTCGTCGGAGACGTCCTCGCGGGTGAGCACGCGCAGCACCTGCCGCCGGCCCCGCTGTGCCTCCTCGACCGCGTGGCGGCCGTAGATCACATCGTGGGCGAGAACGCCGTCGGCCATTGAGTCAGCCGCCGCGGACGAGCCGGGCGCCCTCCGGTGTGTCGCGGACGGTCCAGCCGCGCGAGATGAGTTCGTCGCGGATCTCGTCGGCGCGGTCGAAATCGCGAGCGGAGCGAGCCTGCTCACGCTCGGCGAGCAGCGCCTCGGCCTCGGTGTCGGCGGCCTCCTCGCCGCCCGCGAGCCGCTCGAGCCCGAGCAGCGGAAGCAGCTCCGCGACCGCCGCCCGCGCTCCGGCGAGCGGCCTCGTGTTCGCCTCGCGGACGAGCTCGGCCACCTCGGCGAGCGCCCGCGGGGTGTTGAAGTCGTCGGCGAGCGCGACGAGGAAGGCCTCGCGGCGCTCGGCGACGAGCGGGTCGGGCTCGCCCTCGGGGTCGGGCTCTCGGAGGAAGTTGCGCAGGCGCTCGTTTCGCGCCCGTGCCTCCTCGAGCGCGCCCTCGGAGAACTCGATCGGCTGGCGGTAGTGGCCCGAAACGAGGAAGCCGACGACGGCCTCGGCGCCAAAGCGCTCGATCGCGGTCGAGAGCTGAAAGCTGTTGCCGACCGACTTCGACATCTTCTCGGCGGCGATCTGGACCATCCCGTTGTGCATCCAGATCCGCGCCAGCGGCACCCCGCGCGCGGCCTCGGTCTGCGCGATCTCGTTCTCGTGGTGGGGGAAGACGAGGTCCGAGCCGCCGCCGTGGACCTCAAAGTCGGCGCCGAACTCGGCCTCGGCCATCGCCGAGCACTCGATGTGCCAGCCCGGGCGTCCCTCGCCCCAGGGCGAGGGCCAGGCGGTGTCCTCGCCGGGCTTTCGCGCCTTCCAGAGCGCGAAGTCGAGCCCGTCCTCCTTCAATTCCTCCGAACCCGCCTCCTCGCCCTGGTCCATGTCGTCGGGGCGCCGGTTCGAGAGCTTGCCGTATCCGTCGAAGCTGCGAACGCGGAAGTAGACGTCGCCCGAGGCCTCGTAGGCATGGCCGGAATCGACGAGGTCGGCGATCAGAGCGATGATCGCCTCGATCGTCTCGGTTGCGAGCGGCTCGGCGTCGGGCCGGCCGAGCCCGAGCGCGTCGGTGTCGGCGACATAGGCGGCTGTCATCTCCCCTGCCCAGGCCTCGGATTCACGGCCGGCCTCGCGAGCCGCGGCGTAGATCTTGTCGTTGACGTCGGTGACGTTGATCACGAGCCGGGGTTCGTATCCGGCGTGCTCGAGGAAGCGGCGCAGCAGCATGAAGACGACGAATGGCCGAGCGTTGCCGACGTGGATCCGGCCGTATGTCGTCGGCCCACAGGCGTAGATCCCGACGCGGCCGCCGTCGCGCGGCTCGAGCACACGGGTTTCGCCGCTGAGCGTGTCCCTGATCGTCACCTCGCGCATCTCGCGACGAGGCTATCCGGGCCCTCGACGCGCCGCACGGGGAGCGCGGGCTGTGGATCGTCGCCCCAAGTCATCTAGGGTCGTCGTAGACTGGTTCGAGATGGGGGATCCGACCGCAATCGATACAGATGCCTCGAGCAACGGCAGCGGCCACTACGAGGACGCGGGCTCCTCGACCGAGGAAGCGCGCGTTGGGATCACCGACGCGCTCGGTGGCCTCGCCTCGGGCCTGACCGGCCGCCTTGCCGGCGCCGGCAAAGCCGTCGCGACCTCCGTCGGCGGCCGCATGGCAGGCGCCCTGACCGCCGACCTCGACGATCGCGATCCCGATTACATCCGCTCCAATCTGCCGTCGGTCTGGCTTTTGACGAGCCTCTGGTTTCGCGGCGAGGTCCGCAACCTAGGCAACATCCCCGCGGACAAGCCGGTGCTGCTCGTCGGCAACCACTCCGGCGGCAACATGACGCCGGACACGATGCTGTTCACGCTCGCCTTCTACACCTATTTCGGCGTCGAGCGGCCCTTCTACCAGCTCGCCCACAACCTCGTCCTCGCCTCGCCGATCGGCCCGATCCTGCGTCGCTACGGCACGGTCTCTGCCTCGCACGAACATGCGGCGCAGGCGCTCCGCGAGGGCGCAGCGCTACTCGTCTACCCGGGCGGTGACTGGGAGGTGCACCGCTCGAGCTGGGAGGGAGGCAAGGTCGACTTCGACGGCCGCCGCGGCTTCGTCCGCCTCGCGCTCAACGAGGGCGTGCCGATCGTCCCGGTCGTCTCCGCCGGCGGCCAGGAGACAGCGATCTTCCTCACCCGCGGCGACTGGCTCGCCAGCCTGCTGCGCGTCGACAAGCTCTTCAGGCTGAAGGTCCTGCCGCTTTCGATTGCGGCGCCCTGGGGGCTCAACGTGGGCGACTTCCTCGGCCACATTCCGCTGCCGGCGAAGCTGACTGTCGAGGTGCTGCCGCCGATCGACCTCGAGCAGGAGTTCGGCCCCGAACCCGACATCGACGAGATCTACGAGCACGTAACCGGCAAGATGCAGAAGACGCTCGACTCGCTCTACGCCGAGCGCCGCTACCCGGTGATCGGCTGATGCGACTGAAGGAATCGATAGTCGTCTCGGCGACGACGCAGCAGGTCTGGGACTACATCGAGGATCCCGCGAACTGGCTTCACTTCATGGCCGGCGTGACCCGCTGGGAGGTTGCCGGCGAGATTCGCAGCGGCCTTGGCGCTCGCTACCGGATGCTGTTCCGAGTTGGCTCCGCCGAGGTCGGCGGGCTGGTCGAGATGGTCGAGTGGGACGAGCCCAAGGACCTCGCCTGGAATTCGGTCACGGGCGTCGACCAGCGAGGCCGCTTCCGGCTTCGCGAGGTCGATGAGGGCCGGACCAGGATCGAGCTCCGCTACGCCTACGGCGTCGCCGGCGCCGGCATCCCCGGCCTGATCTCCGAATGGGTTTCCTCACCGACGATCTCGAGCCATCTGCGGCGCTCGCTGCACCAGCTCAAGCGCCAGGTCGAGCACGAAAAGCTCCGCGCCGAGGCGGCCCGCCGCCGCGCCGGCCGCGAGAGCGCCCCGGCGTAGCCAGAAGCGCCTCGCGCGAAGCACGAACGGTGATTTACCCACACTGGACGTGGGTGATTCCACGTTCGTGGGCCGGTCCGGAGAAGTAGCTCCTTACGCCGGCACGCAGACGAGGCCCTTAGCCGGCCTTTCTCAGACCAGCTCCCGCTTGAGCACCTTGCCGGTCGCATTGCGTGGCAGCTCGTCGAGAAACTCGAACTCTCGCGGGACCTTGTAGCCGGCAAGGTTCGACTTGACGTGCTTCTTCAGCGTGTCCTCGGATGCGTCGCCGCCGTCACCGATGACGACGAAAGCCTTCAGCCGCTGGCCGAACTCGTCGTCGTCGACGCCAATCACCGCGACCTCCTTGACCGACTCGTGGTCGGCGAGCAGATCCTCGACCTCGCGCGGGAACACGTTTTCGCCGCCTGAGACGATCATCTCGTCGTCGCGGCCGTCGATGAACAAGCGTCCGCCCTCGTCGAAATGGCCGACGTCGCCGCTCGAGAGCAAGCCCTGGTAGTCGTCCTTGCCGCCGCCGCCCGTATAGCCCTCGAAGGCCATCTCGTTGCCGACGAAGATCCGGCCGGTGTCGCCCTCGTCGACCTCGCCGGCGCCCTCGGAATCGACGATCTTGATGATCGTCCCCCGCGGCGGGATACCGGCCGTGCCGGGCGCCGCTCGCAAATCCTCCGGCGTCGCGATCGTTGCCCAGGCGACCTCGGTCGAGCCGTAGAGGTTGTAGAGGTTGTCGCCGAAGGTGTCCATCCATTTGGTCGCCAGCTCGCCGGGAAGCGCCGAGCCGCTGGCGGCGGTGACTCGCAACTCGCCGAGGTCGTACTCGCGGATCGTCTCCTCGGGCAGCTCGAGAATCCGCTGCATCATCACCGGGACGACGACGAGCGCGCTCGCGCCGCTCTCCGCCGTCGCCCGCAGCGTCTCCTCGGGATCGAACTTGCGGCGCAGGACGTAGGTCGAGCGCAACGAGAGGCCGAGCTGGAAGTGGGCCATGCCCCATGAGTGGAAAAGGGGTGCGGCGATCATCGTCCGCTCTTCGGCGCGGAGCGGAATCCGCGAGAACATTGCCGCGATCGGGGCGAGCGAGTCGGGCGAGGAGCGCTGCGCTCCCTTCGGCGTCCCGGTCGTGCCCGAGGTGAGGATGATGAATCGGGCGGCCTCGTCGGGCGGGCTTACGTCCGAGCCGTCGGCGCCGGCGATCAGGTCTTCGAGCGCAAGCTCGGGTGTGTCTCCGGTCGCGGCCTGCGCGGGTGCGTCATCCTCGCCGCGATCAGACCAGGCGATGAGGCGCTTGAGCTCGTCGCCGCCGGGCGCCTCGAGCGCCTCAGAGAGCAGCTCGCGGAACTCCTCGTCGTAGATCAGTCCGCTTGGGCGCTCGTTCTCGACGACACCGGCGAGCTGCGGCGCGGCGAAGGCGGTGTTGAGGTAGAGCGCGTGGGCGCCGAGCTTGGCGCATCCGAGCGTCGCATCGATGAAGCCGCGGTGGTTTCGGCACATGATCGCGACGCCGTCGCCGGGGCCGATGCCCTGGTCGGCGAGCGCCCGCGAGAGCGCGTTCGAGCGCCGGTGCATCTCGGCGAAGCTGAGCGAGCCGGCTTCGTCGACGATCATGATCTCCTCGGGCCGGGTGATGTTCGCCGCCGCGATCCCGGCGGCCGGCGATGCACCCCAGCGGCGCAGCTCGCGAAGCGCTTTCACCAGCTTGTCGGGACGAGTCCCCCCGATAACGCCGGCCTCGTAGAGCGTCTTTGCGTTGAACGGGGCATCGACGATCGGGCCGAGCGGGCCGGCCGGGATCTTGCGCACGGCGGACGCACCGGGAACGTGGCCGGCGAACTCACCCAGGGTCGATCGAATCCCCATCGCGCAGGAGCCTATTGAGCGAGCGGCTGAGGCGTCGCGGTTAGGCACGGGGCGCTCCGTCCGGTCGCGAGACAAACGCCCGTCCCTGCCAGCTATCCGTCAATCAGCGCGACCGCGATGCAGGCGATTCCCTCGCCGCGCCCGATCCAGCCCATGCCTTCGTTCGTCGTCGCCTTGACGCTGACCGGCGCCGAGAGCACCTCGCTCAGGTTGCGCTCGATCTCGAGCCGCTGCCCGGCGAGGCGCGGTGCCTCGCAGATAACGGTGGCATCGACGTTCAGGACGACGCCCCGGATCATCCCGCGCACTGTCCGCAGCAGGTCGATCGAATCGGCGTCGCGCCAGGTCTCGTCGGTGTCTGGGAACTGGGTGCCGATGTCGCCGAGCCCGGCTGCGCCGAGCAGCGCGTCGATCACCGCATGGGCGAGGACGTCCGCATCCGAATGCCCGTCGAGGCCACGGTCGTGGTCGATCTCGACACCGCCGAGGAGGAGCAGGCGGCCCGCGCCCGCATCGGCGAAGCGGTGGTTGTCGTAGCCGCTCCCGACCCTCACCCGATCGGCTCCATCGTCCGCTTGCGGTGCTCGAAGGCAGCGATCTCGCTCACGCCGAGATCATCCAGGAACTGGCGAGCGGCGTCGTAGCCGAAGCCGACGTGCTCGGGCAGGTGCGCGTCCGAGGAGAGCGCAAACGGCGCCCCGGCGTCAACGCACATCTCGGCGAGCGCTCGCGCCGGATAGATCTCGGCGACGGGCTTGCGCAGCCCGGCGGTCGAAACCTCGACCGCGATCTGAGACTCGGCGACCGCCTCGACCGCGGGCTCGTAGAAGTAGCGCGGATCGCGCTCGGGCAGCGGCCGTGCCGTGCCCCAGATCTTGACCAGGTCGGGGTGGGCGAGGATGTCGAACAGGCCCGATCGCACGGCCTCCGCGACCGCCTCGAAGTAGCGTCGCCAGACGCGATCGGCGTCACCGCCGGCCGCCCAGGCGTCGTAGTCGGGATGGTCGACGGCGCCGTCGCCGACGAAGTGGACCGAGCCGACGACGTAGTCGAACTCGTGCGAGTCGAGCAGTGCCGCTATGCGGTCCTCAGCGCCGGGCACGAAGTCCATCTCGATCCCGAGCCGAAGCGGCGTCGAGCGCACGAACTCGCAGTACTCGGTCAGGTCGTCGGTCGCCTGCTCGCGCCAGAACTCGTGGTCCCAGACAGCGAGCGAGTCGCGGAAGCGGTAGACGTGCTCGGAGACTCCGATCTCCCCCACCCCGGCCCTTGCCGCCGCCTCGAGGTAGCGCTCGACGTTGGCCTCGGTGAAGTACTCGGCGGCACTCGTACCGGCCTCGTCGGGCCGCAGGTGCAGGTGATAGTCGGTGAGCACGACGATTACGCTAGCTCCGATGGTGCACCTGCGAATCGTCGTCCCCTCCTACCAATCCGACCACGCGCTCGACCTGCTCGAGCGAACGGACTCGGTTTGCAACCTGATCTACCTCGAGGGCGTCGCCCGCCAGCCCGAGGGCGACGTGATCCTCTGCGACGTCGCCCGCGAGGAGGCGAGCGTGCTGATCGGCGACCTCAAGGAGCTCGAGATCGACCACGAGGGCTCGATCGCGATGGAGACGATCGATTCGCAGATCTCCGACGCCGCCAACGCGGCCGAGAAGGCCGCCCGGGGGCTGCCCAGCGACGCCGTCGTTTGGGAGGAGGTCGAGTCGCGAACGTCGGAGAGCATCGAGCTTTCGGCGAGCTTCGTCGCCTTCATGGTCCTCGCCTGCCTGATCGCGGCCTGCGCGATCTTCCTCGACCAGACGATCCTGATCATCGGCGCGATGGTCGTCGGCCCCGAGTTCGGGCCGCTTGCCGGCCTCTGCGTCGCCGCGGTCGAGCGCCGCCGCGACCTTGCCCGCCGCTCGATGAAGGCGCTCGCCGTCGGCTTCCCGATCGGGATCTCGGCGGCGTTTCTGATGACGCTCGCGCTCAACGGGCTCGACCTGCTGCCGAGCTCATTCGTCTCCGGAGCCGATGGGCAGTTCACCAGCTTCATCTCCAATCCCGACCTCTTCTCCTTCCTCGTTGCCTTCTTCGCCGGAACCGCGGGCGTCCTCTCGCTTACCGCGGCGAAATCGGGAGCGCTCGTCGGCGTGCTGATCTCGGTGACGACGATCCCGGCCGCGGCCAACATCGGCGTCGCCGCCGCGCTCGGCGACGCCGACGAGTGGGCCGGTGCGATGGCTCAGCTCTCGCTCACCTTGGTCTCGATCACCCTCGCCGGGGTCCTCACCCTGTTCATCCAGCGCCGCCTCTACATCCGGCGGCGGCGCGCCCATCTCGCCGAGTCAGGGTCGAGGGAGGCCGCCGGACTGCCGGTCGGCCATAGTCGCCGCGCCGACACCATCACCGGCGGCCAGCCCCGCCGCCCGTCCTGAGCGGGCCGCTGATGAGAGCGGCTCAAAGCAACGCGTATCGATCCCGCGAGAGCGGGATCGACTGTGTGACCGCGCCGGCTTCGATCGCGAGGCCCTCGGTTACCGCCGTGCTCGCTCATCGCCCAAGTCGAGATGAACAAGTCCCCTCGCGGCGCGATCTCGTCAGCGAGACCGGCTGGGACGATCGTGATGCCGCGATCGAGGACCGCCTCGCCAGGCGCGCTCGCAAGGCGGACCGAATCCTCTCCGAACACCGTTGCCAGGAAGAGCCACTGCAACATGCAGGCGACCGGAAGGTCGACGATCACATAGGTCGGAGGGGGTTCCCGCGGCTGCGCGCCGCACCAACCTTGCCATGCTCCCGTAGCCGCCACCGAGCTCGACGATGTTCGAGAGGCCGCGCCAGTCGCATCCGGTCGTCTCGCGGAAGTTCTCGAGATGGTCGAGCTGGTGGACCATCACGTTTAAGGCGAGAAGCGCCCCTGACGGTTTCTGCGGGGTGCTTGCGCCTGCCAAAGCTCGCGCAGTTTATCCGCTCGTCCACGACCCGGTCGTATTGGCACGGTCAGCTAGGCCAAGCGACCGCCGCGGGCACGAAACTCCTCCCAGTCCGCTTCGTCGGGCCAGCTGTAATAGCTCGGGGTCAGACCCTCGTCGTCGAGCCCCGGAGCCTGCGGATCGGAGCGAAGCCGCGCCGCCGCCTCGGCGGTGACGTCGAAGCTGAGCTGGTAACAGATCTCGTACAGATGCTGGAGGGAGTCGCCCGGGTAGATCGGGATCCAGCGCCGAGCCAGCACCTCTCCCTCGTCGATCCCGGGAACCATGCGGTGAACGCTGACGCCGGCAAATGGCTCCCCCTTCTGCACGGCGCGGAACACCGGCAGAACCCCACCGTAGGCGGGAAGAAGCGCGCTGTGGCGGTTGATGCAGGTAATCCGGGGCAGCTCGAGCAGGGGCGGCTTGAAGATCAACGAGTTCGACGAGAGGACCAGGTCCGGTGCGAACCCGCGAACGTGGTCGAGAAAGTGTTCGTCGTTGACGGAGGCGACGATCCGCGCCGGGACTCCGTGCCGGGCCAGGGTCGCGGTCACCGCCGAGCCGGGGGGATCAGCCTGGAAACGCCGGCGCAGCAGAGGCCCGACTTGCTTGATGCTCAGCCTGAACAGCTCTGACGGTCGCAGGCGGCGGATCTGAGAGCGCATATAGCGCTCGGGGCCGGTACCTCCGGGTCGTCGGACCACCGCTGCTCCGACCAGCTCGATGTCCTCGCATTCGCAGACCAGGCGTTGCAGGTAGGTGGGGTGGTAGAGCGGGTCGTCGTCGACGATCGCGAAGGTGCGAAGCGGCGGCGGCTTCGAGATCCGTTTGGGGACGGCGGGCGCCCCCACCCTGACCTGGTGATCGTGATCGGAGCGACCGCTGAGGCAGCCGAAGCAGGTAACCGCGAGCCCCAGCCGCTCGATCTGGCTCGCGAGTCGCTGATCGCAGAGCGCTTCCAGCTCTTGACGGCGCTGGGGCTCGAGCGTGCGGTCGCGAGCGCGCGCGCTGACGTACCGCTCGGCGCGATCGGCGATCGCGACGGCTGGATGGAAGAGGAGCTCGGCGACTCCAGCGCTCTCGTTCGGCAGCGCGGCGAGTCCCGCAATCGCCGCCTCGGCATCCATTCGGCCGGTGTGGGCGACTCCGATGAACCAGTCGTTGACCCTCGTCTCCAGCCTCGACGCCGTGCGGGAGTTGAACTCCGCGAGCGCATCCAGCACACCGACCTTGACGAGGTTGAGCGTATACCAGGGCCGGGCCTCGGCGCCCGCGAGGGCGACCGCGGCGGACTCTCGGGGCAAGCGCACGAACGGGATCTCGTAATCGCCAGCCAGTCGACAGACGAGCTCGAAGATCGACGGTATCGCGTGGACGTGCTCGTGCGAGTTCAGGTGGTCGACCACCGTAAGCCGGCTCAGGACCTGCTCGATCTGAGCTCGGAGCTCCTGCTCGATCTCAGCCCGGAGACTCGATGCGCGGGACCTTGCGAGAAGCGAGCCGAACGAGGCCCGGAAGCGACCGTCGGAGCCCCCGAGCAGTGAGCCGGAGCCCAGCCTGGTGAGCGTCGGGCCTTCCGTCAGGTTGAGGTGGACTCCGACCCCCATCCCGGAGCAGGCGGGGATCGTCTCCCGCACCGCCTGCTCGAACGCGGGGCCGTTGGCGAGCAGCGAGGAGCTCGACAGGAGCCCGCGCTCAGCGGCCTCGTGAATGCCGGCGTTCGTCCCGCGAGAGAACCCGAGGTCGTCCGCGTGGAGCACGACCTGCGCGTCATCCGGCTTCATCGGTCACGACCTTCGTCGTGAACCTGAAGCCGGTCAGGCCCTGCTCGGCGCCCGGCAGGCGCGGGACCGACACCCGCAATCGAAGCTCGGCTTCGTCGCTCAGGTTCTGAATTCCGACACCGCCCGGGAAGAACTGGTCCGCGCCGCTGATCGAAATCGGGCGATCGCCGGCGGCCCGGAGCTCGGTCGAGGCGCTGCTCTTCTCACCGGTCGCAACAATCTCGACCCTGTCGGCCGGCGCCTCGGGCGCAGCGATGTCCACCGTCTGCCCATGTGCGATTTGTGTACGAATCTGAACGAGGTCGCCGGGATCGACCTCGACCGAGCTGGTGTAACGCTTCGACCCGCCGATGCCCTCGACGATGCGCACGTCTTGAATGCCAACCGCGGGCTGAGTTTCGGCGGGTAGGGGATTGAACGCACAGCCGGACCACCAGCCGAGAATGACGATCGCAGCGAAGGTGCCGGCTTTCACGGCGAGCCCGACGGCAGCCGTCCATCGACGTCCGGCGGCATCTCGGCCACTTCCAGGAGCAGGTACCGCTTCGTGCGCAGCACAACCGTGAACCCCGCCTCGGGGTCGCTGGTGCTCAGGTCCGGGTATCGCTCCCGGACCAGGTCCACGCAGGGCGAGGGGCAACGCTTGTCCGTCGAGATCAGCAGGTAGTCGACGGTCCCGAACGGTGCGTCCAGCGCCGCTTGCCAGCGCTCGTCGCCCTTGTCGATGCGGTCGAAGAACCTTTCCGGATGCCCCGAGAGCAACAGGATTCCGAAGGTCTGGGCGTCATCGGTGAGGACGTGCTCGTCGTCCGCGACGTTTGCGTCCACCCAATCGGCGATTTCCTGCTCGTCGCCGATCCCGTTGGGGAAGCCGCTTATCGAGATATTCCCTTCCTGGCTCTCGCCCGAGGTCAGGGCGGCCAGGAACAGGTTCTCCTCGCCCTGGAAGGGGTAGGTCTGCATCATCCGCCACGTACCGGCCAGCGAGGCGAGGAGTATTGCGAGGGTCGCCACGACGATCGCTGCGCGCATCGGTTTCGGGCGCCACATGTAGTAGAGCCATCCGACGCCCATCAGGGCCAGCGGAATCGCGCGCATGTTGTAACGAAGCTGAAGAAGGTTCGACTCGCCGCTGTCGAGGAAGAGCGCGGCCGTAACCACCGCATTCGTGCCGAGGAGCGCGACCAGGATCAACGACATCAAGTCCCGCTTGAGCGCGGCGGTGAGCAGGAGCGGCGGGACTACGAGGATGGCGAGGGGAAACAGGCCGATGTTGAGCGCCAGCACCTGCTCGACGGTCGTCGCCAGGTCGTGACCTGGGGGCACGATCGCGGTCGTGGACTGCGCCGGCGCGCCGATGTCCGCCTCCGTCGGGCTGATCGCCAGAAAGCTGATCGGATCGCCGATTATCAGCCAGTTGAAGAACATCCACGCCGCGCCGGCGTAGGCGACGGGAGCGAGGTAGAGGAGCAGTGAGCCTTCGAGCTCCTGCGATGCACGGGCCCGCCGGCTACCACCGACCAGCGTCGCTATGCCGGCGCCGATCACGATCGCGAAGGGAATGATCTCGTAGCGCGAGAGGATCCCAAACCCGATCGCCAGCCCGACCATCGCCAGCAGGTGCGTCCGGCGCACCATGCTCCAGCGGACCAGGAAATAGACCCCGGCGGTGAGAAAGAAGAGGTAAACGGCCTCGCCCAGCCCGTTGGCGCCGTACCAGACGATCATCGGGTTGAGACCCAGGACGAGCACGAGCGGCCACCGAGCGAACCACCGAACCTCGGTCAGCGCGAGCGTGCGATCCAGGACGAGGATCGTGCCGGCCATGAAGAAGGCCGAGACCATCGGGATCGCGGCGAGCGAGACAGCGAGCGGCTTGATCAGCGAGACCGGCAGGTAGACGAGCGTCTGCATGGGTGGCCAGATGAACCCGATCGCGGCGAGCTTCGGGGGATCGTTCCACCAGATGAAGTAGGCGTGAGAAAGGCGCGACAGCGAGTCGAAGTTGACGAGGTGGAGGTCGACGACGACGTGGTAGCCGATCGCGAAGTACAAGGCAAAGAAGGAGATGAAGACAGCCGCCATCGCGATCAACGGGGCCCGGCGGCTCCACCACCCCTGCCGCGGCGGCTCACTCTCGACCGGGTCGCCGAGGAACGTGGGTTCCGATCGGGCCGGCGCTCGGGTCGTGGCAACCGTCATCGCGGCACCGGCGGGCTCGGCGGCTGCTCGCCCTGCGGTGCGCGCTCTGGCGGCGACGCGCCGAGCATTCCCTGCAGGAATCCGAACCCGTAGACGACGTGCGTGGCGGCGATCGCGAGGCTCAACCGCCACCAGCGCCCTGGCGAGCGGCTCGCACCGGCCGCTATGCAACAGACCAGATAGGCGAGCATCCCGCCGCGCCAGACTCGCTGGAGGCGCCCGCGAACGACAGCTCCGGACGCGATCGCGATCAAGAGCGCCGAGGGGGCGAAGAACGTCGGCTGCAGCGAGTTGCCACGCAGCGCCCGGGCGGAAGCGCTTCGCGCTCGGGACCAGCGGAAGAGTTGACGAAGGTGCCTACGCCACAGTGGCCGCCGGCTGTGGAAGACGATCGCCGCAGGGAGGTATCGGATTCGAAGGCCCCTTGCGACGAGCTCGTTCAGGAAGCGGGTGTCCTCTCCGACGCCGCCCTCATAGCCGATCTCGAGAGCCTCGGCTCTGCGGATCACGAGGTTGGCGCCGGGAGCATCGGCGACATCGCGCTCGCCGGCGATCCGGTATGCCCACGGATCCGGTCCCGAGACCAGCCGCGACGCGTAAACGTCGCCGCTCAGTCGCTCGAGCGGGGAATCCGTCGGTGGTGTCAGGTTGGGCCCGACGACCGCAACGATCTCCGGATCGCGAGCCAGAGCCGACGTCGCGATACGCAACCAGCTCGAGTGCGGATAGGCATCGTCGTCGATCTGCGCGACGACCTCACCGCTCGCGTTCTCGAGCCCGATCTGGCGCTTCTCGCCAAGCACCGCGCCGAGGCCGGATGGGATCATCTTGATCCGGGGGTCGAGTCCGTCCACGGGCTCGTCGGGCACGAAGAGAACCTCGGGCTGTTCCGGCAACTCGAGCAGATGGGCCATGCAGCGTCGGCCGAAATCGGTCAGCTCGGCCGCGATCACGATCGCCGTCACCGTCAGCGCCTTCGGTGGGGATTCTTGCGCGCCGTCGAGAGACGCTTGGGTGCTGGCCGGGGTCATCGACGCGCCCTCGCAAGGCGCGCGCGCGCAGCCCAGTAGATCGTCGCCATGCCCTTCGGGTTCGCGGTGGAGATCGCGGCCCGTGCCGCCCACGCCGCCCGTTCGCGAATCCTGTCGATCTCGATCTCGCGTCGCTCCTTCGGCGTGGGCGTTCGGTACTGCGCGGTCAGCCGGCGCTCGTACTCCTGCTCGAATGCGTCCACTTCCTCCAGGTCCGGAGACCACTCCTCCGGCACCGATCCATCGCGCAGAAGCGAATCGTACAGACGCACCAGCTGCTCGGTGAGCGGTTTCGAGTCATACAGGGACTCCGCCTTTCGGCGCCCGGCCTCGCCCAGGCGACGTCGGCGCTCCGGGTCCGAGACGATCGACGCAACCGCTTCGGCGAAGGCACGCGGGTGGTTGGCGACATGACCGGTGACCCCCTCGTCGATCTGCTCGATTTGAGCGTTGTCGACCCAGGGGGTCGAGCAGGTGACGACGGGCACACCGAGGGTCATCGCCTCTTCGATCGCGTAGCTGTGCGACTCCCCGATCTCCGCTGCGGTGACGAAGACATCGCAGGCCGCGTACATCGCCGCCAGCTCAGCCTCGTCCGCGGTCGGCTCGAACAGGCGCGTCCGGTCGAGCACGCCGAGGCGCTCGAGTCGCCGTAGCTTTGCCGGGGTCGCTCCGACCATCGCGACCTGAACCTCGGGCACGAGCTCGAGCAGGTGCGGGACCATGTCGACGATGATGTTCCGCCACTTACGGTCATCGGCGCGCCCGATCCTGCCGACCACGGGGCGCGTCGGATCGAGTCCCAGGGCTCGCTTCGCCTGATCGGGCGGTGGAGCGTTCCCACGGATCCGATCGACGTCCACCGGCCAGTACGAAACCCGGTGTCGCGCGTGAAAGGGCGCCATCTCGATCCCGGTACGCCATCGGTATCGAAGCGCGCAGAACTTGCTCGGAAGCAGGTGACAGGAGAATTGCGCCTCGTCGGGAGACACGTCCACCGCCCCGAAGATGTTCGACTCCACGAGCAGCTCGATCCCCGCCGCGCGGCACGCTGCGGGCGCCATCCGCTCACCGATCCCGTCGCGATACATGTGGACCACATCCGCCCCTTGCAACATCTCGGCGAGGCGGTGGCGGTTGCCGTCGGCGATAACGACCTCCGCGCCGCCATCGCTCAGCCTCTTCGCGCGCGGGCCTCCCTCCCCCACCGCGACCACACGGACTTCATGGCCGCTCCTGACGAGCTCGAGCGCGTGTGTCTGAAGGGCCTTCTGCGTTCCTCCGAGCGGAAGCGAATTGACCGTCATCGCCACCTTCATCGGTTCCGCCCCTCCAGGTCAGCCCGCCGCTCGACCATCTGCTCGCGAGCGAAACCGGGAACGCCCTCGGGGGCCAGCGCCACCTCACCCTCGGACGCTGCGGCGTCCGCCTCCGAGCCGACCTTGTCGTACCAGCGGCGGATGTTGGCCCGGTACCAGATCGCCAGCGTATCCCGTGCCACCATGAGCGCATCCGCCGCTCCCACTCGCGGATAAGGGCGTTCGCGCGTGACGACGACCGGCGCCTCGACGATCCGATAACCGAGTCGGTCCGCATTTACGAGCGCTTCCAGATCGAAGGCGAAGCGCTTGACCAGGATTCGCCCGGCGACGCGCCGGAGAACCTCGGTCCGGTAAAGCTTCAGGCCGGTTTGGGTGTCGTGCACGGGCAGGCGGAAGAGCGTGCGGACGAGCACGTAATACCCGCGTGAGAGTATCCGCCGCTTGAGCGGGTAATCGATCGTCGAGTCCGCGTGGAGCTTCGATCCGATCACCACATCGGCTTCGCTTCGAATCAGGGCTTGGTAGAGCGCCGCGACCTGGCGCGGGTGCACCTCCAGATCGGCGTCGACGAAGAGCACTAGGTCGCCTCGAGCGCTCTTCGCACCCTCGATCAGCGCGAAGCCCTTGCCGAGATTCTCGGGGTAGGTGACGATCCGTACCTCGCCGAGCTTCTCAGCGGTCAGCAACGCCAAGCTGAGCGTCTCGTCGTACGACCCGTCGTCGACGACGATCACCTCGAACCGCGCGCCCATAGCGCTCAGGGTCTCATGAGTGTCGTGCAGACAATGCTCGATCTGCCCCTCCTCGTTGTAGGCCGGAATCACGACCGAGATCAGTCCGGGATGGTCCGCGATCGCGAGCTCGGACCCCCCAGACTCGGACGCTTCCGCACGAGCACTGGCTCTCACCTCCAAAGCATGCCCCACGATCCGGACGGTGACATCGGCTAATCGGACCCCTCTGGGTGACCGTGGTCGAAGGCCTCGCTGGCGGCGAGAAGCAGCACGGCAACGACCACCTGGACGGCGATTATCTCCGTTGGATTGCTGTGGAAAAAAGCAAACAGGGCCAGTTGCAGGATCACGCCGCCGCCGAGGACGAGTCCGTAGCGAAGGCGGCCGACGGCGAGGAAATGGAAGCAGTACACCTCGACGAGTGCGTAGATCAGCATCGCCGCGCCGAGCGGTCCGAGCCAACCTTCGCCTGGGATGTAGTCCGATCCAAAGCCGAGCTCGATCAGCGGCCCGGGAATCAGGAAAAAGAAGAGCAGGATTACGACGCCAAGCGCGGCCACGGCAACGAGGCCCGCGAGCAGGTGGTTGCGCTCCGCCGCGAGGTCGCGTAGAACGGCCACACGAGGGAAGAGCACGGTCGTGGCGATGATCGGCAGAAGCAGCAAGCTTCTCGCCGCAACGCTGACCGCAGCGTAGATGCCGGCCGTGTCCGCGTCGAAGAAGGCCCGCGCGACGAGCAGGTCCATGTTGGTGAGGGTGACGATCGCGGCCAGAATTCCGGCGGAGCCGAGCGTGTAGCTGTCGAGCAGCTTCCTGCGGCGGTTCGCGGTATGCCTGCCGCGAGCGATCAGGCCGCGCAGGCAGTAGAGCGAGGCGAGGACCGTGACCATTGTCGCTCCGGCGAGCCCGAAGACGATTGCGCTTGCACCGAAGCCGGCGATCGCCAGTCCGATCCCGACGATCAGCTTGACGCTCGCGTAGACGACCTGGCTGATCCCGAGCAGGGTGAACTGCTGGCTCCCTTGAAGCCCTCCGAAAGTGATCGGCAGCGGCAGGGTGACGATGATCACCGCCACGACCGCCACCACCGGGAGCTGACGCTCGACGTTGACCAGGATCGCCACCGGGACCGCTACCACGGCACCGACGACAAGGACGACCGCGCCCCATCGACCGACCGGGCGCAGGCTCTCGATCAGGATGCCCCCCGCCTCGCGCTCGCGTCCGCCTTCGAGCGCACGAGCCACATCACGCGCGACCCGTGCCTGCAAGGCAAGGATCGGAACGTTTGCGATCAAGATGATCGAGAGCAGCGCGACCAGCAGCGAGTACTCCGCCGGCTGAAGCAGCCGGGCGGTGATCAATTGGAAGACCACGTTGAGGAGGTTCGAGATGGCGACGGCCAGCGCCACGATCGCCCCCGAGCGGATCAGACCCTTGGCGCGACCCTTCGAGGGAGGTACCGGGACAACCGCTTCGAGAATCGCCTCGCTCGACTCTTCGATCGGCGCCGACTCGGCGGCTCGCGTTCCCGCTCGCCCCACTGCGTCTGAGCGATCGCTGGCCCGCCGCGCCGGCCGACCCGCGACGCTCATCGAGCTCGCTCGGCCACGACGACCACCGCCCCACCGTTGGGGAGGCGACGGAACAGCCGCCAGTCGAGCCTGGCGATTCCGGCACGTACGCGCAACGGCAGGGAGAGCCCTGCGAGAACTGTGTCCGCAACCGCGGTGAAGCCATGCGACCACCAGCGCATAGCGCGGATCTGCAGACCGGCGTCCTGGAGGAGGGCGGAGAGCTTGCGTGTGGTCAGGCGTCGCAGGTGGGCCGGGTCGTCGGTGGCAAAGCGGCCGATCCCGTCGGGCGTGTCCTCGAACCCCCGGGTCAGAGCGTTGTAGAGCCATGGCCCCGAGCCCCGGTTCGAACAAGGCGTCGTGACGATCGCGGAGCCGCCGGGACGAAGGAGACGCCTGAGCTCGCGGGCTGTGGCCCCAGCATCGGGCGTATGCTCGATCACTTCGAGGCAGGCGATCAGGTCGAAGGCCTCGGACGCGAACGGCGCGGCTGACTGATTCATCGGCAAAACCTCGAACTCGGGATAATCACGACGACAGCTCTGCACCGCGACAGGTGAGAGCTCGCAACCGCGCACCATCGCTCCGGGCAGCTCGTTGGCGATCAGCTCCAGGTACCTGCCGCGGCCGCAGCCGAAGTCGAGCACGTCGTTCACGGGTCGGAACGAACCGCGAGCCAGCGATAGTGACCAGTCCAGCGCCGCAAGCATGCAAGCGTCGTAGCCGCAGTCGAGGCGCGCTGCCAGATATCCCCCCCGATAGCGGGAATCATAGAGTTTGAGCGGGTCGGCCACGGCCTGCGCCGTCGTCGCCGCTCGTGTCTCGGCGGTCAGTGCATTTCCACTCTCGAGCGCACCTCGAGGGCGAGCGTATCGGCCTACTTGCGAGAAGTGCCTGCTCGCTGTTCGCGGAGGCAACCGCCTCACTCCTCTGCACCGCGGTCTAGAATTGTTCGCGATCCGGGCAGGGACGGCCGGGCGCGACACGAAGTAGCTATGTAGACGCTTCCGGGCGCTGAGCCGAAAGCCGCGAACCTTCTCTTCGACACGGCACGATGAATCCCTCAAGCTCCGGCCCGACACCGCTCAATCCCCGTGGACGAAGCGAACCCGGCGGGGCCGGCGAAGGCGATCCGCCGGGAGCCTGGCAGGCGCGTTCAGAATCTTCGATCAGCACCGAGGCGCAGGCGGTGCGAACGCTCGCAAGCGCCCATCGTCTAGCCGGCGAATTGGAGAACGAGGCCCGTCGCCGAGCCGACGAGATAACCGCGCAGGCCGATCTGCGAGCGGCCGAAAGCGAACGAATGGCGAGCGCCCGAGCCGAGGCGCTGATCATCGAGGCGAAGGCCGAACGCGACCGGATCTGGGAGCAGATCAGGATCGGCGTCGGTCGAGCCACGCGCCAAGTCGGTGATCTGCTTCGGATCCGCGAGGAGTTGCGGTTCGACCTGCGCGAAGCCCTTCAGGACTCGGGCCGCGCTCTCGAGCAGCTCGAAGAGGGCGGCGGCGATGTCGTCGAGTCCCCGGCCCCACCCGCCTGGCTTCCGTCGGGGGGCGGTTCGCCGGCGTCGACGAGAGGATCGGGAGCGGCGATCTCCGGACATGCCGCCGAGCTCCCCGGGGCGCCGGCGCCCACTGAGCCTCACCCCCCTCGTTCTCGCTCTCCACTCTCCCCCGGCCCCCGCGTCGCCCCGAAGCCGCCGGTGGTGACGACTCGCGCCAGCCTCGCCGCCCTAAAGGCCGGCCCCTTCGAGAGCTTCCTTGCCGTGATGCGCTTCGAGCGTGAGCTCGCGGCGCTTGCGCGGGTCGATGCCGTCTACGTTCGAAGGTTCTCCAACCAGGAGGTCGACGTCGAGGTCGCGAGTAACGACGAGGCTGGACTCGCCGAGGCGATTCGGAATATGCCGGCGGTGAACAGCGTCGAGGCCAAGGATGGATTGATTCTCGTACGTTTGCAGGGCGAGGAGAGCGCCTCGCAGTAGCCTTGCGCCGGGGCCTTTGGACGGGTATGCGCAACTACGACAACGTCATCCGGATGCTTTTCACGGTAGTCGTGGGACTCGCGGGGATGCTCGCGATGTGGTTTTTCTTCGCGCTCGTTCCGCTGATCGCGTTTGTCGGCTTCATCATTCTCTACGCTGGCGATCAGCTGCTCAGGAAGCGAACGTGACCCGGGTCAGAGGAGAAAGCCCGCAGGCGATCGCGCTGGACTCGCTGCCCTTTTTCGACCTCCAGTACGAGGAACTCGACTCCGATGCGGCGCGACTGCTCGACGTCTCGACCGCGCGCGCCTACGGCGCCGTCGTCCTAGCCGCCGACGAGAATGAGGCAGTGGTGGCCTTCGCTCGGCCGACCGAGCGCGGCCTCGAGACAGTCGCGGCGATGCTCGGCCGCGACATCGAGCCGGTCAGCGCCGGTGCAGGGGCGATCGCCTCCGCGCAGCGTTGGGTTTACGGTGCCAGGGCCCCGCGAGCACCGCGGCGCGGTCGCCACTTCGAGGGTCGCCCCGAGGAGGCGAGCGACCGGCTCGAGGTGGTCGCCGGGCGAACCGGCCTGCCGATCTTCTCGCTCGACCGGTGGACTCGTCCGGACGGGCGGCTGATCGACCCGATCGATGGCGAGGCCGCAGCGATTTTTGGCTATGACCTCTGCCATGCGCTTGGCGTGTTGCCGCTCGAGGCCGACGGGCGGATAATCACGGTCGCC
Source organism: Solirubrobacterales bacterium (assembly GCA_050996575.1). Taxonomy (GTDB): domain Bacteria; phylum Actinomycetota; class Thermoleophilia; order Solirubrobacterales; family 70-9; genus DASUSH01. Next base: position 33,848 of record JBPCRS010000030.1, read on the forward strand.
ACCTCCGATCCCGAGGATCCGATCGTGCAGCGTGTGGTGCGAACGGTCACCGGTCGTGAGCCACGCTGGGTGATCGCGCCCGAGGACGAGCTGATGCGGGCGATCGGACGCACCTTCCATCGTCAATCCATGCCGTGGGTGCAGCTCGCGCTGGGCACCGACGCGGCACCGGCGCCCGCCGAGGTCTCCGAACCGGCTGTCACCGAGCCCAACCTCGACGAGGCCGCCGAAGCTTTGGCCGTCGAGCCGGACGCGCCTGCCGAGGTTGGGTTCGACGCGCCCTCGCGCCACCGCCATCTCGGCGAGCTGCTTCTCGAGCGCGGCCTGGTCACGGCCAACGAGATCGACGATGCGCTCGAGATCCAGGAGCGCACGGGTGATCGCATGGGCCAGATCCTGATGCACGTGAGCGGGCTTTCGGACGATGCAATCGCGAGCGCGCTGGCCGAGCAATCTCGGCTCACCGAGGTCGACCTCGACACGATCCGGCCCGAGCAGCGCGCCGTCGCGCTCCTACCCGAGGGCGTCATCCGCCGCTTTCAGGTGGTCCCGCTCGAGGTCGTAGGCGAAACGCTGGTTATCGCGATGGTCGACAAGGAGGACCAGAACGCGCTGGCCGCAATTCGCGAGCACACGAGCATGCCGCTCCGGATCATGCTCGCCCCTGCCTCTGCGATCGATCGTCTCCTGCACCGCGTCTATGGCGACCAATACGTGAGGAACGCGGTCCACGAGCTCGTCGAAACCGCGCCCCAGGAGTCCGCCCATTTCGTTCTGTCTCGCGGTCAAAAGGTCGCGATCGCCCTTTTCGCCCTCGCGCTCACGGTCGGCGGACTGCTCCAGCCGATCGCGACGATCGTCGCGATCTCGATCTTCGCGGTCAGCTTCTACCTCGCCTTCGGCCTCTACCGATTCTGGCTCGTCTACCGCAGCCTCGAGCACGACCTCCACCTACCGATAACCGACACTGACGTCGCCGAGATCAACGAGCGAACGCTTCCGGTGTACACGATTCTCGTGCCGCTCTACAAGGAAGCGAGCGTGATCCCGCACCTGGTCGCCTCGATCCAGAGGCTCGACTACCCGCCGACCAAGCTTGACGTCAAACTTCTCCTTGAGGAGGACGATCTGGAATCGATCGCCGCGATCGAGAGCATCTCGCTGCCACCACAGTTCCAGGCCCTCGTAGTCCCGCATGCTCATCCGAAGACGAAGCCGAAAGCCTGCAACTACGGGCTTCCCCACGCGCGCGGCGAGATGGTCGTGATCTTCGATGCGGAAGATGAGCCTGAGCCGGATCAGCTGAAGAAGGTCGTCGCATCGCTGCGCAACGCCAACGACCCCAAGATTATCTGCGTCCAGGCGCGGCTCAACTACTACAACCCAAATCAGAACCTGCTCACGCGCTGGTTCACGACCGAGTACTCGATGTGGTTCGACCTCTTCCTACCGGGCCTCGACGCGACCAACGTGCCGATTCCGCTCGGCGGCACATCGAACCATTTCGTCCGCGAGAAGCTCGACGAGCTCGGTGGATGGGACCCGTTCAACGTCACCGAGGACGCGGACCTGGGGATCCGCCTCTACAAGCATGGCTATCGGGTCGCCGTCGTCGACTCGACGACCTATGAGGAAGCGACCTCGGAGGTCCGCAACTGGGTTCGCCAGAGGTCGCGCTGGGTCAAGGGCTACATCCAGACCTGGCTGGTGCAGATGCGACATCCGATAATTCTGATGCGGGAGATCGGGCTGAGGCGATGGCTCAGCTTCCAACTCGTGGTTGGCGGCACCTTCCTGGTCTTCCTGCTGAATCCGGTCTTCTGGGGCCTGACGAGCCTTTGGACGCTGACCGAGGCGGGGCTCCTTCGCGAGATCTTCCCGGGCGTCGTCTACTACGCGGGCGGCTTCGCGCTCTACCTCGGCAACTTCCTTTTTGCCTATGTGACCGCCGCCGGCTCTGCCTACCGAGGCTACAACCACCTCGTCAAGTACGCCCTTCTCATTCCGCTCTACTGGGCGCTGATGTCGGTGGCCGCCTGGAAGGGTCTGATCCAACTCATCCGAAAGCCCTTCTACTGGGAGAAGACCGAGCACGGACTCTACGTCCGCGAAGAGAGCTGGGAAGACCGCCCGAAGCGCGCAGGCTGAGGATCGCCCGCGTGGCGCTTTCGGCCTTCGACCGCCTACTTCTTCTCGACGACTACCCGCTCGCTCATCTTCACCGGGTGCAGGGCGCAGAAGAGGCGGTAGGTGCCGGACTTCGTGAAGCGTCGCGAGTAGCTGCGTCCGTCGTTGAGGTTCGGCGAGCCGATCCCGACGGGGCCGTTGGCGAGCGTCAGGTTGTGAAGCTCGGAGCCGTTGAACTCCCATTCGATCTCGGCGCCCTTCTCGACCTCGCGGTTGGGCTCGAAGAAGAGGCGGTCGCCGACGCTGACCGTGCCGCCCGCTTAGAAGCGTTCGCGCTCGGCCAAGAGCAGCTCGGCCAAGCGCAGGTCCGAGGCGCTCGTCACCTTGATGTTGGCCGGCGGCGCCCGGTGCACGTCCACCCGGCCGCCATTACGCTCGACCAGCATCGCGTCGTCGGAGGCCTGAGCGATCAGTTCGGTCGCGCCGAGCGCGTCGCGGAGGGCATCGGTGCGGAAGACCTGTGGCGTCTGCGCGGCCCACAGCGTCGAGCGATCGAGCGTGCGCTGGATCCGCGCGCCGCGCAGCACCTCCTTGGTCGTATCGGTGACCGGCGTCGCGACGATCAGACCGGCGAGCTCGGGCTCGGCCTCGAGGCCGGCGACGATCGCATCGAAGAGCTCGGCGGTCGCCAGCGGCCGCGCGGCGTCGTGGACGACGACGAGCTCGCTCTCGACCCGCTCGATCGCGTTGGCGACCGACTGTGAGCGCGAGGGCCCGCCGGCGACGGCCTCCACCTCCTCGGCGTCAAGCGAGGCGTGCGCACCGACGTCCTCGGGCACGGTGACGAGGATCCGGTCGATCGAGCCGGTCGCCGCCAGTGCCTCCAGCGACCACTCGAGCATCGGCCTACCCGCGAGCTCGACGAACGCCTTCGGGGGCCCCACCCCGAGGCGCTCGCCACGGCCGGGGGGGGGGGGGGGGGGGGTGGCGCTCCCCCTCGCCGCCGCCGACTCGGAGGAACATTCGACCCCTCCCTCCCCGGCGGGGG
>JBPCRS010000036.1:0-39102 GCA_050996575.1 Solirubrobacterales bacterium
CGACGATTCCGAGGAGGAGGACGACAAGCGCGACACCGAGCTACCCCCTCCCGCTACCTGGGCCGGGCGGAAGGGGCGCGAGCACGAGGAGGTCGAGTCCGAGCCCGCCGAAGCGGCCGACGAGAACACCGAGGACGAAGGCGAGATCGGGTCGGGGATAACCGACGAGTTTTCGCTCGATGACGAGGTCCCGCCGGAGGAGGCCCCAGCCGAGGAGCCGCCGCCGGTCGAAGAGCCGCCCGACCCCGAGGCCCCGGAGCCGATCGAGGAGCCGCACGCGCCCGAGGCGCCGCCCTCGGGCGATGAGACAGAGTTTCACCCGGTCGCGGAGGAGGACCTTGGAGACGACGAGGCCGACTTCGAGCCCGAGTCCGACGAGCATGAGCCCGACTCGGAGGAGCTCGAGGCTGAAGGCACCGAGCCGGAATCGGAGGAGCTCGAAGCGGCGCTCGAGCCCGAATCTGAGGAGCTCGAGGCCGAGCCGGACTCCGAGGAGCTTGAGGCGGAATCCGAGGAAACCGGTGAGCGCGAACCGGTCACCGCGATCGCGCCCGGGCCGTCGCCGAAGATCCCCAGCTCCGCCGGCCCGAAGGAGAAGGCGGATAAGCCGCCGCGCGCCGGCCTCTGGCCCCGGTTCGTTGCGGCCTCGCTCGTGATCGTGATCTCGATGGCGACGGCGACCGCGGCAACTGTGCTTCTCTACTTCCAGGGCATCGCCGACGCGATCGGCGAGAACATTCCGGGGGTTGAAAGGCTTCTCGAACAGGTCGAGGGCGGCGAACCCCAGACCGTCCTTATCCTCGGCTCGGACATCCGGCCGGACATCGAGGAGAAGGGGCGCTCTGACACGACGATGTTGCTTCGCCTCGACGCGGGCAAGAATGTGCTTTCGCTGCTCTCGCTGCCGCGCGACCTCCGGGTGAATATCCCCGGATATGGGATCGGGAAGCTGAATGAGGCGTACACCGTCGGTGGGGCGAAACTGACGACCAAGGTGGTCAACCAGCTAACGGGGCTGGAGATCAACCACGTCGTCAACATCGATTTCACTGGCTTCGCCGATGCCGTGAACGCAATCGAGTGCGTCTTCGTCGATGTCGATCGCGATTACTTCATCTCGAACGAGGGCATTTTCGACGACAGCCAAAAAATCGCCGAGATTGACATCGATGCCGGCTACCAGCAGCTCTGCGGATTGAAGGCGTTGCAGTACGTGCGCTTCCGCCACGACGACAACGACCTCGTCCGTGCCGCCAGGCAGCAATCGTTCCTGCGTGAGGCGCGGGCGAAGGTCCCCCCGCTCGAACTGTTAAAGCAACGCGATGAGTTCATCGACATCTTCACCAAGTACACGACGTCGGACATAGACAGCGCCGTGGCGATGATCGATGTGATCAACCTCTTCATCGATCTCCGCGACGCGCCGGTGAGGCGAATCGAGTTCCAGGGGGACATCGGCGGCCCGGATTCGGCCTACGTCACCGCATCGAACGAGCAGATCAAGGCCGCGGTCCAGCAGTTCCTCGGCACTGCCCCGACGGCTTCCGAAAGGGCCGGCGAGGTGGCCGGCAATGAGGATGTTGATGGTGGCTCCGGCAGCGGCTCGGGCGACGGTGGCTCGGGCAAAGGTGGCGGAAGCGGGGATTCCGGTGACGGTGCTTCCCCGGCCGCCAACCTGATCGATGCCTCCGACGCCGCCTCGCGCTATGCGCTCCAGTTCGACGGCAAGCTGCGCTTCCCGGTGATCGCCCCGGTCCGCCTGAAGCCGGGGTCGACTTACAGCGACGACTCGCGCGCATACACGATCGACACCTACAGGGGCCAGCACTACCCCTCCTACAAGATGGTCTTCGAACTCTCCGGCCCGTTTGGCGTCCCCGAGTACTACGGCGCGATGGGGACCAAGTGGGACAAGCCGCCAATCCTCGAGACCCCGAGCGAGACGCGGCAGATCGGCGATCGTAACTATTCGCTCTACTACGAGGGCGACCGGCTCCAGGTGGTTGGTTTCAAGACGCCGGAAGGCTCTTACTGGATCTCGAACACGCTCACCGGCGGGCTCTCCGAGGACGAGATGCTCGGCGTCGCCGAGTCGATGAAGCCGTTCTCGCCGCAGCAATGATGACCGCGCGAATGTCCGGCAAAGAACCGATAGGCGTCGTCGGCATCGGTTGGGTCGGGCTGGTCACCGCGGCCTGTTTCGCCGAGGTCGGCCACGAGGTGCACGCGATCGACATCGACGCGTCCAAGGTCGACGCGCTCGGTCGCGGCGAGGTGACGATCCACGAACCCGGCCTGCCCGAGCTGCTCGAGCGAAACCGCGAACGTCTCCATTTCACCACCGAGATCGAGGAAGTGATGGCCGCCGCTCGGCTGCTCTTCTGCTGCGTCGACACCCCGCCGACCTACTCGGGCGACGCCGACCTCTCGCGCGTGCAGGCGGTGGTGGCCAAGCTCCGCGGCGCGGAGGGCAAGCACACGCTGGTGATGAAGAGCACCGTGCCGGCCGGGACCGGGCGCTCGATCAAGCGCGAGATGCCCGACCTCGCCTACGTCTCCTGCCCCGAGTTCCTCAAGGAGGGCTCGGCCGTCGAGGACTTCATGCACCCCGACCGCGTCGTCGTCGGCGCCGACGCGGGCAGTGAGTGGGCCGCCGAGGCGGTCGCCTCCGCCTACGAGCCGCTCGGCGGCGAGATCGTCCGCACCGATGTCGCCAGCGCCGAGATGATCAAGCTCGCCTCGAACGCCTTCCTCGCGACCAAGATCAGCTTCATCAACGAGATCGCCAACGTCTCCGAGGAGGTCGGCGCCGACGTCTCCGAGGTCGCTCGCGGAATGGGCCTCGACGAGCGGATCGGCAAGAGCTTCCTCCAGGCCGGCATCGGCTACGGCGGAAGTTGCTTTCCAAAAGATGTCTCCGCGCTCAAGCAGCTCGCCGGAAATACGGGCTACCACTTCCAGCTGCTCAACTCGGTGATCGAGGTCAACGAGCTGCAGAAGCGGCGGGTGATCGGCAAGTTGACGAAGAACCTGGGCCCGCTCGTCGGCAAGCGGATCGCTCTGCTCGGCCTCGCCTTCAAGCCGAATACCGACGATATGCGGGAGGCCTCGAGCCTCGTGCTCTCCGCCCGGCTGCAGGGAGAGGGCGCGACCGTCTCCGGCTACGACCCCGTCGCAGAGGAGCGCGCCCGCGACCTGCTTCCCTCGGTTGAGTTCGCCAAGTCGGCGCGCGACGCGCTCCGTGGCGCCGACGCCGCGGTGCTCGTCACCGAATGGCCCGAATTCGCAGAGCTCGACTGGGGGGCGATCGCGGGCGAGATGGCGAATCCCCTGATCATCGACGGGCGCAACTTCCTCGACCCGGAGCAGATCCGCGCGGCCGGCCTCACCTACGAGGGCATCGGCCGCGGCGCGCTGCCGGCCGCGCCGACGGTCGGCTGATGCAAGCCCTCGTCCTCGTCGGCGGTGAGGGCACCCGGCTGCGGCCGCTGACGCGAACCGCGCCGAAGCCGATCATCCCGCTCGTCGACCGCCCGTTCATCCGCTACATGGTCGACTGGCTCGCCCGCCATGGCGTCGACGAGGTCGTGCTCTCGATCGGCTTTCTCGCCCACGGAATCCGTGAGGGGCTCGGCGACGAGATTCCCGGCGGGCCGCGCCTGCGCTACGTCGAGGAGCCCGACCGCCGCGGCACCGCCGGCGCGATCAAGTTCGCCGAGGAGTTTCTCGAGGACCGCTTCCTCGCGCTCAACGGAGACGTCCTCACCGACCTCGACCTGACCGCGCTGATTCGCCGCCACGAGCGCTCCGAGGCGACCGCGACCCTTGCCCTCTACCCGGTCGAGGACCCGAGCGCCTACGGGCTCGTCCGCCGCCGCGAGGACGGCGAGATCACCGAGTTCCTCGAGAAGCCCGACCCCGCCGAGATCGACACCGACGAGATCAGCGCCGGCGCCTACGTGCTCGAGCGCTCGGTGCTCGAGATGATTCCGCCGGACAAGGAGTTCTCGATCGAGCGCGAGGTCTTCCCGCACCTCGTCGGCAACGGCCTCTACTCGCAGCGGCTCGAGGGTTACTGGATGGACATCGGCACCCCCGAGCGCTTCCTGCAGGCGAGCTGGGACATCCTCGAGGGCCGGGTCGAGTCCGAGCCGGGGAAGCTCGTCGACGAGCGCGGCGTCTTCGTCGACGACTCGGCCTCGGTCGACGCCAACGCCGAGGTCGACGATTCGGTCTTCGTCCAGGGCGGCGCCGGAGTCGCCGGCGGAGCGGTTCTCGGGCCGCGCGCCGTGATTGGCCCCGAATGCAGGATCGGCGAGGGCGCCCGGCTCGCCGGGTCCGTTCTCCACCGTGGCTGCGTACTCGGAGCTGGCGTCAAGGTCGCCGCGTCGATCCTCGCCCCCGGCGTCAGTGTCGGCGACGGGGCGACCGTCGAACACGGCTGCGTGATCGGCGAGGGTGCCAGAATCGAACCCGGATCCAAGGTTTCATCCGGCAGCCGGATCGAGCCCGGCGAGGGTGCTTCATGAGCGGCCTCGGCGCGGTCCGCGAGATTGACCCGACCGGTCAGCTCGACGACGTCCGTGCGCTGCCCGAGCACCTGCGCGATGCGCTTTGGCGCTTCGACTCGGCCTCGCTCGCGCGGGTCGAGTGCAGCGGGCTCGTCGTCTGCGGCATGGGCGGCTCGGCGATCGGTGGCGACCTTGCCGCGGCCGCCTTCGGTGACCGCCTCTCGCTGCCGCTTGAAACCGTGCGCGGCTACGCCCTTTCCTCGGCGACCCCGACCGATCGCGCCGTCTTCTGCTCGAGTTACTCGGGCACCACCGAGGAGACGATGGCCTGTTATGCGGCCGCCGAGGCACTCGGCGCCCAGCGAATCACCGCGACGACCGGCGGCTCGCTCGGGGAGAGCGCACGCGCCGACGGCGTCCCGGTGGTCGGGTTGCCAGCGGGCCTTCAGCTACGAGCGGCGGCCGGCTCCACCTTTGTCGTTGCCGCCGGGTTCGGCGCGTTTTGCTGCGGGGCTCCCTCGATCAGGACCGAGATCGACGCCGCCGCGGCTCATCTCGAGTCGCAGCTCGACCGGCTCTCGGAGCGTGCCGACGAGCTCGCCGCCGCAATCGAGGGCAGCGTTCCCGTGATCGCCGGCTGCGGGTTGACGGCCCCGATCTCCTATCGCTGGAAGTGCCAGTTCAACGAGAACTCGAAGTCGCCCGCCTTCTCGCACGTGATGCCCGAGCTCGACCACAACGAGATCGTCGGCTGGCATGGCGCCGGTGCGGGCGGGGGAGAGTTCAGCGCGATCTTCCTCACCGACAGCGACCACCATCCACGCGTGCGCCAGCGCTTCGAGCTGACCGCCGAGCTGATCGAGCCGAACGCGCACGGCGTGCACTCGATCGAGACCGAGGGGGAGTCGCGAACGGAGCGGCTGCTCTGGGCGGTGATGCTCGGCGACCTCACCTCGGTCGCGCTCGCCGGGCTTCGCGGTGAGGACCCGGCGCCGGTCGACGTGATCGAAAACCTCAAGGACCGGCTCGGCCGGCCGTGAGTTCGGCAGCGCCCGCGGTCGAGACCGAGGACCTGCGCCGGGTCTATGGCGAGGGCGGGACCGCGGTTCGCGCCCTCGACGGCGTCTCGATCCGGATCGAGCGCGGTGAGATGGTTGCGATCATGGGCCCTTCGGGCTCGGGCAAGAGCACGCTGCTACATCTGCTCGGGGCGCTCGAGACGCCGAGCGCCGGCACGATCGCGCTTGCCGGCCGGCGCTTCGAGAGCCTCGGCGAGAAGCAGCTGACCCTGCTTCGCCGCGAGACGATCGGCTTCGTCTTCCAGTTCTTCAACCTGCTGCCGGCGCTGAGCGCCGAGGAGAACGTCGTCCTGCCGGCGCTGATCGCGGGAAAGCGCGACGCCGAGACGAGGGCGCGAGCGGTCGAACTGCTGGATCGAGTCGGTCTTGGCGCCCGCCGCACCCACCTTCCCTCGGAGCTCTCCGGCGGCGAGCAGCAGCGGGTCTCGATCGCCCGAGCGCTCCTGCTCGAGCCCGAGCTGGTCCTCGCCGACGAGCCGACCGGCAACCTCGACTCGCGATCGAGCGCCGAGATCCTCGCTTTGCTCTCCGAGCTCAACCGCGACGACGGCCACACGATCGTCATGGTCACCCACGATCCCGCCGCGGCGGCGACCGCGGGCCGCGTCATCTACCTGCGCGACGGGCTGGTTGCCGGCGAGCTCGAGGGCGGTTCGGCGGAGCGGGTCGCCGAGCACTTCGCCGCACTCGAGACCGCTCACTGAGCGATGCGCTCTTTCTCCTCGATCGCCCTGCGCCAGGTACGGGCGCGGAAGATGCGCTCGCTGCTGACCGCTGCCGGGATCGTCCTCGGCGTCGCGATGATCTTCGGCGTCCTGACGCTCGCCTCGACGATCTCGCGCACCTTCACCGACCTCTTCGACTCGGTCTACGGCCGCGCCGACCTGGTCGTCTCGGGTACCGACTCGACCTCGCTGCCGAAGCGCTCGCTGCGCCAGGTGCGATCGACCGCGGGCGTCGAGGAGGCCCGTGGCAATGTTTTCTCGAGCTTCTCGAAGATCCAGCCGCCGCCGGAGCCGCCGCCGATTCCCGAGGGACTGCCGCCCGGGACCCCTCCACCCCCGCCACCGAAGCCGCCGAAGCCCGATCCCGCCGACCAGCTCAACGTCGTCGGCGAGGAGCCCGGCGTCACCGACCTCACCGACGCGACGCTGACCGTTGGCCGGCGCCCGCGCGAGGGACTCGAGCTGATGCTGCAGGAGAGCTGGGCATCGGAGCAAGAGATCGAGGCCGGCGACCGGCTGCGGCTGGCGACGCCGGCAGGCAAGCGGCGCTTCCGGATCACTGGCCTGTTCCAGTTCTCGACCGGACTCGACTTCGGCGGCCAGGGCTTCGCGACGATGCCGATCTCGAGTGCCCGCCGGGTGATGGACAAGGGCCGCGGCTACGACGAGATCGACATCGTCGTCGCCGGCGGCGGCGATGTGGCGATCGACGACGTCAAGCGTGAGCTCAGGCGGAAGCTCGAGAAGGGCGCCCGCGTCCTCACCCCCGACGCGAAGTCCGAGGACGTCGAGTCCCAGCTGCAGGCGTTCAACGCAATCCTCTACTTCTTCGCCGCGATGGCGCTGTTCGTCGGCGGCTTTCTGATCTTCAACGCGTTCAACATGACCGTTCTCCAGCGCACCCGCGAGATCGGCATGCTGCGCACGCTCGGGGCGACGCCGCGGATGGTTGTCGCCAACGTTCTTCGCGAGGCCGTGGCGCTCGGCGTCGTCGGCTCGGCCCTCGGCGCCGGCCTCGGCATCCTGCTCGCCGTCGGCCTCGTCAAGCTGATGCGCGACGGCCTCGGCTTTCCGATCGGCGACGTCGTCTTCACGCCGGTGGCGCTGATCGCGGCGATCACCTGCGGGCTCGCGACGGCGATCCTTGGCGCGCTGCTGCCCGCTCGTCGTGCCGGCAGCACCTCGCCGATTCGCGCTGTGCTCGGCGGCGATGGTCTGCGCGCGCGGCCGCGCCGGCGCCGCGCCGTCCTCGGCCTCATCCTGATCGGCCTCGGCCTCGGCGGCGCCTTCTGGCTCGGCGCTGCCGACGAGACGACGCCTACCGTCGCTGCCGCCGGGATGGGCGGCACGATCGCGATCTTCCTCGGCATCTCGATCTGCGCCCCGTTCGTGATCTCTCCGTTCGTCCGCGTGCTCGCCTGGCCGCTTCGCCGAGCCTCGCCGGTCGCCGGGCGGCTCGCCGCCGATTCGGCGCGATCGGACCCTGGGCGGACGGCATCGACGGCGACTGGGCTGATGATCGGGCTCGCCCTGGTGATCGCCGTCAACAGCCTCGGCGCCAGCTTTCTCGATGCGATCGAGGGCGAGTTCGATCGCAGCTTCGCTCGCGACCTGACCGTGCAACCGAATGGCTTCTCGCCCGGCGAGGGGCCGCAGCAGACGATCTCGAAGGATCTGCGCCGCCGGCTTGCGAAGCTGCCCGAGGCGTCGGTCGTCGCTCAGGACCGGATCCTCTACAGCTCGAACCTGCCGGCTCCGAAGGGCAAGCGCGGGTCGGACGGCCTGATCCTCGCCTTCAATCCCGCCACCTATCGCGAGGTCGACACGACAGAGATCGACGGGGCGCCGCGTGAGGAGGTCTTCGACCGGATGGAGCGCGGTGAGGTCACGCTCGGGCGCGGCCACGCCGACGAGACCGGGCTAGAGGTCGGCGACACGCTCGAGCTCGACGGTCCGTCGGGCAGCGCCAGCGCACGCGTTGCCGGGATCGTCGAGACGGTGATCTTCGGCGGCCAGACGGTTGGCATGTCGCTCGAGACGATGCGCAAGGTCTACGGAGTGACCGCCGACTCCGAGCTCGCGCTGAAGGCCGTCTCACCCGAGCTTCGCCCGGAGCTCGAGCGCAAGGTCGAGCGGATCCTCGTCCGCGACTACCCGAACCTGACCGTGCTCTCGAACGAGGAGCTGAAGGCGAACGTCGAACAGCAGATCAACGAGCAGTTCGGGATCTTCTACGCGATCGTCGGCGTCGCGATCTTCGCCAGCCTGTTCGGGATCATCAACACGCTCTCGATGTCGGTCCTCGAGCGGACCCGCGAGATCGGCGTTCTGCGAGCGCTCGGTTCGACCCGCTGGCAGGTGCGCCGCCAGGTCGCCGCCGAGAGTCTCGTGATCGGACTGATCGGAGCCCTGCTCGGGATCGCGGTCGGCACCGGGCTCGGCTGGGCGCTGCTCAAGGGCCTCGCCGCCGGCATCCCCGGTGTCGAGTACACGACACCGTTCGAGACGATGGTCTGGGTTGCCGTCGCCGGGCTCGTTCTCGGGTTGATCGCCTCAGTGCTGCCGGCCCGTCGGGCGGCGCGAATGGACGTGATCAGCGCGCTCAGCTACGAGTAGCTGGGGACCGCTGCCGGGCGCGTGCGATCAACACGCCCGCCGGTGCGCGGCGGCAGGGGCCGGCCGAAGCGCGGGCCTTGAGCGACCCTGCAGCCGAGCTCGAAGGCGGCGATCGTCTCGGTATTGGTCTCGATCCCGTCGGCGACGGTGATCGCCTCACGCTCGGCCGCTGCGCGGGCGATCGTCGCGACCATTCGGCGCGCTTGCGCCGAATGGGAGACCGCGCGGATCAGCGATGCGTCGAGGCGGACGAAGTCGAACGGAAAGACGGCGAGCGGCCCGATCGGCAGGGTTTCGGATCCACAGCCCTCGAGCGCAAAGCCGACCCCGGCCTCGTGCAGCTCGAACCAGGATTCGCGCGCGGCATCGAAGCTCTCGATCGGTCGCCGCGCCGAGACCTCGAGGCAGAGCCTTCCCGGCCTCGTCTCGGTGGCGGCAAGCGCGGCGCTCACCGTCTCGGCGATCCGCGGGTCCTCGAGTGCGGGAAGGGCGATGCTCACCGATGCGTCGGGCCGATTGTGGTCGCGGCTCTCCAGCTCCTCACAGGCACGCTCGACAAGCCGCCGCGCCACCGGCAGGGCGAGCGCGGTGTTCTCGACCTGGCCGAGCAACTGCGGCCCGTCGATCGTCTTGCCCTTGGGATGGGTCCATCGGGGCTGGGCCTCGTAGCCGAAGTGGCTTCCGTCCTCGAGCCAGACCTCCGACTGGAGATGGATCTCGAGCTCGTCGCTTTCGAGTCCTGCCCAAAGCTCTGCTGTCATCCGCCCCTCCTCTTGCCTGTGCATGCCCCTAAGACGCGGCAAACACCCAGTGGTTGGTGAGTTGCGTTTCCCTCTGTGCCAATGGCAGGATCGCGCAGCGCCACCGCCCGCACAAGCGGGGAAAACCCCACAGTTGCCTGTGGGGAACTACGGAACCTAGAATCACCCAGCTAGCTAGTAGCGGTAGTGATCCGACTTGTAGGGGCCCTCGACCGGGACGCCGATGTAGGCGGCCTGCTCGGGGGAGAGCTCGGTCAGGCTGACGCCGAGCGCGTCGAGGTGGAGCCGCGCGACCTTCTCGTCAAGGTGCTTGGGCAGCACGTAGACGCGCTTCTCGTACTCGTCGTTCTTCGAGAAAAGCTCGATCTGCGCGATCGTCTGATTGGTGAACGAGTTCGACATCACGAACGATGGGTGCCCGGTCGCGTTGCCGAGGTTGAGCAGTCGGCCCTCGGAGAGAACGATGATCGAGTGGCCATCGGCGAAGACCCACTCGTCGACCTGCGGCTTGATCTTGACCCGCTCGATCCCGGCGAACCCCTCGAGCCCAACGATGTCGATCTCGTTGTCGAAGTGGCCGATGTTGCCGACGATCGCCTGGTGCTTCATCCGCGACATCTGATCGGCGCTGATCACGTCCTTGTTGCCGGTCGCGGTGACGAAGATGTCGGCGCTCGAGATGACCTCGTCGAGCGTGCGCACCTCGTAGCCCTCCATCGAGGCCTGTAGCGCGCAGATCGGGTCGATCTCGGTGATGATCACCCGCGCGCCCTGGCCGCGGAGCGAGTCGGCGCATCCCTTGCCGACGTCGCCGAAGCCGCAGACGACAGCGACCTTACCGCCGATCATCACGTCGGTCGCGCGGTTGATCCCGTCGATCAGCGAGTGCCGGCAGCCGTAGAGGTTGTCGAACTTCGACTTGGTGACCGAATCGTTGACGTTGATCGCCGGGAACAGCAGGTCGCCTGTCTCGGCGAACTGGTAGAGGCGGAGAACGCCGGTCGTGGCCTCTTCGGTGACGCCCATGATCGCGTCGGCGATATTGGTCCAGCGCCGCGGATCGGCCTCGAGCGAACGCTCGAGCGGCTCGAGCACGATCCGGAACTCCTCGGACTCGGCCGAGGCGGGGTCGGGAACGGCTCCGGCCTTCTCGTACTCGACGCCCTTGTGGACGAGCAGGGTCGCGTCGCCGCCGTCGTCGAGGATCATGTTCGGCCCCTCTCCGTCGGGCCCGCCGTTGCTCCAGTTCAACGCCTGCTCGGTGCACCACCAGTACTCCTCGAGGGTCTCGCCCTTCCAGGCGAAGACCGGGACCCCGGCGGCGGCGATTGCCGCGGCGGCGTGGTCCTGGGTCGAGAAGATGTTGCACGAGGCCCAGCGAACCTCGGCGCCGAGCGCCGTCAGGGTCTCGATCAGGACGGCGGTCTGCACCGTCATGTGAAGCGAGCCGGTGATCCGCGCGCCCTTCAGCGGCTGCGACGCGGCGAACTCCTCGCGCGTCCGCATCAGGCCGGGCATCTCGTGCTCGGCGAGCGAGATCTCCTTGCGGCCGAACTCGGCGAGGCCGATGTCGGCCACCTTGTGGTCCTGGGCGATCGTTGCCATCTTTGCTAGGTCCCTCCGGTGGATCGATTGTGGCCGCTGAACTGGCCGCTGCGGGGCCAGAACAGTAGCGGCCGCCGGTGGCCCACTAGCCTGCCCAAAGTGAAGCCGCCGAATCCTCCGCTTCGCATCCGGTTCGGCTCGATCTCATCTACATGAGATGCGCGCCATGGTCCTCGCCGCGGGTCTCGGCAAGCGGCTTCGCCCGCTCACCTTCGGGACGCCTAAGCCGCTCGCTCCAGTCGTCAACCGACCGGTGATGGAGCACATCCTCGAGCTCGTCCATCAACATCGGATGACCGAGGTGATCGCCAATCTTTCGCATCTCGGCGATCGAATCCGCGGCCACTTCGGCGACGGCTCGAGCCTCGGGATCGACCTCTCCTACTCCGAGGAGGAGGAGCTGCTCGGCACCGCCGGCGGTGTGCGCAAGGTCGCCGAGTTCCTCACCGCCGGCGACGACGATTCGTTCCTGATCATCTCCGGAGACTCGCTGACGAGCATCGATCTCGGCGCGCTGATCGAGCGCCATCGCGAGCACGACGGGATCGCCACGCTCGCTGTGAAGAAGGTGCCGGACACCCGCGAGTACGGGGTCGTGATCCACGGCGTCGATGGCCGCGTCCAAGGTTTTCAGGAGAAGCCCAAGCCGGCGGAGGCGCTCTCCGACCTCGGCAACTGCGGCATCTACGTCTTCCGCCGCGAGATCTTCGACTACTTCCCCGACACCCCCTTCGTCGACTGGGCGATGGATGTCTTCCCGGTGCTGCTCGCCGAGGACGTCTCCTTCTACGTCCACGAGATCGATGACTACTGGAACGACATCGGCTCGCTCGACGAGTACCGGCAGGGCAACTTCGACGCCCTCGCCGGGCGCGTCGGCCTGCGCATCGATGCGACCGAGGCCGGCGATGGGGTGCTCGCCGCGTCGGGCGAGCTTGCGACCGAGGCCGACATCACCGGCCCGGCGTTGGTCGGTGAAAATTGCGAGATCGCCGCCGATGCCTGGCTGCACGGACCGCTGATCATCGGCGACGGTGCCCGGATCGGCGCCGGCGCCCAGGTGCGCGAGGCGATCGTGCTGCCCGGTGCCGAGGTTCCGCCGGGTACCGTGCTGGCGGGGGGGATCGTCGCTCCGTAAGCCGTCTCGGTCAAAGGAACGGGGAGTTGCAACGGCGGGGTGAGCGGTGCGATTGCGGTGCTTACCACGTAGGCTTGCCCACTGATGGGGATCAGCGAGGATCGCCCGGGGCAGCCCGGGCAGCAAGAGGCGTACTACCCGCCGCCCGCCGAGGGTCGTGTCGAGTGGGCGACCGAGGGCCTGGGCGCACGCGTCAACGAGATCGTCGATGCGGTCGAGCGCGAGGCCGCGAAGCTGCGCCAGGAGGCGGAGAGCGAAGCGGCTCAGGTTCGCTATCAGGCGCAGGAGGAGGCGAGGCGCTACGTCGATCAAGCTCGCCATCAAGCTGAGAGCCTGGTCGCGCGGCGAATGGAGCGGATCCAGGAAATTTCCGACGTGCTGATGGCGCGGGCCGAGGAGGTGCTCGAGCGCCTCGACTACGCGGTCCCGGTCAAGACGGGCTTCGAGAACCTCGTCCGCGCACTCGGCGAAACCGCCGAGCGGCTCGCCAACCAGGACTACTCTGAGTTCGCCGAGCCCTCGTGGGATGAGGTCCGCTCCGCGCCGGCACAGCAGACTCCCGAGCCGCCGTATTCGCCGCAGAGTGCGACCGGCGCGCCGCCCCCGCAGCCCGGCTACGCGTCGCCGGCGACCGCCACCGGCTACGCGGCCGACCCGGCCGGTTCGCCGCCGCAGCCGCCGCAGCCGCCGCCGGTCGAGTACGCGAACCCGTCTGGACCGCCCCCGCAGGTCCCGCTCCCGCAAGGCGCGGGCCCAGGGTGGCAGGAGCTCGACGGCGCCCACCGGATTGCGATCCAGATGGCGGCCGCCGGCAGCACCCGGGGAGAGGTCGAGGCACACCTCGTTCACGCGCCCGAGCCGGCCCGAGCTTCGGTGCTCGACGAGATATTCGGGCCGGGATCACCGGCCGAGACCAGGGTGCCCTGGGCAACTCCGCCGGGTGGCGGCCAGCCTGCCTGACGGACGCATCGCCGCGCCCGATCGCGAATCACCCTGGCTCGGCCTGCGAAGCCGAGACGCTCGCGCGGACCGGTGGATTCAGGTTTACCGCCGACCCCGAACTTAGACTCGCAGCCGCTCGCAACGAATGGCCGGCGACCGGATTGGCGCTGGTCCGGTCGTAGGCGGTGACAGGTCGCGAAGGCCAACGAGAAGGAGCGGCGATGAACCGAACACAGAATGGGCTAAGCAGCGGCCCGGGTGGCGCCGGAGCGCCGACGGGCTCAGAGGACCGGCTTGCCGACCGCCGGGCAGCCCTGCGTCGCGCGGTCACCGACCTCGGCGACGTCACCTCGCGCTTCCGCGAGCGCCTCGCCGACTCCGGGCACGAGGTCTCGAGCGCGCCCAGCGGGGTCACTCGCCCGGCTCCCGTGTATTCGCCGCAGCCACGGATCGCCGAGCTGCCGCCGAGTCCTGCCCCTGCGAGTGTCGCGTCGCCCCCCGTCTCCCCCCCCGCGACCGGCGGCGCTCCCGCCGGGCGCGAGGAGGCATTGGCGGAGGCGCGCCAGCGCTTCGCGTCTGCCTCGCGCCAAGCCGACGCTCTCGTTCGCTCGATCGCCGAGGCGGTCGAGAGCGAGACGCACGCGTTCCAGGCGAACGTCGAGGCCAGCGTCGAGGCGCGCTGGCGCGAGGTCGAGACCGAGGCCCAGCGGCACCTGCGCCGGGCGCGGACCGAGGCCGACGCTCTCGTCGATCAGCGCCGCCGGCGAATCGCCGAGGTCTCCGACCGGATACTCGAGCTCGGCGAGACGCTTGCCGGGCGGCTCTCGGACGCCGACGAGGTCCGCGGCCAGTTCGATTCGTTCGTGCAGAGCCTGAGCGAGGCCTCCAATCGCCTCGCCTCGCTGCCGGCGGTCAGGGGGGCGGCCTCGTCGGCGCCGGTGTCCGAGATCGCGGGCCGCGCCGCCGAGCGGCCGGCCCCAGGGCTGGCGGAGGCCGCATAGGTTTGCGGCCCCGAACCTCCGAATCCCGCATCGGATCGCCGTCCAGCCGGGAAGACCGCGACCGCGCGGTGCTATTTTCAAGTATCACGGCCTCCGCGCCGTGGGTCCATGGCGCAGACGCTTGATTCTCGCTGTCAGGAAGGGGCGGTCGGGGTTCGCCTGACCCTCGCATCCCTTCTCGCCGTCACCGCGCTGTTCGCCGGCGGGTGCGGCGTTTTCGGCGGCGACGAGACGACCACGACGACGGTCTCCGAGACGACCGAGGGCGAGACGTCGACGACCGAGTCCGCCACCGACGAAGAGGCGACGACCGCGGAGGAGACCGCGGCCGAGACCGATGCTACGGCGGGCGATACCGAGGCGGGTGCGCTCGCCGCCGAGAACGAGGCGGCGACCGCCGACGAGACCGCGGCCGCGGCGAGCACGACGACTACGGCCGACGGCACCGTCACCACCGTTCCGGCGGAGACGGTGACGACGACGACGGCCGCGGACGGCACGGTGACCACCGTGCCGGTGACGACGGCCGGGACGACGACCACGGCATCGGTCACCGGCGAGATCATCCCGCCCCCTTCAGCCACCGCGACCGAGATCCAGCCGGTTCGAAGCCGCGACGTGACCAACGTCCAGGCCGGCCTCTCGATGATCCCGGGGCTCGGTTCGCGGGCGACGATTCCGCGCTTCTTCTCCTCCGGCAGCCCGTGGAACACCGACGTCTCCGACGAGCCCGCCGACCCGCGCTCGGAGCAGTTGACCGAGCTCGCCCAGCTTCGTCCAGCGACGGTCGAGCAGGCCGACGGTTCGTTCGTTCAGGTCCTGCGAAGGATCAAGGAACGGGGGTTGACGGTCAACACGACGAAGTGGACCGACCCGCTGTTCACCGAGCAGGGCGGCCAGCCGACGGTCGCGGTCTGCCGCCAGGTCGACTGCGGCCCTGACGCCGTCGACGAGATCACGATACCGCCGAACGCCCGCCCCGACCCGCGCTACGACGGCTGGATGACGGTGATCGACACCCAGTCCCGCGAGGCGCTCGACTTCTGGCGCGCCCGCCGCGAGCAGGACGGATCGATCTCCTACCACTTCGTCAAGAAATGGGACCTCAACGGGCCCGGCTTCCAGGAGCCCGGCGGCGTCAGCGCCCGCGGATCCGGCCTGCCCCTGTTCGCCGGCCTGATCCGCCCCGAGGAGATCGACCGCGGCCGGATCGACCACGCGCTGGCGATCTCGATCCCTGGCGCCGCGAAGGAGAAGTTCGTCCAGCCGGCCTCGCGGACGAACGGCGTCGGCAAGCGCAGCTCGATTCCCGAGGGCGCCCGCATCCGGCTTCGGTTCCGTAATTCGGACGAGTCCATCAACCGGGCCTGCACACAAGCGGAGCGGAGCCGGGATCTGGTTCGGAATGAGGCTCTGGCTCGGGCTCGGGATCGCGATGCTCGTAATCAGGATCGCGGACGGGATCTCGATCGAATTGAGACTCGGAATCTGACTCGGGTCCGGGATCGCGATCTGGCTCGTGATCTGGCTCGGGCTCGCCGACGCCCGTGCGGCCTCGCGACGACCCCGGAGGCCCAGCTCTCCGACACCTTCGTTCGCAACGACGTCCAGCGACGCACCGCGCAGGTGATCATCGAGGCGCTCAAGCACTACGGCGCGATCGTCGTCGACCGCTCGGCGTCGCCGACCCTCTACGCGCAGCGCAACGCGCGCTGGAGGAAGATCCTGCCGCTCAACCTTATCCAGGACCTGACCCTCGACAACTTCGAGGTGCTCGAGCTTCCGCCGACGCTCAACGACCCCGGCAGCTTCGAGCTGATCGACCCGATCACCGGACTACCGACGGCCTCGGCCGCGAGCGTACCCTCGAGCGCGCCCGGCGTCGACGGCGACATCACGACGACTGAGACGACGACGACGCCGACGACCGGAACTACGACGACGACGCCGACGACCACGACGACCACGCCGGGCGAGACGACCATCCCGACCACCACGACGACGACGCCATGAGTCATCGCGCCCTGCTCATCCTCGCCACCGTTGTGCTTGCGCTCGTGATCGCCGGCTGCGGCGGATTGGACGACGAGAAGGGCGACCAGGCCGACAGCCTGAAGACGCCCGAGGAGCAGAGCGACGAGTCCGGTCAGGGCGAGGAGGAAGCCGTCCAGGTCGAGCTGCCGCCGCGACCGGCCGGCGCGGTCGACGTCGAGGGCCAGGTCGACGGATCGCTGACCGCCGAGTTCAACGATCGCTTTGTCAGCCAGGTGTCGGACACGGGCCTCAAAGTAAATCCGACCGTCCGCGCGACCGACGAGGCGGTCGGCTTCGAGGACCTCTGCAACGGCCGGATCGACCTCGTCGACGCGTCGCGCCCGGTCTCGGCGGAGGAGTTCCAGCGCTGCGAGCGCAACGGCCTCCAGCTCGTCGAATTCCAGGCCGGCTACGACGCCGCCGTGCTGGCGACGAAGAACGAGACCGACGTCGGCGCCGACTGCGTCTCGATCGGCGAGCTCCGAGACGTCTTCGAGGCGGGATCGCCGATCGAGGCCTGGAACCAGATCGAGCCGTTCTTCTTCCCGGTCCGGCTCGACACCGCCGGGCCGGAGGAGGGCAACAGCGATTTCGACTTCGTCTTCGAGCGGATCCTCCGGATACCCGATCCGACGCAGGCCGACCTGCGCGACGACTATCAGGCGTTCGAGGACGAGCGCCAGGTCAAGAACGCCGTTTCGAAGAACCCGAAGGGCGTGCTCGGGATAGTCGGCTTTTCGCTCTACGGCCAGTTCGAGGACAAGTTGCGCCCGCTCGAGATCGACGGCGAGCAGGGCGACAGCTGCGTTTTCCCCTCGGAGGAGACGATCAGCTCGCTGCTCTACCCGTTTTCGAGGGCGCTCCGGCTGTACACGACGACCGCCGGGCTGCAGAGGGCGGAGGTGCGCGAGTTCCTGCGCGCCTATCTCGAGGCGTCCGAGCAGCTCGCCCTCGACAACGACTTCATCGCGCTCACCAACGGGGTACTACGAATTCAGACGCAACGGATCGAGAACCCGACCCTTCTCGCCGACCCGAACCTCGTCGACGAGACCGGTGTGATCACCGCCGCGCGGCTGCCGCAGCCAACCGACGAGCAGGGAACGGCCGGTCAGGTCCCCGGCCAGGACGAGGTTCCGACCGACGGCAGCGGTTCCGGGGGCGGCGGGCGGGCGACCACGGTCCCGGCGCCGGGAACCTCTGGAACGATCGCCGAGGAAAGGGCTCCGGACGCGGCTGCCGAAGCGTCTCCCTAGCACCAGATGCGGTATTTCCCGATAACGACGACGACTAAGATTCCGCCCCCAATTTGCGGCTTTTCGGCAACCTGGGCCGTGGTTCAGCGTCTTAACAACGAGGCCGGAACGACAACGAAATGACCGATAGCGGACATGTGCCTGCGCCGGAGGGCGCACAGGGCTCGCCAATCGGCGAGGATCGAGCCGCTGGCGGCGCCGCCGGCGATCTCAGCGGCTTCGACCGTGCGATCAACGATCTGCACGGCCGGATCGCGGATCTTCGAGTGAGCGTCGACGGGCTTTCCGAGGGCGGCTCCGCCGAGGGCTCCTACGGTCCCGCACCGAACCCGGCCTCCTACGCGGAGCCGCCGCCGTATCCGCAGCCGGCAACCCCCGCCGCCGACCAAGGTCAATTCGCACCGCCTCCGCCGTACGCACCGCCTCCGCCCGCCTACGCCCCCGCCTACACCGAGCCGCCCCCTCCGCCCGCCTCCGGCGGAGCGCCGGCCTACGCCGAGCCGACGTACGCGGAACCGCAGTACGCCGAGCCGACGTACGCGGAGCCGCAGTACGCGGAGCCGCAGTACGCGGAGCCCGATGTCGCCTACGGCACGCCTGTCGAGGGGTCCGACGCGCTCGGTACTTTTTCTAGGGTCGACGTCGGCCCGTTCGAGGATCTACTTGCAATGACAGCGTTCGAGGAGCAGCTCAGCTCCCTACCATCGATGGCTGACGTCCGCGTTCGCCGATTCGCCGCCCGCCGGGCGGAGATCGAGATCGAGCTCGCCGGCGCCACACCGCTCGAGCGCGAGCTTCGCCGGGTCGCACCCGACGCCGAGACGATGCTCCAGCCCGATGGCACGCTGACCGTCGAGCTGCGCACTCCGGTCCCGATCGTCGACGAGGCCGAGGTGGGCGCCGACGCCGAGGAGGATCGGGCCGACCGTGCTTGAGGCATTCGCCAACACCTTTTTCGCGATGGCCCTGCTCGTCGGCCTCGTCCTCTTCTTCGTCGGCTTTGTGCTCGCGCCGCTCGTCGTGATCGGCGTCGGCTATGCCCTCTTCAACGCCGGAAGCGGCGGCGAGTAATAGTGGGTCTCGCGGGAACGATGCACCCGAGCCGGCGGCCGCACCTCGCCGCCATGGCTACGTCCTCAGTCGCCGCCATAGCGGTGCTATGCCGGCTCCCTGCGTCCTTGCCGGCTGACGCCTGCGACTCGCCGCCTCAGGCACAACGCTCCCGGGAGACCCACTGATGTCGACCGCCCCGCCAGGCCCGCCCCCGCCGCCCTACGGGGTCGACCCGTCGGCCACCGGCGGGACGACGGTCTGGCCGGAGATGGTCCAGCTCGACCCCGTCGACGGCGTCGACCCGGTCAACCCGCTCGCGTCGCAGCTACTCCCGGAGTCGGTCTGCCGGCACTTCGGCATCGTCCCGATCTCCTACGCCGGGGGCGAGCTGACGCTCGCCGTCAGCGATCCCTCGAACGCGATGGCGCAGAGCGTCGCCCACTCGCTGACCAACGACCCGCTGCGGATCGTCGTCGCCCCCGGCGATGAGATCGATCGCGCGATCGAGCGGGCATTCGGCGTCGCGCCGCCGCTCGAGCAACTCGATCCGGGCGATCAGGCGACCAATGGCGAGGCGGCCTCGCTGCTGATCCCTGGCCGGCTCGGTGAGATCCTCGTCTCGCGAAACCTGATCACCGAGGAGGAGCTTTACACGGCGCTCGAGCTGCAGGAGCGGACCGGCTCGCGGCTCGGCGAGCTGCTCTACAGCGAGCGCCTCGTCCGCGAGGACGACCTCGCCCAAGCGCTCGCCGACCAGCTCCGCGTGCCATTGGTCGAGCTCGAGGGCATCGAGCCCGATCCGGCGGCGCTGGCGATCATTCCCGAGTCACTTCAGCGCGGCAGCCGGATGATCCCGCTCGCGGTCGACGCGACGACCCTGCACGTCGCGATCACCGACCCGCTCGACGACGACACCTACGCCGCCCTGCGCGAGCACACCGACCTCAACCTGCGCGCCTACCTGGTCGCTCGCTCCGAGCTCGAGGAGCTGCTGCGCCGGGTCCATCAGGACGAGTACGTCCGTGCGGCCCGCACCGAGCTGCTCACCCGCTTCCCTGACGACTGCGCCAACCGCGTTCTCTCCGACGGCCAGCGCGCCTTCTTCATCGGCCTGCTGATCGTGGTCCTCGTCTGCGCGGTCTTCTTCCCGCTCGACACGGCGATCGCGCTGGTGATCGTCTCGGTGATCATCTACGCGCTCGCCTCGCTCTATAAGTTCAAGCTCTTCTTCGATGCGTTCGGTCGCCGCCGTGAGATCACCGTCGAGGCGGCCGAGATCGCGGCGCTGGACGAACGCGAGCTGCCGGTCTACACGATCCTCGTTCCGCTCTACGACGAGGCCGAGGTGCTGCCGCAGCTCGTCGCCAACATCGATTCGCTCGACTATCCGAAGTCGAAGCTGGAGGTCCTGCTGCTCGCCGAGGAAGACGACGAGGTGACGATCGAGGCGATCCGCGAGCTCAACCTCTCGCCCGCCTTCCAGATGATCGTCGTCCCCGACTCGCAGCCGAAAACGAAGCCGAAGGCCTGCAACTACGGGCTCGTCCAGGCGACCGGCAAGTACGTCGTCATCTTCGATGCCGAGGACCAGCCCGATCCGGATCAGCTGAAGAAGGCGGTGATCGCCTTCGACCAGACGGAGGAGAACGTCGTCTGCATCCAGTGCAAGCTCAACTACTTCAACTCGACCCAGAACCTGCTGACCCGGTTCTTCGCGACCGAGTACGCGCTCTGGTTCGACCTGGTACTGCCCGGTCTCGATGCCAGCGGTGCGCCGATCCCGCTCGGCGGTACATCGAACCACTTCGAGCGCGAGGTGCTGATCGAGATCGGCGCCTGGGACCCGTTCAACGTCACCGAGGACGCCGACCTCGGCCTGCGCCTGCACAAGGACGGTTACAAGACCGCGATGCTCGACTCGACGACCCTCGAGGAGGCCAATTCGGCGCTCGGCAACTGGGTCCGGCAGCGCTCGCGCTGGGTCAAGGGCTACCTGCAGACATACCTGGTCCACATGCGCCACCCGTTGCGGCTCGTCCGTGATCTCGGCTTCGGCGGCTTCCTCTCCTTCCAGTTCATCGTCGGCGGCACGATCATCTTCATCCTCAACCCGATCTTCTGGACGCTGACCACGCTCTGGCTCTTGACCGAGGCCGGGATCATCGAGCAGCTCTTCCCCGGGGTCATCTTCTACATAGCCTCGGCCCAGCTCTTCATCGGCAACTTCATCTTCACCTACCTGACCATCGCCGGCGCGCTCCAGCGCGGCCTCTTCGACCTCGTCAAGTACGCCGTCTTCACCCCGGTCTACTGGGGCCTGATGTCGGTCGGCGCCTACAAGGGCATGTTCCAGCTCTTCACCAAGCCGTTCTACTGGGAGAAGACGGTCCACGGCCTCGACAGCGGTAGCGGGAGCAACAAGTAGTGGAGGCGGGCTCGAGCACGATCGGCGCTCGATCCTCGACCCGTCCAGGCGGGCTCGCCGACGCGCAACCGCGGGCGCGGGAGCCCGGCGAGGAGGAGACATCGACCGTCGCCGCGTCGCTCTGGGCGACGCTGGCGATCTTCGTCATCTTTGCGATCGCCTACGGCTTCTTCGGCTACAAGATCGTCGTCGACCAGCACGTCGTCGTCTTCGACGCCCTCGACCGGCTCTCGCGGGCGCTGATGGTCTGGCACAATGACCCGCCGAAGCTGGCCGCGATCGGATTCACGCTGCCGCCGCTCGGAACGCTCTCGCTGGTCCCGTTCGGGCTCTTTCGCGACCTCGTCAGCTCGGGGATCGCGCTGCCGATCTCCTCGGCGATCTTTGCCGCCGGCGGGCTCGCCTTCATCGAGCGGATGTTCGTCGCCGCGGAGATGGGCTTTCTGCGCTTCGGCATCGTCCTGCTCGTCGCGATCAACCCGATGTACGCCTTCTACGCGGTCAACGGGATGCCCGACTCGTTCTTCTTCGTGCTCGTCGCTTTTGCCCTTTTTTGCTATGTCGCCTGGGCGCGGACGCTCTCGGTCCGTTACTTGATCGGGACCGGCCTCGCGCTTGCGATCGCCTCTCTCGTTCGCTACGAGTTCATCGCCTGGACCGTCTTGCTCGCCTTCGTCTTCGCCGCGTTGCTTGCCTCCCGAGATCGCGAGAGTGACGAGGTCCAGGGCACCGCGGTCGCCTTCCTCGCGCCGCTTTTCTACTGCCTCGGCCTCTGGATCTTCTTCAACTTGATCGTTCTCGGCGACCCGTTCGAGTGGATCGATGTGAGCCGGACCGAGCCGATTTTCGCAACCGGCCCGGGGCCGGACTTCTCGATCGGCAGTGCGCTTGCGGCGGCCGTCGAGGTCAACTTGATCTTCCCGGTGACCCTTGTCGTGATCCCGTTCCTCATCTTCAGCGCCTTCCGCGAGGGTGGTGCGGCCTCGGTCGGGATCGCGCTGCTGATCGTGCTCAACATCGTCTGGTCGATCGGTAGTGCCGCTATCGCAGGTTCGATCGATGCGATCGAGCTCAAGGACGCGCTACCGGGGATGCTCGCCGGACTCGCGGGTCTCGCCTACCTTCACTACGCCTTCGAAGGCTCGAGGACGCTCGTCGCGATCGTCGCCGTGATCGGCACAGGAATCGCCTTACCGTTCGCCTGGGACCAGATGAAGGACTATCCACACCAGAACCTCGAGCAGGCATTCACCCGCGCCGCGCTTACGAACGAGGACCAGGAGGGGACGTCCTCGCGCGGCGGATTCACGGTCGGGGTCGGCCAGGAGAGCGATGCCGCCCGTTACATCGAGGGGCTCGAGTCGGGACGCGGCGAGATCCTCACCGACAACTCACGTACGTTTGGTGTGATCGGCCTGACCGGCGAGCCCGAGCTCTTCTTCGACCGCGTCGACCGGGGTGACGCCGAATGGCAGGATGCGCTTGACAATCCGTTCGGACGTGTCGACTACCTGCTGGTCGAACGCTCCGACCTGATCACCGACCGCTACCCGGGGATCGAGGACGGGGACGCGCCCGGCTTCGAGGTGCTCACCCAGAACGACCGCTACACGGTGGTCGCCGTTTCCGCCGAGGATCCCAGCGGCGAGGGGCAGGGCTCGGCGGCCGGCGAGGGGTCGACCGCAGGCGCAGCGGCCGGCACGAGCGGCGACGGATCGTCTTCGGGCGGAACCGCAACCGAGGGTGTCCCCGGCACCACCTCCAGCGGCGGCGGTGGCGCCGGTGCCGGGCTCGGATCGGCCGAGCCCGCACCGTTCGACGATCAGGAAGGTAATGGACCGGGGGGCGGCTTCTAGTGCCGCTCCTCTCCTAGGTGTTCAAGGACAAGGTGCGGTCGAGTTCCGCGTAGTGCTCGCGGAGCCTGGCCTCGAGCGATCCTTCGATCGCCCGGTTCTCGCCGACCCGCGGCGCGCCCTTGATCGCGTCCTTGGAGTGGGGTACCCAAACGTGACCGGCGGTGCCGACCGCGCCTTCGAACGGCAGGGCGACGTGGTGGGTGTTGAACCGGCCCTCACGCACGATCAACCAGGCCGGGACTCCGCCGTCGTCGACGATCACGTCCTCGACCCTCCCGACCCCTGCGCCGTAGACATCCTCGACGCGACTGCCGATCCACGTGCGGGCCTCTGCTGCGCCCGGGGCGCTGCTACCTCTCAGTTCTCCTGCTGCAAGCATCGGTCCACCTTTCTTGCTTCCAAAAATGACGATACCACGAGTAGGCCGAAGCTAAACCATTTCGCGCGGGCAAACCCGCCCGAACCTGCCCGCATCTAGATGGCTGACTCCAACCATCAGTCGTCGGGGGGGCTAGCGGACTTCGGTTCCGCCCCGAAGTGGCTGCATGCGGACGACGTTGCCGCGGAACTGGAGGCGGCCGACGAGCTCCATGTCGACGCCGTCGCCGATCGTCAGCCGCAGCTCGTCGAGCGTCGGCGGGGGCTGCCCGTCCGGGTCGGCGGGAGGCGGAGGCGGCTGCTGTGCGATTCGGTCCGGACGCAGCGGCTCGTTCATCGGCGGCGGCTCGAACTGGCGCGGAGCCTGCCATGGCCCGGGGGCCGGTGTCCACCGCTCCTGGGAGGGCGCGGGGGACGGTGCCCGCATGTCCGCGTGAGGGCTCTGCCCGCGCATCTGGGGGAGCGGCGGAAGGGGACGCGAAGAGGCCGGCGGTGCGGCGGGGGGCGGTGCGGCGGGGTGGTCGCCGCGTGCAGCGCGATGCGCCGGGTCGGTCGAGGACCAGGAGGGATTGCGCCGCGGCTCGTGTCGCGGGGGCGCCTCCGGGGGCGCCTCATTAGCTCGCGGAGACGGGCGCCGGCTCTGCGGCGCGGCGGCGGCGTGAGCGGGCACCCGCTGTGCGTCGGCTGGGAGTTCGGTTTCGGAAACGTCGTCGCTGCGGGCCTCGCCGACGACCGGATGACCACTTTCGGCGTAGTAGCGGCGCAGGGTGTCGCTGAGCTCGTGGCTGAGCGGTGCGCTCGGACGGACCGCAGGGGCGCCACGGACCACTTCACGCTCGAACGGGATCCAGACATGGCCTGCCCCACTCGCGGCTTGGGCGAAGGGAACGAGCGTGTGCCGGCCGCCGATCCTGCCATCACGAACTAGGAGCCAGAGCGGCTCCCCCGAATCAGGATCCATCCAGATGTCCTCGAGCTTGCCGATCGAGGCACCATAGATGTCGTCGACACGCGAGCCGATCCATCGCAGCGCCTGCTGCAGAGTCGGCCGCGCACTGCCGCGCAACTCAAGTGTCATCGCCGGTTTCTCCCTTTGACCACTAGGTCGTCCTATACCCGTTTTTGCATGTGTTTGGGCCTTCCATGGCCTCTATTGGAACGCGAGACCCCTTGTCAAGTAACAAAGTTACCACGAGCGGAGGCTGCAATGGGCCGTGCAGAGGCGCTCTGGAGCGCCTGCTGGCGCGCGTAGCCGCACGCACCGGTATCTTTATGACAATGCCGGAATCTCATCAGATGAGTGCTCCGGTGGCGGGAGCAGGGGGTCTTCGGAGCCGGTCGCGGCTTCTCGCCGGCGGGGCCCTCATGCTTGGTGTCACCCTCGTTTTCCTGCTCGTGCTCGGCTCGACGCCGAGCGGGTCTCCGATCGGAACCCCGTCAGCCGAAGCTCGCTGCGGCGAGCGCCTGGCGGCCAAGTACAACGTCGTCAGCCGCTACCCGAAGCTCTACGCGCTCCAGTACAAGAAGCGCTTGAAGGTCAGCGTCACTACCCACCACGGGCCGCTGGTCGAGTGGCAGGTCCAGCTCTACACGTTCCAGGGGCAGCTGCTCGGGCAGAGCAAGCGAAAGTCAACGCTGAACAACACCAAGACGGCGAAGGTGAAGCTGAGGTTCCCGATCCAGGAGGGGAAGTTCACGCTCGTCGTCAAGGGTTATCCGCGGGGGTGCCACGCCGAATCGGTGACCTCGGACGTGGTCAGGTTCTCGGGCTGTACGACGAAGCTGCCGCTCAAGTTCCCCGACAAGCCCGGCGGCATAGCCAGCGACTACGGGGGGTTTCTCTCGGTCCCGGTCGAGTCGCGAAACGGGGCCCTGATCAAGCGCCCCGAGAGCGAGGTCTTCAGTTTCGGTGGCGAGTTCTTCGGCCGCTCGATCGACGACTACAAGGTCGTCTTCGGCCGGGTCACGTTCAACAACAAGCTGGTCAAGCCGCTGCGTGCCGGCGGCTACACGGTCATCGTCAGCGGCCGCATCGACCAGCCGCGCCAGTGCGGCGATAAGACCGCGCAGACAGAGCTGACGTTCGGCTGAGGCCTGGACCGCGGGACGTGCCTAGGCCCGTGGCTCCAACCTCACCGCGACCCTGTCTCCGCGTCCTCTAGCTCCGGCTCCTTCGCTTCGGAATCCGCATCCTCCACCGCGGTTTCCTCGTCCTCAGGGTCCTCCTCGTCGAGCTCTGCTTCCGACCCCGGCTCCTCCTCCAGCCCCTCGATCACCGCGAGCGCGTCGCGAACCGCCGCCGCGCTCGCATCGAGCTCGTCGGAGGCCGCGTCGACGTCGGCATAGGCCGCCCGCAGCTCTCGATCGCGTGCCTCGAGCAGCCGTTCGAGCTCGTCGACCTTGGCCTCGAGTCGCTCCACCCGCTCGGTGCTCGCCTGCGAGGCCGCGGCCTCGCGTTTCTCTCGCCGCCGAAACAGCCCCACGCGGCGAGACTATCCATCGTCGCTACTCGGGAAGCGGCTCGTACCAGGGCTCGGCGAAGTACTGGTAGTTGCGCCAGGGCTGCGACTGGATGAAGCCCTTGACGGTCTCGACGTATTCCTCGTTGCGCGCTACGTGCCAGTTCCCGGTCACCCAGGCGCCGATGCTGCCCCAGAGGTCGCCGGCGACGTAGCGGCCGATGTTGTTGACGGCGACGTCGGGGTTATTCAGCCAGTCCTGCTGACCGTCGAAGTAAGCGCGGGTGATGCCGCCGTAGTAGTCGGCGTTGAACGCTGTCGAGTCGCGCATGTATGGCAGGCAGCAGTGGTACGGGCGGCGGACCTGGAAGAGGCCGAACGAGTCGCCCGAGTCACCGAGCGTGTTCATGTCCCAGTAGCTCTCATAGCGCGCAACCGCCCGGAACAGGTCGGGGTGGAAGCCCCATTTCTTCGCCGCCCACTGAATGATCTCGTCGGTCGTGCCGCGGAAGCGCCCGTCGACGAAGCCCGCGTATGGCATGTCGCTCTGTGCGCGGAACTCGGCAATCTGCTCGGCCGTCGGCCGAGTCTGGTTCTCCTCGGAGTTCGAGGGCCGGGGCTCGAAGTCGGAGCGTTTGACCCGCTTCGCCGCCTCCTTGCTCGTCAGCGGCCCCCAACCGACCGGTTTGACCAAAGGTCCGCCGAGGGCGTATGCGGACAGGCAGAGCGAGACGGCCAGGGCCGCGGAGAAAAACGCAAACGTCGATACCCCCAGACGAGCCACTGGGCTCATCATCGGCATTTGGCGACAGATCCTTAGACCAGACCAAGGAACTGTCCACGGGCCACGCAGGCGGATATGTTCCACCCGTGAGGCGCCGACGGCTCGTACGCGTACCCGCCTCGTCGGCGAACCTCGGTCCGGGATTCGACGTGCTTGCCGCGGCGCTCTCGATGCACCTCGAGCTCGAGGTCTTCGAGGCCGGCGAGTTCAGTGTCGACTCAGGCGAGATCGCCGTGCCCGCCGATCGCACCAACCTCTGCGTTCAGGCGTTCGAGCTGCTTCATCCCGCCGACGGCCTCCGTTTCGAGATCCGCAGCGAAATCCCACTAGCCGCCGGAATGGGTTCGAGCGCGGCGGCGATCGTCGCCGGCCTCGCCGCCGCCGACCACCTCTACGAGCTCGGCCGCTCGACCGAGGAGCTGCTGGAGCTGGCGGCCGTCCTCGAAGGCCATCCCGACAACGTTGCCGCCGCCCTGTTCGGGGGCTTCGTCATCTGCGGGGAGGAGGCGGGGACGCCGAGCGTGACCAGGCTCGAACCGCCGCACGGAGTCGAGGCGCTGCTCGTGATTCCCGATGACGAGGTCGTGCCGACCGAGGCCGCCCGTGCCTCGCTGCCGGAGCAGGTGCCGCTCGCCGATGCCTCGGCGAACATCGCCGCCGCGACCCGGCTGGTGCTCGGGATCGAGCGCTCTGATCTCGACTTGATTGCCGGCGGACTCGCCGACCGTCTGCACCAGCCGCACCGCGCCGGGCTCTACCCGCGCTCGATCGAGGTCGTCGAGCAGGCGAGGGCGCATGGAGCGATCGGCGCCTCGATCTCGGGCGCGGGCCCGACCGTGCTCGTTTGGAGCTTCTGGGAGCGGACCGGCGAAGTCTCGGCGGCGCTCGAGCAGCGCTTCGGCAAGTGGGCGCAGGTTCGCCGGGTGCCGTTCTCACCACTCGGCGCGGACGTACCAGAGCTCTGAGTAGTTAGTCGAGCAGTCCGACCTGGCGCAGGATCGAGACCGAGTCCGAGTAGACGTCCTTGCGCTTGACCAGGCCGTTCTCGAACGGAATCACGTCGAGACCGTCCCATTCGACGCGCTTGCCGGTCGGCTCGGCAACGATCTCACCTCGGCGCATCGTCTGCGTATGGGTGGCACTCGCTGTCCATTCCTGGACGACGAGGCCGTCGCGGACATAGAGGCGCCGCGTGGCGAAGGCGATGTCGGGCCAAGAGTCGAAGATCGCGGCGATGTGATCGCGGACCTCGTCGCCTTCGGCGCTCTCCCCCGCAGTGTGGTTGGCGAAGACCATGTCAGTGACAGGCGCTAGGTTGCAAAGCCCTGTCGAGAGGAGGGAATGCCGATGCCGAATAGCTTCGAGATCAAGCACGCCGACGAGTTCGAAACCCTTGAAGGGTCAGGCGGGGCGAAGTGGACCCTTGCTCGCCGCGGACTCGACCTGACCGCGTTCGGGATGAACCTGGTCGAGATCCCGGCCGGAGGTTCGATCGTCGCCCACGACGAGACCGCCTCCGGCCAGGTCGAGGTCTACGCGATCCTCGAGGGCGACGCCGTGCTCGAGGTCAACGGCGCCGACCACGCCGCGTCGGCCGGCACCTGGGCCCGCTTCGACGCCGAGGTCGAGCGCAACATCCACAACCGCTCCGATGCGCCATTGACGGCCCTGTTGATTGGCTGCCCCACGGAAACCGGCTACGAGCCGATGAGCTGGGCCTAGATCAAATGCCGGCGGGGCGCCCGCTCGTTCTCTGCGTCGACGACGACCAACACATCCTCGAGCTCGTTCGGCTCGCGCTGGAGCAGGAAGGATGTGAGGTCGTCACCGCCGCCGACGGTGGCGAGGCGTTGAAAGTCGCGGCCGAGCGGCTTCCGCAGATCTGCGTCCTCGACGCGATGATGCCGGTGCTCGACGGCTTCGAGGTCGCCCGCCAACTCGCCGAGGACCCGCACACAAGCGAGATCCCGGTCCTGCTGCTGACCGCCAAGGATCGTGACGAGGTTGCTGCCCGGGGCTTTGCGACCGGCCCCGCCGAATACCTGCAAAAGCCTTTCAGCCCAAGCGCGCTACGCGCCCGCGTCCGCGCCGTGCTCGAGGCGAGCTGAGCCTGGAGGTCCACCGATCGGTTGAGCCGGTCGGCCGTGCGGTTGAACGGGGCTGTTCGGCGGATCATCCGCCTGGTCGATCTCGACTGCCCGTCCGCGCACCGAGACAGAGGGCATGAACGAAATTAACGCTGAGTTCCTGATTTTCGTCTGTGCCGGTGCAGCGCTTGGCGCCGTCTGCCTCGCGCCGGTGTTTCTCGTCCGCCTGATCACTTCGCTCAGGGGTGGCAGCGGAGGCGGCGACCGCGGCGCCGTCTCCGTCTCCGTCGCCGATCTGATCGCACCCGAGCCGGTCGACGAAACTCGGATTCGCAGGCTCGAGTACGAGGCGGTCCAATCGCGGGTCGGCAGGCGACGTGCCTCGGCGGTGCGCTCGCTGCGCGAGCTTGGCCGCGAGGAGACGATCACGACGATGCTCGTCGCAGCCCTAGATCCCAAAAACGTCGTTCGCTGCGAGGCGGCACGGGGAATCGCCAGCCTCGCCGATCCTGACGCTGTCGAGCCGCTCATCCATGTGGTCGCCAGCGCCCGTAACCGCCGTGGAGACGCCGCCCGCGCGGCGATCATCGGCCTCGGGCCGGTCGCCCTGCCCGAACTTCGGCGGCTCGAGCGCGACGATCCCGACCCGCGGACGCGGCGGGCGGCGGCCAAGCTGGAGCACGCGCTCGCATGAGTGCGGTCGAGGACATCCGTGCCCGCGAGCGCGCCCGCGCCGACCGACTGCTGATCGAGGTCACCGAAAATGCGGTCGGCGCGGAGATCGCCGTCCGCTACGCGGCTGTCCCCTCCTGGTACGCGGACGGTAGATGGCGCGGTCCGGGTTCGCGGTTTGCCGCGGTGCCTTCATGGTCGATGCTCGGAGCGCGGCGATGAGCGCCGAGTCCAACGGCAACGGCGGCGCTCCCGTCATCCTCGTCGCCGACGACGACGACGACATCCGCGCCCTCGTCGGTTTCAAGCTCGAGCGCGAAGGCTTTCAAGTGATGCGGGCCGCTGACGGGGAGGAGGCCCTGCGCCTCGCTCACGAGCGCCGGCCGGACCTTTGCGTGATCGACATGATGATGCCGAAGTGCGATGGCCTCGGAGTAACCCGGACGCTCAAGGCCGACTCGGAAACCGAGGATGTCCCGATCCTGTTGCTGACCGCGCGAGCGGCCGAGGAGGACATCGCCAGGGGGCTTGCCGCCGGGGCCGACGACTATTTGCCGAAGCCGTTCAGCCCGCAGGATCTGGCCGCGCGGGTGCAGCAGGCCCTCGCCGTCAGCGGGTTTACGAATCTGAGCTAGTTTTCAGGGCGGGTACTCGGATGGAACCGATGCTCATGCTTAACAAACTCGACCCCGTAATCCCTGCCACTGCCGCGCGGCGGAGAGTGTTTCTGCTCGTCGCGGCCGCCGCCTTTGCCGTAACGCTCGGTCTCCTCTTCCTCGCCGAGTCCTCGAACGAATTCGTCGGCTTTCTGTTTGTCGCTCCGGTCTCGTTCGTCGCCGTCTACCTGGGTGCCCGAGCCGGCGTCGTCGCCGCCGTCGTCGGGTTCGTTTTGGGCGCCGTCTTGGCCGAGGCAAGCGGCTTCGAACTGACCCTGCTCGGCTACATCGCCCGTGCCGGCGGCCTGATGTCGCTCGCCCTGATCGGCGGCGCGCTCTCCGATCGCATGCGCAGCGCCGCCGCAGCGAGCCAGGAGGCCGAGGAGAGCCTCGAGGCGGTTATCGAGACGGTCAAGGAGGCCTTCCTCGAGATGGACGCCACTGGCCGCATCGTCGATATCAACTCCGAGGCGGAGGAGCTGTTCGACTGGCGCCGCGCCGATGTGATCGGGCTCGATCTCGGTGAGACGATCTTTCCGAGCACCGGCAGCGCGGCCTTCACCGACAACCTCCGGCACTTCCTCGCCGGGCAACCGGCTCCGGCGTTCGGCTCATGGCAGCACGAGGTCCCGGCTGTCAAGCGTGACGGCAGCACGATCACGGTCGAGATGCTGGTCGCGCCGATGCGGCGTGACGGGATCTGGAGGTTCCCGGTGTTCGTCTTCGACGTCTCCGAGCGGGTGCGGGCGGAGGAGGCGAGCGCGCGACTCGCCGCGATCGTCGAATCTTCCGACGACTCGATCGTCGGCTCCACGCTCGACGGTGAGATCACTAGCTGGAACAGCGGCGCCGAGCGCATCTATGGCTACACCGCGAACGAGATCGTCGGCCGTCCGGTAAGCCTTCTGGTGCCGCCCGATCGCCCAGATGACGACGAGGCGATTCGCGCGTGCGTCGCCGGCAGCGGGCGCGTTCAGGACCTCGAGACGCAGCGTGTCGCCCGCGGCGGCCGCCTGATCGACGTCTCGATCACCGTCTCCCCGGTTCGTGATCGCCAGGGGCGGATCGTCGGCGCATCATCGGTCGAACGCGACATCTCCGAGCGCGTTCGCCGCGAGCGCTATCGGGCGAGTCAGTACCGGGCGACGAGCTTGCTCGCCAAATCGGGCGAGCCGGCGACGATGATCCCGAGCCTGTTGAGGATCCTCGGCGAGGGGTCGGGTTGGCCGTGTGGCGTCGTTTGGTATCGCGACGGCAGTGCTGAGCGCCTGCGTTGCGTCGATGTTTGGCACCACGACGACGCCAACGATCCGATCTGCCCGTTCGCCAGCGGTGAGATCGTTGAGATCGAGGATGACCCTCCCCACGAGGTCTCCTGGGAGAGGCTGCGCACTGCCACGGCAAATCTTCCCGGGTCCGATCGCGTCGCCGAGGCGGGAATCTGCACCGTCCTCTGGGTCCCGGTCGTAGTCAATGGCCGGTTGCTAGGCGCGGTCGAGCTGATGACCTGGCGCGATCTCGAACCCGACCCGGAGATGATTGCGACGACTACCACCGTGGCCAGCCTGCTCACCGAGCTGATGAAGCGCCAGCACGCCGAGGCCGAGGCGGAGCGGCTCAAGGATGAGTTCTTCGGCATGGTCTCGCACGAGATGCGGACGCCGCTGACCTCGATCATCGGCTACACGGAGCTGCTGATCGAATTCGAGGCCGAGCGGCTCTCCGAGCAAGGCCGCGGCTTCCTCGACGTGATCGAGCGAAACGCTCAGCGCGAAATGCTTTTGGTGGGTGACCTGCTCGCGCTCGTCCGGATCGAATCGGGAACGTTCACGGTCGAGCCCGAGGAGATCGAGCTGACGACGGTTGCCCGCGATGCCGCCGTCGCGGCGATTCCGCGCGCCGAGAAGGAGGAGGTCTCGCTCGAGACAGATCTCGCCGAGCTGCCGGTGGCCGCCGGCGATCCCCATCGCCTCGGACAGGTCGTCGACAACCTGCTCTTGAATGCGATCAAGTTCACCCCGGCCGGCGGCAGGGTCGAGTTGACGCTGCGAAGCGAGGGCGAGAATGCGGTGATCGAGGTCTCCGACACCGGCATCGGGATAGCCGACGACGAGCAGGCGCGGCTGTTCGACCGGTTGTTCCGAGCCTCGAGCGCGACCGACCGCCACATCC
This sequence comes from Solirubrobacterales bacterium, assembly GCA_050996575.1. Lineage (GTDB taxonomy): Bacteria > Actinomycetota > Thermoleophilia > Solirubrobacterales > 70-9 > DASUSH01. The sequence continues at coordinate 32,211 of JBPCRS010000036.1, forward strand.
CCGGCCTCGGGCTCGGCCTGACGATCGTCAAGGCGATCGTCGAGGCACACGGCGGCCGGATCACGCTCCCCAGCGAGGAGGGGGAGGGGACGACCTTCCGAGTCGAGCTGCCACTTGTCGCGATTCCCGCGGCCGACCGGGAGGCTGTCGCCTAGATGCCCGAGGGCACGAGCTCGGCCTCGATCCGGCCGAGCTCACGCAGCTGATCGGGCAGCTCGAGCCGAGCGACGACCTCTCGCGCGAGCTCGAGGTAGTCACGGCCACGGTCGGGGCGTTAGTCGAGGATCGGGATCGCCCGCTCGGCGGACTCGGCATAGGCGATCGACTGGCGAATCACTGTTGCGAACAGTTTCTCGCCGAACTCCTCGGCGAGGATCTCCTGGGTCTGGCGAGCGTGCTTGGTCCGCATGTTGGCGATGTTGAGGACGACCCCGAGCAGCTCGAGCTCGGGGTTGAGCGTCTCGCGGGCGAGCCCGATCACCTCCATCGCCTGCTCGACCCCCTGCAGGGAGAAGTACTGCGCCTCGGTCGAGAGGATCGCGTGTGTCGAGGCGACCAGCGAGTTGACGGTCAGCAGGCCGAGCGTCGGCGGGCAGTCGATGATGATCACGTCGCGCTGTCGCTTGAGCTCGCGCAGCGCGTTTCGCAGGGTCAGCTCGCGGCCCATCTTGCCGGCGAGGATCAGCTCCGACTCGGCGAGGCCGAGGTTGGCCGGGATCACCTGGCCGTGGACCGCGTCGACCGCCTTCGCCTGGCCGGCGAGCACCTCACCGAGCGTCGGCTGGGCGTTCGGGTCGGTGTCGAAATAGTCGGAGAGGTTGCCCTGCGGGTCGGCGTCGATCGCGACGGTGTCGAGCCCGAGGCGCGTGAAGACATCGGTCAGATTGCGGACCGTCGTCGTCTTCCCGGTGCCGCCCTTCTGCGAGAGGACGGAGATCGTGATTGCCACTCAACCGCGATCCTATTGCGACGGGGTCCATTGCACTCGAGCTGGCGGGTCTACGCGACGCCTGCCTTCGCACCTGAGCGACCCATACGCAAACCCGCGGGTTGCCTATAATCCCGCCTCCAACCGGTGCCGCAAGGCACGAAACCCGTCGCGCGCCCACTCGAAGAAGGTGCGGAACCCGGGAGGACAATTGACCGAGCCGCGCCCCGAGCGAAAGTTCTACTCGCCTGAGCTCCCCTGGCGTCCCGTCGTCTCGCCACAGTCGGTCGAGGAAAACGACGCCTGCGCGATCTACGCCTCGGTGCGCAAGGATGCGACGCCTTCGGCCGAGCCTGTCGCCCGCGCCCTGGTCGCGATGCAGAAGATGCTTCACCGCGCCGGCAACGTCGACGGCGAGGGCGACGGATGCGGCCTGCTGGTCGACATCCCGCGCAAGATCTGGGCCGAGGAGGTGCGCTCAGGTGGCCACAACCCGGCGCTCGCGCTCGAGCCGGCGTTCGCTGTCGCCCACGTCTTCGTCGAGCGCTCGCAGGACCTCGCAAAGGTCCAGCACGACGGCCGTGAGATCCTCGGCCGCGCCGGATTCCGGGTCCTCGCCGAGCGCCTCGGCGCCGTCGACTCCTCCGCCCTCGGGCCGACCGCGCGCGAGGAGGAGCCCCACTTCTGGCAGCTCGGCGGCCTCGTCGGCGACGACGAGAACCGCGACCGGACGCTGTTCGAGTTGATGCTCGAGCTCGAACGAGAGCTCGGCGTCCACATGCCTTCGTTCTCGGCGACGACCTGCGTCTACAAGGTGATGGGCGCGCCACGGATCCTCGGCGAGTACTACCCCGACCTCGTCGACCAGCGCTTCGAGACCGTTGGCTGCTTCGGCCACAACCGCTACTCGACCAACACCTGGCCCTCGTTCAAGCGGGTCCAGCCGTTCTCGATGCTTGGCCACAACGGTGAGATCAACACAATCGCCCAGCTACGCCAGGAGGCGCAAATGCTCGGCGTCCCGATCGAGGAAGGCAACTCGGACTCGCAGGACCTGAACCGGACCGTCGACACGATGGTCCGGGTGCGCGGCCTCTCGCTCGCCGAGACGATGGAGATGGTCGTGCCGCCGATCGTCGACGAGGTTCGCGCGCTGCCCGCCGAGCTGCACCCCTTCTACATGTACCTGCGCCAGACGATGGGCCCGTTCGCCCAGGGGCCGGTCGCGCTGATCGCGCGCGACGACGATGAGTGCGTCTTTTCCGCCGACGCGCTCGGCCTGCGGCCGCTCTGGCAGGTCGAGACTGCAGACGACCACGTCTTCTCCTCCGAGCCCGGCGTCGTCTCGGTCTCGGAGATGGTCTCGGAGCCGAAGCCGCTCGCGCCGGGCGAGAAGGCGATGGTCTCGATCGACCGCGACAAGCGCAGCTCACGGCTTCGCTCACACGAGGAGATGATGCGCCTCGTCGCCGCACGCTGGGTCGAGCGGACCGGGGGAGGCGAGGTCGCGTCCTACGAGCGCGCGCTCGAGACCGGCGGGCCGCTCGAGGGCTCCGACATTCCCGGCTATGCCGCGGCCGGGCCGGCCGAGCCGGTCAAGGTCTCCGACCGCATCCTCGCCGGCTTCGGCTGGCAGCGCGACGACGTCAAGCTGGTCCAGCAGATGGCCTCGAACGGAGCCGAGCCGATCGGCTCGCTCGGCTACGACGGCCCGCTCGCCGCGCTCTCGCCCGAGCGCCAGAACCTCGCCGACTACTTCAAGGAAACGGTCGCCGTCGTCACCAACCCGGCGATCGACCGCGAGCGCGAGATCGAGCACTTCTCGACTCGGGCGATCTTCGGTCGCCGGCCATCGATCGAGGATCCGGCGACGCACACCGGGATCGTCGAGACCTCGTTCCCGGTCGTCCTCGGCGGCCACCACGACCTCGCGCCGCTCTCCGACGCCAAGTACCGCGAGATCGCTCGCGAGCACCAGACCTACCTGCTCGAGGACCTCTGGGAGGAGTTCCGCGACTCAGGTCGTGCCGCCGCGATCGATATTTCGCTGCTCGAGTCAGAGACGACTCAGGGCGCGATCGAGCGGATCCGCCAGGAGGCGCAGAAGGCCGTCCGCCGGGGCGCCGAGCTGATCGTCCTCACCGACCGCACCGTCTTCGACGGCGATCGCCGCTACCTCGACCCCCACCTCGCCACCTCCGCCGTCGACCAGGCGCTGAAGGCCTTCCGCACCGAGCCCGGCGAGCAGAACCTGCGTCGCCGCTGTTCGATCATCCTGCGTTCGGCGGCGATCCGAAACGTCCACGACGTGATGCTCGCGCTCGGCCTCGGCGCCAACGGTGTCTGCCCGTACGTGATGCTCGAGGTGATCTGCGTCGACGAGTACGCGCAGGACCTCGGCAACATCTGCTCGGCGCTGCGCAAGGGGATCGAGAAGGTGATCTCGACGATCGGGATCCACGAGGTCCGCGGCTATGCCCGCCAGTTCTCCTCGATCGGGATCAAGCCCGAGCTCGCCGAGATCCTCGGCACCCAGCACTTCGCCGCCTCGGAGAAGGGCGGCGTCGGCTTCGCCGAGCTCGACGCCGACATCGCCCAGCGCCATCAGGTGCTCAACGGTGACGACACGAAGGTGAAGCCGGCGAAGACGTTCCGTTTCTACCCGAAGGTCTACAAGGCCGCGATCGCGGCTGCCAATGGCACGGCGAGCTACGAGGAGTACTCGCAAAAGGTCCGCGACCTCGAGGCTCAGAGCCCGATCTCGATGCGGCACGCGATCCGCCTGCGCTCCGATCGCGAGCCGATCGATCCCTCGCGCGTCGACGCCCGCGTCGGCCGCCACGACTACCCGATCGTGATCTCCTCGATGAGCTTCGGCTCGCAGTCCGAGCCCGCCTGTCGCGCTTATCCGGAGGCGGCGAAGAGCATCAACATCCTTTGCATCAACGGTGAGGGCGGCGAGATCCAGGACATGTACGGCCGCTACCGCGAGTGGCGCGGCCAGCAGGTCGCCTCCGGGCGCTTCGGCGTCTCGGCGGAGATGCTCAACGCCTCCTACGTCGCCGAGATCAAGATCGGACAAGGGGCGAAGCCCGGCGAGGGCGGCCACCTGCCCGGGAAGAAAGTCTCCGAGAAGGTCGCGGCGGCGCGAAACGCCTCGCCCGGCACCGACCTGATCTCGCCCTCGAACAACCACGACCTCTACTCGATCGAGGACCTCGCCGAGCTGATCGACGAGCTGAAGACGGTCAACCCCGACGTTCGCGTCTCGGTCAAGGTGCCGGTGGTGCCGAACATCGGCACGATCGGCCTCGGCATCGCCAAGGCGGGCGCCGACATCATCACGCTCTCGGGCTTCGAGGGCGGCACCGGTGCCGCCCGCCAGCACGCCCTGCGACATGTCGGCCTGCCGTCCGACATCGGCACGCGCGCGGTGCACCAGGCGCTGATGGAGGCTGGGATCCGCAATCGGGTCGAGATCTGGGCCGACGGCGGCTACCGCCACGCCCACGACATCGTCAAGCTGCACTGCCTCGGCGCCAACCGCGTCGCCTTCGGCACCCTGGCGATGGTCTCGCTCGGCTGCACGATCTGCCGCGGCTGCCAGCTCGACACCTGCCATGTCGGGATCGCGACGCAGATCGAGACGACCGAGCAGGCCCAGGAGCACGGGCTGAAGAAGTTCACTCCGCAGGAGGTCGGCTCGGCGGCCGAGAACTGCGCCCGCTTCTTCCGATCGATGGGAGAGGAGGTCAAGGAGGTGGTCGCGAGCCTCGGCTACGAGCGCGCCCAGGACCTCGTCGGTCGCTACGACCTGCTCGAGCAGTGCTCGCACGCCCACAGCCTCGACCTCGCTTCGCTGATCTCCCCGCTCGAGGAGTACCTCGAGCTCGAGCCGGCCGACCTTCCGGTCTCCGCCGACGCCTCGACCGACGAGCGCGAGGTCGCGGGGCTCGTTGTCGCGCGCCCGATCCGAATGGAGGCGAAGCAAGCCTCGGCCGAGGTCGCGCTGCTCGCCGACGAGGTCTGCGGTGGGGGCGGCGCCGGGCCGGGCTCGCTCCGGCGCGAGTTCCCGCGCCCGACCGACGCCAACGACCGCGTGCTCGGCACCGAGCTCGCCGGCGCGATCGCCCGAGGACGGATCTACGGCGATCTCGCCGAAGGCTCCGACGATGTGCTTGCCGAAGTCTCGTTCAACGGCGGCTCGGTTGCCGGTCAGGGCTTCGGCGCGTTCAACGCCTACGGGCTGACGCTGCGGGTCGAGGGCGGCGCCCAGGACGGCGTCGGCAAGGCGATGCTCGGCGGCACCGTCTCGATCCTCAAGGGCAAGGGCGTCGGCGGCACCCGCCTCAACGGGTCGGTCGGCAAGTCGTTCGCCTACGGAGCGCAGCGGGGCCGGTTGTTCGTCCAGGGCTCGGCGGACTCGCGGTTTTGTATCCGCCTCTCCGGCGCCGACATCGTCCTCGCCGGCGAGCCCTCGGAGCCGCTCGACGACGCCCGCGGCTGCCTCGCCGACCGCGCCAACGCCAAGGGCTTTGCCTTCGAGTACATGACCTCGGGCCGCGCGATCGTGCTCGGCGACCTCGGCCCCTGGGCCTGCGCGGGAATGACCGGCGGCCGCGTCTACGTCCGCGTCAACGACGAATGGAACCTCGATCGCGAGGCGATCGAGCGCCGGCTGGGCGAGGGCGCGAAGGTCCACCTGATCGACCTCGACGACGAGGGCCTGCTCGACATCGACGACCTGCTCGGCCATTACGCGGAGGAGCTGCGAATCACGAACCAGGACGACGAGGCCGACCGGGTCACCGCCCTCGCGGCGAACGCCCGCGAGAACTTCCTCGCGATCATCCCCGAGAAGGTCCAGGCGGACCCGAGCATCTCGACCGAGTAAGGACAGCCTGAGATAGCCTGCGCCCATGGCCAAAGAAAAGAAGTCTTTGAGTGGCAAGGTCGTGGCGATCACCGGGGGAGCTCGGGGGATCGGCAGGGCAACTGCAGTGGCGCTGGTGCGCCAGGGAGCGAAGGTCGCGATCGGTGATCTCGACGTCGCGCTGGCGGAGAAGTCCGCCGGCGAGATCGGCGGCGAGACGATCGCGCTCGAGCTCGACGTCACCAGGCGTGACTCGTTCGAGGGCTTCCTCGACCAGGTCGAGGAACGGCTCGGCTCGCTCGACGTGCTGGTCAACAACGCCGGGATAATGCCGATCGGCCGCTTCGCCGACGAGTCCGACGCGACCGCCCAGCGGATGGTCGACATCAACCTCCATGGCGTCCTCTACGGGATGAAGGCGGCGCTGCCGCGGATGGAGCGGCGCAATTCCGGTCACCTCGTCAACATCGCTTCGCAGGCTGGCAAGGGCGGCTTTCCGGGCGGCGCCACCTACTGCGCGACCAAGTTCGCCGTCGTCGGCGTCTCCGAGGCGGTGCGCGCCGAGCTCGACGGCACCGAGATCGAGGTCTCGGTGGTGATGCCGGCGATCGTCAACACCGAGCTCGCGACCGGGCTGAAGCAGGCCCGCGGGGTCAAGGCCTCGGAGCCCGAGGACGTCGCCGACGCGATCGTCGAGGCGCTGCAGACCAACCGTTTCGAGGTCCACGTGCCGAAGATCACCGGCACGATCAGCCGGGTGATGGCGGTGCTGCCGCGGAGCGCGCGCGAGGCCGTGGCCAAGGGTCTCGGTGCCGACAAGGTCCTCGCTGAGGCCGATTCAAGCCAGCGCGCCGCCTACGAGGACCGCGCCGCGCATTCGGAGCCCGCGCTCGAGCCCGGTGGGTCCGCCGAGGAGAGCTCGGAAGAGGCGGTCGGCGCCGGCGAGCGCAGCAGCTAGGGCCCGCCCCCCTCTCGCTTCTCGTTGGGCTTAAATCAGCGCAGGGAGGGTGATCGGAGTTGATCGGCGATTGCTCGGCGTCGTCCTGCCGGTCGACCGGCGTTTAGCTCAAGCCAGGTGCGGATCGTCTTGG
>JBPCRS010000121.1:0-6489 GCA_050996575.1 Solirubrobacterales bacterium
AGGCGATGTCGGTCAACCCCGGCCCGGTCCCGACCGAGTGGCAGGAGGTCGCAGCGGCGCAGGACGGCGCGATCGCGAAGATGCCGGGGGTGATCGAAGCCGACCAGGTCGTCCGCGAGTCGCTCGCGGCATACGACTCCGGCACCCGCTAATTCATCCCGGGTCGCACCTTCCGCTGGTTCATGCGCGCCTCGAACATCGGCCCGCGCGCGGTCGGTCTGCGGGTCTCCGAGCGCATGTTCCGCAAGTAGCCGCGGACCTCTGGTCGATTTTGCTTTTTGACACCGTGGAGGTGTCAAAACGCGAAATCTTCCGGGGGCGCCTAGGCATCCCAGTCGGGCGCCCAGTTCGTGTCGAAGTGGCGCTGGTCCTTCGGCAGCGCGTCGATCCTCGCCCGCCCCTCTGTGGTCAACGCTTTGGCGGACTCCGTCACGCGGCGGATCGTAAACGCACGTGGGCGTGGTACTCGAGCGTCTCCGAGATCGCCCGCTCGGCTTGCCGGAGCGCTTGGGCCGAGGCCGATGGAGCCTCCGAAAGCGGCCGGCCGAGCGCCTCGACCATGAACCGGTGCGCCTCCTCCCCGACCGAGAATCCGCCCTGCTCGCAGGCGCCGCAGACGACGCCACCGGCGGCCCCCGAGAAGGCGACGAGGTTCTCGCCCTCGCCGCAGCGCGCGCACGACGCAAGCTCCGGGGCAAAGCCGGCGACGAGCGCCAGCTTGATCCTGAACGCGAGCGCCTCGGAGAGCTCGGTCCCGGCGCCCGAGTCGAGCAGCGTGAGGTAGCGGCAGAGCAGGCTGTAGGCCGCCGTGTTCGGCTGCGCTTCGTCGAGCAGGCGCAGGACGGCGTCGCACGCCCGTGCGCCGGCGGTCAGCGCCGGGCCACTCGCCCGCAGCCCGCCGTAGCCGTCGACGGTCGAGGCCGCGGTCACGGTCGAGAGGTCGCCGCGCCCCTCGTGGAGCACGAGGTCGAGGCGAAAGAATGGCTCGAGGCGGCCGCCGAAGCGCGAGCGTGGCCGCCGCGAGCCCTTCGCGATCGCCCCGATCCGGCCACGAGTGGCGCTGTAGAGGTGGAGGACGCGATCGGCCTCGCCGAAGCGGATCGAGCGCAGGACCACCGCCTCTGTCTTGAAGCTGCCTGGCATGGCCGATGAACGATGCCCAGTCCGGCGGACGTTGCAAAGTCGTGACAATTTTGCACCTAAAGGGGGCTGACCCCTTTGAGAGGGTTCTTTAGGTTGGTTGAGGGTTGGCGGCGCGGACCGCGTCGCGGATCGCCTCGGCGCTCACCGTCGCCGCGGCCGTGCCGACCGCGATCGCGGCGAAGCGGTCGTGTTCGACCGCTCCCGAGGCGACGCAGAACGCGACGTCGCCGTCGACGTCAGAGAAGACCGGGTCGACCGCGCGCGCAATCCCAGCGCTCGCCATCCGCGCCACCCGGGTGCAGGCGGGCTTCGCGAGGCCGGCGTCGGTGACGACGCAGACGAGCGTCGTGTTTCGCTCCTCGACCCGAGACCAGTCGGGTGGGCCCTCCATCGTCGTCAAGAGCTCCGGCGTCGAGAGCGCCGTCCCATGCTCGTCGCGCGGCCCGGCGATCCGCGTTCCGTCGGCGCCGACGACATCGCCGAAGGCGTTGACGATGGCGATCGCGGCGACGGTTTCACCGCGCCCCGTCCGCATCGCCGCGTAGCCGACGCCGACCCGAACTCCGCGCTCGCGGCCGAGGATCTTGCCGACCGCGGTACCGGTGCCGGCGCCGATCAGCCCCCGGGCCGGGACGCCCCCGGTCGCCGCCTCGCACGCCGCATAGCCACCGTCGGGCCCCGGCCGCGCCTTCGGATCGCCTTCGACGAGGTCGTAGACGACCGCCGCCGGGACGATCGGGACGAGGCCGCCGGGGGTCATGTAACCGTGGCCGCGCTCCTCGAGCCAGCGCAACACGCCATCGGCCGCGGAGAGTCCGTAGGCGCTGCCGCCGGTGAGCAACACGGCGGTCACCTGCTCGGTCCCGGTCAGCGGCCCGATCGCATCGGTCTCCCTCGTCCCGACGCCGCCGCCGCGGACTTCGACGCCGCCGCGGCTGTTCGCCGGGACGAGGATGACCGTGCACCCGGTTCGGCCCGCGAGGTCGCTCCAATGCCCGACCGCGAACCCCGCCGGCAGCGGCAGGAGCTCGCTCACCGTTTCCCCCGCCGTTTCGGCCGCCCGCGCAGCCTGACCTGGCAGGCCGGGCAAAAATAGGTCGAGCGCCCGGAGACGACGATCCGCCGGATCGTCTCGTTGCAGCGCGGGCACGGCTTGCCCTCACGGGTGTGGACGAGGAACTCGTCCTGCATCGACCCGCTCTCACCGCGCGCGTCGAGGTAGTCGTCGATCGAGGCGCCGCCGTTGGCGAGCCCCGCCTCGAGCGCCGCGACGATCCCCTCGCGAAGCGCCTCGAGGTGCTCGGCGCGCATCGATCCGGCCGGCGAGAGCGGGTGCAGCTCGGCCCGGTGAAGCGCCTCGTCGGCGTAGATGTTGCCGAGCCCGGCGACGCCCTGCTGGGCGAGAAGGAAGGACTTGAGCGGCACCGTCCGGCCGGCGGCGATCGCGCCCAAAGCCTCGACCGTCAGCTCCTCCGAAAGCGGCTCGATCCCGAGCCGGCTGTCGAGGTACTCGCCGAGCTCGACGCCAAAAAGCGCTGCGCCGTGGCCGAAGCGACGCGGGTCGGTGAACCAGAGCTCCTGTCCATCAGCGAGGACGATCCGGGCCCGCAGATAGCGCTCGTCTGGGCTCGATTCGTAAAGCCGCCCGCCGCCGAGCCTGCGCGACTCGAGCACGAGGTTGCCGGTCATCCGCAGGTGCATGACGAGCGCGACATCGCCCTCGAGCTTGACGATCAGGTACTTGCCGCGGCGCTCGACCGCCTCGATTCGGCGCCCGGCGACCGCGCGCTCGACCGCGGCCGGCTCGCCGGGGCGGGTCCAGCGCTCGTCGAGCACCTCGAGCCCCTCGATCCTCGCGCCGGTCAGCTCGGGCTCGAGCTGGCGGCGGATCGTCTCGACCTCGGGAAGCTCCGGCATCCGCCCGTTCTAGCAGGGGCGACCGCGCGGGGCGAAGTGCCTGACAGGGTTCAGGCCCGCGCGCGCGGGTGGGCGCTGAAGTACGCCTCTTTGATCTCCTCGCCCGAGAGGTGCGTGTACATCTGCGTTGTCGCGATGTCGGCGTGGCCGAGCACCTCCTGAACCGAGCGCAGGTCGCAGCCGCCGGAGAGCAGATGCGTGGCGAAGGTGTGGCGGAGTGTGTGCGGGCTCATCCTGCCCTCGAGGCCCGCGGCACGGGCGTGGCGGCGGATGATCTTGTAAAGACCCTGGCGGGTCAGCGGCCCGCCGCGGAAGTTGACGAAGAGGTTGCGCTCGCCGCTCGTCCCGACGAGGTCGGGGCGGCCGCGCTGGAGGTAGCGACGAAGCGCACCGGCGGCCTCGCGGCCGAGTGGCACTATCCGCTCCTTCGAACCCTTGCCGTGGGCGCGGACGAAACCGCGGCGCAGGTCGGCGTCGGTGACCTCTAGGCCAGTCGCCTCGGACGCGCGCAGCCCGCATGCATACATGACCTCGAGCAGCGCCCGGTCGCGGAGCTGGATCGGGTCCGACCCGTTGGCGCCCTCGAGCAAAGCCCGCACCTCGGCGAGGCTGAGTACGTGCGGGAGCTTTCGTCCTCGGCGCGGCGGCGCCAGGTTGGCGGTCGGGTCCTCGGTGATCGTCTCCTGGCGGCGAAGGTGGCGATAGAAGGACCGAAGGCAGGCCGCTTTTCGGTTGATCGTCGACGCCGAGCACGGCGCCCGGCCGCGATCCTCCTCATCCCCATCGACAGGCGGCATTCCGGTGGCGAGCTCGGCGAGAAACTCGGAGACGTCGACCGGCTTTGCCTCGTCCGGGCCGAGGTCGTGGCGGGCGAGAAACTCGCCGTACTGGAGGAGGTCGGTGCGGTACGCGGTCAGAGTGTTGCGCGCGAGGCCGCGCTCGAACTCCATATAGGCGAGGAAGTCGAGCATCAGCGCCTCGAAGCGCTCGTCGACTTCCGATTCAGGGTGGGTTGCGACCGTCATCGTCTAGCGAAGTTCCCGCAAGCCCGGCCCGCCCCTGCCGGTGCAACCGACGGTGCGCGTAGGTTCTTAGCCGCGGGCGGTGCGCTCGCGCGCGAACAGGAGCAGGCCGATCAGCGTCTTCGAGTCGGTGCACTCGACGATCGCCGAGTTGAGCTCGGTGATCGGCCAGCGGACGATCTCGATCCGCTCGTCGGGATCAGGATCGTGGTCGACTTCGCGCATCCCGGTTGCGACAAAGATCCAAACCTCTTCCTGGGCGAAGCCGGGGCTCGTGTAGATCCGCTTCAGCTCGCGCCAGTCCGACGCCTCCATTCCGATCTCCTCGATTAGCTCCCGCTTCATCGCCTCGAGCGGGGTTTCCCCCACGACGTCGAGCTTTCCCGCCGGAAGCTCGAGCAGTGCCGGCTCGCCGACGGCTTCTCGCGGCTGGCGGACGAGGAAGATGTGCTCGTTGTCGTGGGCGACGACGGCGACGGCGCCCGGGTGAACGACGATCTCGCGCTCCGCCGTCGAGCCGTCGGCATAGCGAAAGCTGTCCACGCGGACGTCGACGATCCGACCCTCGTAGCGGGCCTCGCTCCGAATCCGCTCGAACTCGGTCACCGGCCCGCTTCCAACGCCGAGGCCCGAGCGGCATGCGCGAGCCCGCGTCCGGCGGCGAGCGGGGCGGCGAAGAACAGCGGGTCCTCCTCGATCGAGCGCCCCATCGTCTGGGCCGGCAGGCCCGCCCCTGTGTAGCCCTCGATGTCGACCTGCTCGACGGCGACGTCGTGGCGATCGCCGCAGGCCTCGGCGATCGCGGCGAGCGCGTCGGGCGCATCGGTCGGCCAGCCGCCCGCGTCGGTTTCGGGCACCGGGACCCGCACCGGCGCCAGCAACAACTCGAGCACCGAGGCCGTGTGGTGGCTGAGCCCGCGGTGTCGCTCGCGCGGGTCCGATCCCGAGAGCCGCGGCGAGATCAGCGTCGGCAGCCCGAGCGCCAGCGATGCGTGGGCGACGTCGAGCGCCGCCATCCCACCGTGGCCGTAACGGCTCGCCGAGCCGAGAATCCCCGGTCCGGGGCCGGCGATGACGGCGTCCCATCCGAGCCGATCTGCTGCGGCGTGGAGTGCGCCGACGACGCTGATCGCCTCGGCCTCGCCGCCGTAGCAGGGTCCCGCCGTGACGTGGCCGGCGAGCAGGCCGCTCTCGCGCATCGCGCCGACGTCGCGCGAAAGCGTCCCGGGCAGGGCGGCGCCGGGCGTCTGCACGTAGCCGACCGAGCGCCCCTCGGCCGCAGAGACGAAAGCCCAGGCGGCCGGCGCGAGGTGGCCGTGCAGCGGCAGGACGAGGACCGGCGGGGTATGGGCAGGGCGCGAGGGCGCGTCCTCGTGACTCAGCTCGACCGGGTCGACCGGGTGCTGAAGCGGCGAGTAGTTGAGCTTGATTACGTGGACGTCATCGCTCGCACCGCCGCCCTCGAGGCCCCAGGTCAGATTCGCGCCGACGATGTCGAAGCCGCCCGATCCGAGCCCGAGGTCGAGCGCCTCGACGTTGACGATCACCTCGTCACCGACCGCGCACTCGCCGATAAGAGCCGGGTCGGCCCAGGCCCGGCGGCGCTCGCCGCCGACCTCGACCGTGAGCGGTTCGGCCTCGACGACGACACCCCGGCGAAGCTTCAGCATGTCGAACCGACCTCCGCGATGGTCCACTCGCAGACCGCGAGCATCTCGGTGATCCGCTCGGCAGCGACGCTTTCCTCGGGCGTGTGGTTCGCCTCGGTCCCGTTCGCGAGCAGTACGCACTCATAGCCCGCGGCAACGAGCGCGTTGGCGTCGCTGCCACCGCCGGTGACGGCGTCGACCGGCTCGCGGCGGGCGCGGCGCAACCCGGCCCTCGCGACTTCGACCGGTTCGACGCCTGGGCGCAGCCTGTAGCCGCGGAACATCTCGCGCACGTCGACGTCGAGGTCGCACCCGTGCTCACCCGCGGCCCAGGTACAGGCATCGACGATCGCCTGGGTCACCTCTGCCGCCCGCTCCTCGTTGAGGCTGCGGGCCTCGGCGTCGATCCGGCAGCGCCCGGCGACGACGTTTGAGGCGGTGCCGCCGGCGATCACGCCGACGTTGGCGGTCGTCTCGGTGTCGAGGCGACCGAGCTTCAACGCCGAGACCGCCGCGGCCGCCGCCTCGATCGCGCTATGGCCGTCCTCGGGACGGATCCCCGCGTGCGCTTCGAGCCCGGAGAACTCGGCCTCGATCCGGTTGTAGGTCGGAGCGCCGACGATCACCTCGCCGATCGGGCTGGCGTGGTCGAGGACATAGCCGCACGGCGAGCGCAACGAGCCGACGTCGAGCTCCTTGGCGCCGCGAAGCCCGTCCTCCTCGGCGACGGTGAAGACCAGCTCGAGGCCGACCGGGGG
>JBPCRS010000035.1:0-13229 GCA_050996575.1 Solirubrobacterales bacterium
CCGTGTCAGAGGCCCTCGAGCAGACCGAGGAGGGCGGGTTCGATCTCGCGGCGGGCGGCCTTTGGGTCGGCGGCGTTGGCGATAACCATTCCGGCCTCGCCCATAGCTCCGAGGAGCAGGTGGGCGAGCGGCTTGACCGGGCGGCGCACGAGCTGGCCGGACTGCATGCCGAGCTCGAGCGCGGCGATCACCAGGCCGAGGCCGTAGCGCTCGTCGATCTCGCGCCATTCGGCCCAGCCGAGGACGGCGGGCGCCTCGACCAACACGATGCGGGCGATCTCGGGTCGCTCGCAAGCGTCGAGGAATGCCCGGGCGCCGAGCGCGAGCAGCTCGCGCGGGTCGGCGCCCTCCTCCGCCTCGGCGGCGATCTTCGCGCCGATCGACCCGGCGAGCGATGACTCGAGGCGCTCGTGAACCGCGCGGAGCAGGTCCTTCTTGTCGGCGAAGTGGTGGTAGAGCGCCCCGCGGGTGACCTCGGCGCGGCGGACGATCTCCTCCGTGCCGACGTCGGCGTAGCCGCGCTCGGCGAAGAGCTCGCGGGCGGCGTCGATCAGCCTCGCGCGGGTTGCCTCCGCCCGCCGCGTCTGCGTGTTCATCGCCCGCTCGCCTCTGTGATCAAGGTCACCTTGACTGCATACATACTGTGTGTATGTTACGCGCTGAACTCGACGGAGGAGAGAATCGATGGCAACCAATACCTACTGGCGCTCGCCCGAGCTGGGCAAGGCTCGCGAGATCGACGTGCCGGGCGGACGGATCCGCGTGTTTGAGCGCGGCGAAGGCAGGCCGATTGTCTTCGTTCACGGCCTGCTCGTCAACGCGAACCTCTGGCGCAAGGTCGTTCCCTCGCTGGCGAGCGATTTCCGCTGCATCACGCTCGACCTCCCCTTCGGCTCGCACGAGATTCCGATGCAAAGCGACGTCGACCTCGGCGCGCACGGGTTCGCGGCGCTGATCGCCGCGACAATCGAGAATCTCGGACTGGAGGATGTGATCCTCGTCGGATCCGACTCGGGCGGAGCGCTTACGCAAATCGTCGCCACGCGCCATCCGGAGCGGCTCGGCGCCATCGCGCTCTGCTCGTGCGACTCGTTCGAGCATTTCCCGCCCCGCCTCTTTGCCTACCTGAAGGTCCTGAAGGTCCTCCCCGGCGCCGCGATCCCGGTGCTCTTCGGCTCGCTGCGGATCCGAGCATTGCGACGACTGCCGATCGCGTTCGGCTGGCTTGCGAAGCGCCCGATCGACCGCGACGCCGAGGATTCCTATGTGCTGCCGGTGCTGAGAAACGCTGCGATCCGCGCCGACGTCAGGAAGGCACTCACCGCATATGACACCGAGCACACCCTCGAGGCGGCGAGCAAGCTCGCGGGCTTCGAGCATCCGGCGCTGATCGCATGGTCGCGCGAGGACCGGGTCTTTCCGCCCAAGGACGCAGAGCGACTTGCGGCGATCCTCCCCGACGCCCGCCTCGAGTGGATCGACGACAGCTACACGTTCTCGCCCGAGGATCAGCCCGAGCGACTGGCCACGCTGATCGGCGAGTTCGCGGCCGCCCCGGCGGCCGTCGCAACGTGAGTTACGAAGCGCTCGTCCGCGTAGGCCGTAGTTGGGCGCTCCGGCCTCGCTTGGAACCCGGTAACACCACAACCGTCCCCCGTTGGACCAAAGCGTGCGGCATTAACCTCGCTGTTCGGGGCTAGCACCGCACGCGTCCCGAGGAATCCGACAGATGTGGCGCTATCAGGTTGACGGCAGGGATCGTCCCGCCCGCCCCACGAGCCCGCGACGACTACGTCTCGCGACGCGGACGCTGCGCTTCCGGCCCTATGGCGGAGTAGCCGCCGGCGGGCCGCGGCCATAGTGGCGCCGCAGCGTCGCGTACGCGCGGCGAATGCGCTTGGCGAGGAAGACGACGAGCGCGATCCCCGAGGCGAGCAGGACGGCTGCGATCAGCGCCGCGAGCAGCGGGTACTCGACGGCGATGAAGACGACGATGCCGACGAGGCCGTCCTCGAGCAGGCTGGCGATGATGTTCGAGGCCGGCTCCGGCGAGGTGTTGATGCCGAGTCGCAGCGCCGACTTGACACCCGCGCTGGCGAGCGCGGTCGCGCCCGATCCGCCGGCGGCAAACGCTTGCTCGACCCCTTGCAGATCGTCGGCAGAGCTGTAAACGGAGCCGATCGCGGCGGCGACCGCCGTCCGGATCGGCAGGTTGATCGCGTCCCAAACGCTGTCGAAGAACGGCACCTTGTCGGCGACGAACTCGATCGCGTACATGACGACAGCGACCGCGAGGACGACGTTGCCCTGGAGCTCCTCGGGCACATCCCCCCACCCCACTCGGCCGAGCACGTTGAGCAGGGCGACCGTCGCATAGGCGTTGACGCCCGAGGACCAGGAGGTCGAGAACAGGGTCGGCGCGAGGTCCATCCGCGCCGACCCTAAGCGCTGCTTAGTTCAGGCGCTCCACGATCATCGCCTGGCCCTGGCCGCCGGCGACGCACATCGTCTCGATCCCGATCGCCTTGTCGTCGGTCTCGAGGCCGTTGAGCAGCGTTCCCATGATCCGCGCGCCGGTCATCCCGAACGGGTGGCCGAGAGCGATCGCACCGCCGTGAGCGTTCATCTTCTCGAGCGGGATCTCGCACTTCTCCATGATCGGGATCACCTGGGCGGCGAACGCCTCGTTGAGCTCGACCCGGTCGACGTCTGTGATCGACATCCCGGCGCGCTCGAGCACGTTGTGGATCGCGCCGATCGGCGCGACGCCCATGATCTCCGGCTCGAGCGCGCTCGTCGCCGAGGTGAAGATCTTTGCGCGCGGCGTCAGCCCGAGCTCCTTTGCCTTCGTCTCGGACATGACGAGCACCGCCGCGGCGCCGTCGTTGAGCGGACAGGAGTTTCCGGCAGTGACCCCGCCGCCGCCGTCGAAAGCCTCGGGCAGCTCGGCGAGCTTCTCGTAGCTCGAGCTCGCGCGCGGGCCGTCGTCCTTGTCGACCTTGGTGCCGTCGGGCAGCTCGACCGGGACGATCTCGCGCTCGAAGAAGCCGGACTCCTGCGACTCGACGGCGAGCTCCTGCGAGCGCTGCGCGTAGCGGTCCATGTCCTCCCGCTTGACGCCGAACTTCTTCGCGACGTTTACTGCGGTGTCGCCCATCGAGATGTAGGCGTCGGGATCGCCGTTGTTCCCCTGCAGCTTTGGGTTCTGATCATCGGCGCCGGCGGGCTCGGTGCGCTCGTTGAAGCGACTCACCCACTCGATCCCGGAGGCGATGTAGACGTCGCCCTCGCCGGCCTTGACCGCGTTGCCGGCCTGGCGGATCGCTTCGAGGCTCGAGGCGCAGTAGCGCGAAACGGTCGTGCCGGCGACGCTCATCGGCAACTTCTCGGAGAGCAGCACCATGATCCTGGCGACGTTGAATGCCTCGAGGCCCTGCGGCATGCCGCAGCCCGCGTAGACCTCCTGGACGAGCTCGGGGTCGACTTCGGGATTGCGCTCGAGGAGCTGGTCGATAACGAAGGCGCCCATCTCGTCCGGGCGAAGCGCGGCCAGCGAGCCCTTGAAGGCGCGGCCGATCGGGGTGCGGACGGTGTCGACGATCACTGCTTCCGGCATCTGTTTCCTCTCATCGATTCCAAAGTTTCGTTCTCGTAATCCTATTTGGGCGCTAATTTCTGCGTCCGATGGCCGAAGCCGAGTCGATCGAGATCAGCGTTGCCGAGCTTGCCGGTCGGGCCGAATCGGGTGAGGCCCAGATCGTCGACGTTCGCACCGACAAGGAGTGGGCCGAGGGCCGGATCACGGGCTCGCGACACATCGAGCTGAACGATGTGAGCACCGCGGCCGAGTCGTTCGACCGCGGGGCGCCGATCATCTTCGTCTGTTCGGCGGGCAACCGCTCTTCGATGGCCGCGGAAGCCTTCCGGACCGCCGGATTCGAGGCCTACAGCCTCGCCGGCGGCCTCGAGCAGTGGACCGCCGGCGGGCACGGACTCGAGTCCGAGTAGTTCTTCTGGACCTCCGGCCGACTGACTAACCTGCGCGCGCGATGGCGAGATTTGGCCGCCGTAGGGGCGGAGATCAACCTGAAGCACCGGCGCCGCGGCCGACGGAGGCGAACCCAACCCCTCCCGTAACCGGCTCGAACCCACTGGTGGTCGAGCCCGAACCCTCGCTGAACGAGCGGCTCGAAGGACAGCGCAGCTGGCTCGCCCAACTCGACCGTCGGGTCGGCGTTCGCACCTACGCCGGTGCCGCCGCCCTCGTGATCGCCCTCGCCGCGGCGGCGGTCGCCCTCGTCCTCGTCCTTCAGCTGCAGGACGACGCGGCGACCAAGGCCGACGTCGACCAGCTCCGCAAGGAGATCGCCGCTGTCGAGAACTCCGCCACCGAGGCCGCCGAGGACGACGTCCAGGGCCTGACCGAGCGGATCACCGAGCTCGAGACCGAGATCTCGGGCTTCGGCTCCGAGCAGGACTCGACCGACCAGCAGATCTCGGTCGTCGAAGACGACATCCAAGACCTTCGCGACCAGATCTCCGAGCTCGACGAGGCCTCGTCCTCCTCCTCCTCCTCGAACTCGAACGACACCGGCTCGGTCGACAGCCCGTAGCTCAGCCCTTAAATCAAGGGCGCATTCGTCCCTTCGAGGCGACGCCGACGGTCTCGTCGGCCGTACCTAGCTCGGCCTCGAGGTCCGCGAGCGCCTCGCGCAGGGCGTGGACGCGGATGACTGCGCGCTCGCGTGCCGAAAGCGAGGCGCCGGCGCGCTTCAGGTCGTCGTCGAGGTCGCCGTCCTCGCCACCGGGCCGCCCGCCGAGTACCGCCTCGAGCGATTCGTCTCGTCGCGCCTCCTCGATCGAGTTGATGATGATCGCGATCAGCACGTTGATCACCAGGAACGATGCGATCAGGACGTAGGAGACGAAGTAGATCCAGGCCTGGGGATGGACCGCCGTCGCCTCCTCCATGTACTGCGGGAAGTTCTCCAGGGTCATCACCACGAACAGCGTCAACATCGCCTCGCCGATCGTTCCCCACTGGGCGGGAAGCTCGTCGGAGAAGAGGATCCAGCCGACCATCCCGTAGACGTACATCAGCAGCACGCCGACGATCGCCATCGTCCCGATCGGCAGCAGGCTCTTGACCATGCCGCGGATCAATACGCGCAGGTCGGGCAGGACGCTGATGATGCGGACGACGCGAAGCAGCCGGACCAACCGCAGGAGGGTGACGTTCTCGCGTAGGCCGGGGATGAACGCGGCCGAGATAACGACGAAGGCGAAGACGTTCCAGCCGTTGCGGAAGAAGTCGCGAAGGTGCGTGCCATAGGCAAGCAGGCGGATCGCCAGCTCGACGACGAAGATGCCGAGGAAGACGTGGTCGAGCGTTCTCAGCAGCGAGGCGGCGTCGCGCTCGATTGCATCGTAGGTCTGCAGCCCGAGGACGACCGCGTTGGCGAGGATCACCGCAATGATGAACCCCTGAAAGCGCCCCGATTCGGCGATCCGTTCGCATCTGTCCGCCACCCGCGTCATCCCGGCCGGGGATCCTGCCAGGTATCGACGCCTGGGGATCGGCGAATTAGCCGTCTGACGGCTGATCTAAGGTCGCGCAAGCGACCGAAGGGGCAGCCGGACGCGTTGCGCACGGATTGTCCTTTGATCGGGTTCGATCGAAAGGAGACACGATGCCAGAGGGGTATTGCGTCAAAGAACGTAAGAAGGTCGAGATCAAGGACCCCACACAGGTGACGATGAAGAACGGTCGTCCGGCGATCCAGGGCACCTGCCCGGACTGCGGGACGAAGATCTTCAAGATCGGGAAGCTCACCTAGGTCGGCGATCCGCCGGCGCCTGCCCGGGCCGGCGGATCAGATCGACTCCGGGCGGGCGTCGCAGCGCGGCGGCCGGCTGGTACCGGCGGCACCCGGTCTCGAATCTCGGCCAGGAGCCGTTCCGTGAGCGAAGCGTTGACTTCGTCCGCTCGCGGTTGTCCGCTACTACATCGCGGCGAGCCCGGCCTGGCGACGGCCGTAGAGATAGCCGATCAGGGCCTGGCCGACGTCGGGGTCGAACTGGCTGCCGGCGTGCCGCGTCAACTCGCCGACGGCGTCGGTGTGATTTATCGCCTGCCGATAGGGCCGGTTCGAGGTCATCGCGTGATAGGCGTCGCAGGCGAGGATGATCCGCGAGCCGATCGGAATCTCGGCGCCGACGAGCCCGTCCGGGTAACCGCTTCCGTCCCAGCGCTCATGCTCGTGGCGGACCATCTTTGCCACCTGGCCCATACCGGGGATAGCCCGCAGGATCCGCTCGCCGATCGCCGGGTGCTCGCGCATCACCTGCCACTCGTCCTTCTCGAGCGGTCCCGGCTTGTGCAGGATCTGGTCGGGGACGCCGACCTTGCCGATGTCGTGAAGCAGCGCCGCGGTGCGAATTCGCTCGACCTCTGCCGGCGCGATCGCGAGCGATTCGGCGACTCGGCCGGCGACGACGACGACCGACTCCGAGTGATCTCCGGTGTAGCGGTCGCGCTCCTGCAAAGCGGAGACGAGGGCCGCGACGACGTCAGTCTGACCGGGCGTGACGAGATCGGACTCGATCGCTCCCGGGCATTCGGCGGCCCGGCCGCCGCCGGCAACTCGCGCTGCCTCGAGGCCTTCGCGCGCCGCTGCCAGCAGGCCCTCCGGCGTGACAGCGACCGAGAGGTCGGCGACGCCGACCGAAGCCGAAACCCCGCGAACGTCGCCGAAGCTGACGTCCTCGAGGTCGCGCAGAAGCCGCTCCATCGCCGCGCAGGCCTCTCCCGACGCGGTCTCGGCCAGGAGCACGGCAAACTCGTCGCCGCCGGTCCGGCAGGCGAGGTCGTGGGCGCGCGTCGAGTGCTCAATCGCCGCCCCTACTGCGATCAGAAGTGCGTCGCCGGCCGCGTAGCCGGAGTCGGCGTTGATCGTCTTGAAGCCATCGATGTCGATCAGCGCGATCGAAAGCGGGCGGCGGTATCGCTGCGCCCGCCGCACGTCGAGTTCGAGTTGAGCGCGAAAGGCTCGCAGGGTCAGCAGTGTCCCGGCAAGCGGATCACGCGAATCCTTCTGGGTCAGCTCCGCCTCGAGCGCCGCGATCCGGCCGCGGGCAGTGGCGAGCTCACCCCCCAGGTCCCCCCTGGCTCGGAGCGTACGCATCGCTGCAAGCTTATCGGCGCTGACGACGTCGGGCTTGAACTAGGCTCACGGCGGGGCAACATGGAAGCTTCCCAGCGACCTCTCGAGTTGATTCTCGCCCGTAATTTGCTGACGGCTATCTCGACCCCTGCCTTCCTCGTCGACGACGACGCCGCGCTGCTCTTCTACAACGAGGCCGCGGGTGCGCTGCTCGGGACCTCGTTCGAGGAGTCGGGGCGGATGACCGCCGAGCAGTGGACGACGCGCTTCGGCCCGTTCGAACGTGACGGCGAACCGGTCAGCGTCGAGGACCTCGAGCTGACGCGGGCGCTCCGCGACGGCCGCCCCGCCCACGCCAGCTTCTGCATCCGCTCCACTTCCGGTGAGGAACACGCGATCGAGGCCAGCGCCCTGCCGATCTCGGGGACACAGGTCGACAATGACCGCTCGGGGGCAATCGTGATCTTCTGGCCGGAGGAGCAATGAAAGTCAAGGTCTGGGGAGCTCGGGGTTCGGTGCCGGCGCCCGGCCCGCAGATGAACCGCTACGGCGGCAACACCTCATGCGTCCAGGTCACCCTCTCCGACGGGCAACAGCTGATCCTCGACGCCGGCACGGGGATCCGAACCCTCGGCGTCGAGCTCGGCGACGCGCAGCAGGCATCGATCCTGCTCACCCACCTTCACCTCGACCACATCCAGGGGTTGATGTTCTTCGCCCCCTGCTTCCGCGCCGGCTCGCGAATAACGATCTGGGGACCGGCCTCGCCGGAGGGCAACCTCGAGAGCCGGATCGCGCGCTACATCTCGGCGCCGCTCTCGCCGGTCGAGGTACACGAGCTTCCCTGCAAAGTCTCCTTCGTCGACACGCCGGCGAGCGAGTGGACCGTCGGCCCGGCGACCATCCGCGCCGAAGCCGTGACCCACCGCGGTCCGACGCTCGGCTACCGGATCACCGAGGGCGACACGACGCTTTGCTACATCCCCGACCACGAGCCCGCGCTCGGCGCGCCGATCGAGGGACTCGAGCCGGAGTGGATCTCGGGCTTTGACCTCGCGCGCGGCGCTTCGCTGTTGATTCACGACTGCCAGTACCGCGACGAGGAGTACCCCGAGCACGTCGGCTGGGGCCACTCGCGCATGCACGACACGCTCGCCTTCGCCCGGCGCGTCTCGGCCGAGCGGCTGATGCTCTTCCATCACGATCCGCTGCACACCGACTCGGCGCTCGACGAGCTCCACGCCGAAGGCGAGCGACGTTGGCTGGAGGCCGGCGGTCAGGCGGGTGGCCTGACGATGGGGATCGAGGGTGATGAGATAAGCGTCGGAGAATCGAACGACGCAACCTCGGCCGAACCCGGGGCGGCGGCGGAACCCGCGATCCGCCCGACGGGTCCGGTGCCCGGCGAAGCGAGGCTTTAGAGCGGGTAAACAGCGCTCTCTAGCGCCGAGCAACCGCGACTAGCTCGTCCCGCTCGAGCGCTCGTCCGCAGCGGTGAGCGCCTCACGGCGCGCTGCGTCGGCGGCGGCTCGGACCTGGGCATCGGCCTCTTCACGAAGCCTCGCGACCAGCGACTCACGGCGATCCTCAGCGGCGCGGCGGGCTTCGTTGCCGGCTGCGCTGGCCTCCTTTTCGATTTCACGCTTCAGCCGTGCCTCGATCGTCTGCATTCGCTTCTCGGTCTCGGAGCGCAAGCGCTCCTCGGCCTCCTGGCGAAGCTTCGCTTCCTCCTCGCGCATCCGCATCTCGAGGCTCGCCCGCGACCGGGCCGCCGTCTCCTCGTGAGCTCGCTCGGCGGCGAGGGCGGCCTCGCGCTCGATGCTCGACATCTCCTCTTCGAGCCGCGCCTCCTGCTCTTTGCGGGCGCGGCGCTCAGCCTCGCGCGCAGCCCGCTCGACCAGCCCCTCCAACCGCGCCCGGGTGACGTTGAGCTCCTGCTCTAGCTCTGCCCGTCGCGTCGCCTCCTGCTCGAGCTGCGCCTCGGCCTCGGCAACCGCCTGCTCGGCGGTCTCGCGGGCTTCGCCGCGAACCTTCTCAGCCTCGGTCTGCACGCGCTCTCCGGCCTCGGTGCGCGCCTGCTCAGAGAGCCTTTGGGCGCGCTCCTCGGCCTGCTCCTTGAGGTTCGCAGCGAGCTTCCGAAGCTTCTCCTCGGCCTGGGCTCGAAGCCTGTCGCGCGCTTCGCGGACGCGCCGTTTCGCCTGTTCTTCGGACGCCGCAATTGCCTCGTCGGCGCGTTTTTCGGCGAGCGAGATCGCCGCGTTGCGCTCGGCCTCGGCCTCGGCGACCGCCGCGTCGCGAGCGAGCTCGGCGTCGGCAATACGCTCGGCGGCCTCGGTCTGTGCACGGACGCCCTCGCTACCGCTCCTGACAGCTGCCTCGCGCTCGGCCTCGGCGGCATCGGCACGGCGTTCGGCGTCATCGGTGCGACGCCGCGCCTCGGTCAGCTCGGCGTTCAGCCGCCTGAGCTCGCCGGCAAGCTCGGAGACGCTCTCTGCCCGTGCCTCGGCGACGGCGTTGCCGACATCGCCGGCGGCACGCTGCGCCTCCTCTGCCGCGCCGACGTCGTTGCCGGAGGGGGAGGTTTCGTCGATTGCCCCATCGCCTGGATCGACCGCGCGCAGCCTTCGCTCTGGAGCACCGGCGCGGGCTCCGGATTCGTCCTCTCGGTCGGCTGTGGTGGGCATCGGACCCCGTTGTTGGGATGGCCGTGGGTTGGCCGCGCGAAACCGCCCGTCCGTGGGTAGCGCGACCTCGAGACTAGCGCAGGGCTCGGAGGCCGGAGCTCACCGATCGAACAGGTTTTCCGCCGTCGCTGCGGGAAATCGCGGCCGGGACCCTGTCATTTGCCGGACGGCTCGGGCAGCTCAAAGCCGCGGGCGAGCATCCCCTGCTCGATCTGAGCGATCACAGTTTCGATCACGGCTACCCGAGCGAAGCGCTTCGAGTCGGCCGCGATCGGGGTCCAGGGCGCATCCGGCTGATCGGTGCGGGCAAACATGTCCTCGATCGCCTGTTCGTATTCGTCGCGCTTCTCGCGGTTGCGCCAATCATCGTCGGTCAGCTTCCAGCCCTTGAGCGGGTCCTTCTCGCGAGCCTTGAAGCGCTTCAGCTGTTCCTCGGAGGATGTGTGCATCCAGAGCTTGATCAAGATCGTGCCCTCGTCGGCCAACGACTTCTCGAAGTTGTTGATCTCGTCATAGGCACGCATCCATTGCTCGCGCTCGGCGAAGTCCTCGACTCGCTCGACAAGCACGCGGCCATACCATGAGCGGTCGAGGATCGCCATCCCTCCCCAGCCCGGCAGGACAGGCCAAAAGCGCCAGAGGAAGTGGTGGCGCTTCTCATCGTGAGTGGGCGCCGCAAACTGACAAACGCGGACGTGGCGAGGGTCCAGATTGGCGACAAGCCGCTTGATCGCCCCGCCCTTGCCGGACGCGTCCCAGCCCTCGAAGAGGACGCAGACCGGGGGGCCGAGCTCTTTTCGGCCGATCTGGCCGCCGAGCGTCAGCCGCAAGCGGGAGAGTCGGTCCCAAGCGGCCTCGAGACCGGCGGCCTCCTCCTTCTTCGAAAGGCTTTGCGAGAGATCGAGCTCGTCGAGACGCGCCACGCTGTCACCCTCTCAGATCGACAGGTCCGCGGCGCCGGATCTCACCCGGGTGAGCCTGGCACGCTCGGGCTGCGCCCCGGCGGGTCATCGGAGAAGATCGTAACCGCGAGCGGGAGCAGCGCCGTGGCGAGGAAGATCAGCGCGATCCCAAGGCCGACGACGATGCGCGACTTCATCGCGTGCCCGTAGACCGCGATCACGAAGCCGGCGAGCATCATCACCAGGTAGGGGGTGGGCGATTCCGGCAACGCCGCGACGATGGGAAGGAATTCGGACACCCCCTCATTATCATCGTGCGGCGTGGCGGACGAGACGACAAGCGCATCCTCGCCCGGCTCGGTAGCTGAGGTCAAGTCAGCGCTGGCCGCGGTCGGATACCTCGCCGACGAGCCCGCGGCACTGGTCTCCTACCTCGCCCAGCGGCTCGGCAAGCCGATCCTCGTCGAGGGGCCGGCCGGCGTCGGCAAGACCGAGCTGGCGAAGGCGATCTCCCGCGCCAGCGGCCGCGAGCTGATCCGGCTGCAGTGCTACGAGGGCCTCGACGAGAACAAGGCCCTGTACGAGTGGAACTACCGCAAGCAGCTACTCCACATCCAGGCAAAGTCGGTCGAAGGCGAGGGTGAGGCCGGCGATGACGTCTTCGACGAGGAGTTCCTACTGACCAGGCCGCTGCTCGCCGCGATCGCCGCCGAGGAACCCGTCGTACTGCTGATCGACGAGATCGACAAGACCGATCAGGAGTTCGAGGCGATGCTGCTCGAGGTTCTCTCCGACTTCCAGATCTCGATCCCCGAGCTCGGCGTGATCGAGGCGCGCACCCGTCCGGTCGTCGTCCTCACCTCGAACAACTCTCGCGAGCTGACCGAGGCTCTGAAGCGACGCTGCCTCTACCTCTGGCTCGACTACCCCGACGTCGAGCGCGAGATGGAGATAGTCCGCCTGCACGCACCCGAGGTCGACGAGACGATGGTCCGGCGCCTGGTCGAGATCATCCACATGGTTCGCGACGTCGACCTGAAGAAGCCGCCGTCGATCGCCGAGTCGATCGACTGGGCGCGGGCGCTGCTCTTGCTCGGCGCCGAGGACATCGACAGCGAGATGTTCGCGCAGACGATGAGCATCATCGTCAAGCACCGGACCGACCTCGATCTTGTCGCCGAGCGGGTCGGGGTCAAGCTCGGCGAGCCAGGAAAACTCGATCTTGGCGCGGCCGGCAAGTCCTGAGCCCGAGAGGGGCGGGCTTCCGCCTGGCCTCGCCCCGAGGCTCGCCTCGTTCTCGGAGGAGCTGCGAAGCGAGGGCGTCGCGGTCGGTACCTCGGAGATCCTCGACGCCTTCGAGGCGCTCGGCGAGGTGCCCTGGACCGAGCCTGCCGACTTCCGCGAGGCGCTCGCCGCGACGCTGGCGAAATCGCAGGAGGACCGCCGCGTCTTCGACCTGATCTTCGACCGCTGGTTCTTCCGTGCCGCCGAGGAGGAGGCGCTGCGAAGGGGGATCAACGAGTCCGACGAGCGCCACGGCGACGATTCCGACCGTCTCGATCTCGACGGCCTGCGCGAGGCGGTCCGCGAGGCGATCGCCGAGGGCAACGAGGGCGAGATGCGCGACCTCGCACGGCTGGCGATCGCCGCCTTCGGCCGCCGCGGCGAGGGCTCGGGCGTGGTCGGCGTCGACGTGCAGCGGATCCGGCGGACGCTCGAGCTGCAGACGCGGACGAGTGAGAACGACGAGGGCCCGACGCTCGATCGCGAGAGCCTGCGCCACTTCGAGGGCCACCTGAGGCGCGAGCTCGAGCGAGCCCTGATCGAGCGCTCCGAGCGGATGCCCCCGTCGCGCCCGCTGGCCGAGCTCGACCGGGCGCTGCCGACCAGCCCCTCGCAGGACCTCGCCGCCGTGCACCGCGCGGTCGCGCAGCTGAAGCGGCGCCTGGCGACGCTCGGCCACGAGCAGCGTGGCCGCCGCCACGGCGCTGCGGTCGACATGCGGCGGACGATGCGGGCCTCGCTCGAGACGGGCGGCGTCCCGTTGAAGCTGAAGTACCGGCCGAAGCGACCGCGACGGCCCGAGATCTACGTCCTCTGCGATGTCTCGACCTCGGTCACCTCGGCGAGCATGTTCTTCCTCTCCGTCGTGCACGCCCTGCACGACTCGTTTCGCAAGCTGCGCAGCTTCGTCTTCATCGAGCGGATCTCCGAGGTGACCGAGGTCTTCGAGCGCGAGCGCGACTTCCGCAAGATCTCCGAGCGGATCAGCCGTGAGGGCGGCGTCGCCGACGTCTCCGGCTACACCGACTACGGCCGCGTCTGGCTCGAGTTCATCGAGCAGATCTCGGAGGATCTCGATCCGCGTTCGACCGTGATCGTCCTCGGCGACGCGCGCACAAACGGCCGCGAGCCGCATGCGGAGGTCTTCGCCCGGATCTCCGAGCGCGCCGGGCGCACCTTCTGGCTCAATCCCGAGC
>JBPCRS010000068.1:0-11182 GCA_050996575.1 Solirubrobacterales bacterium
CCCGAGATCTTCGAGCGCTGCGGACGGCTGATCGCCGAGCGCCGTGAGAACCCGACCGACGACCTGACCAGTGTCCTCGTCCACGCCGAGCTCGACGGCGACAGCCTTACCGAGCCGGAGATCGTGATGGGCTTCTTCCTCCTCGTCGCGGCCGGCAACGACTCGACCAAGGCGACCTACTGCTCGGGGATGCGAGCGCTGATCGAGAACTCCGACCAGCGCAAGCTGGTACTCGATGACGCTTCGTTGGTTCCAGGCGTCGTCGAGGAGTCGCTGCGGATGTTCCCGGCGTTTGCCCATTTCCGCCGCACCGCGACCCGCGACACCGAGCTAAACGGGCAGGAGATCAAGCAGGGCGAGAAGGTCGTGATCTGGTACGTCTCGACGAACCGGGACGGGTCTCGCTTCGAGGACCCCGACCGCTTCGACGTGAACCGTAACGCCGACCACCAGGCGTTTGGCGCCGGCGGCCGCCACTTCTGCCTCGGCGCCGCGCTCGCCCGGCTCGAGCTCAAGGTCCTGTTCGAGGAGACGCTTGCCCGCTACCCGGCGATCGAGCTCGACGGATCACCCGAGCACGTCCAAAACCCGTTCGTCAACCAGCTGAAGACGCTGCCGGTCCGGCTCCGCGCCTGAGCCCCGGTCAGCGGTCGTAGCGGGCGATCGCGCGCCATCGATCGTCGACTCTCGGGGCTTCCCTCGAAGCTAGATCACTGATTCCCAACCCCCGCACACCCGGATGACGCGCCTGACACATCGCTGGATCGCCACCCACGGCACTCGCACGCAGCTCCAGCTGCGCGCTTCGGCGCGTGCGCCGCCCAGCTCGGTCAGTCGCGTCCCCGGGCGCACGCCGGTTAGGAATCAGTGATCTAGCCTGCGGCGAATGTTTGTCGGACGAACGGCGTTGATCACCGGCGGCACGAGCGGGCTCGGCTACCAGGCTGCGAAAGCGATCGCCCGATCGGGATCCGGCTGGACCGTCGCGATCACCGGGCGCGACGAGCAGCGTGCCGCGGCGAGGGCCCGCCGGCTCTCCGGGGAGACGGGCGGGGCGCCGACGGCAGGGCTTGGGCTCGAGCTCGCCTCGCTCGCCTCGGTTCGTGGGTTTGCCGACGGCCTCGCCGAGCGCGAGCTGCCGCCGCTTGGGGCCGTGGTCTGCAACGCCGGAATCCAGATCGTCACCGGAATGACGCATACCGATGACGGGTTCGAGACCACCTTCGCGGTCAATCACCTCGGCCATTACCTGCTGATCAACCTGCTGCTCGATCGGCTCGCCGAGCCGGCCCGGATAGTGATCGTCGCCAGCGACACGCACGATCCAGACCGCCGAACTGGAATGCCGGACCCGGATCTCACCGACGCCAGGCAGCTCGCCAACCCCGTGGAGCAACCGGACGAGACAGCAGTCGACGGCAGACGGCGCTACACGACCTCGAAGCTCTGCAACGTGATCACGGCCTATGCGCTCGCGCGACGGCTCTCAGCGCCGTCAGGGAACGGCGGGGCGCGCCGAATCACGGTCAACGCCTTCGACCCTGGGCTGATGCCCGGGTCAGGGCTGGCGCGTGACTCCGGCCCGGTACAGCGTTTTGCCTGGCGCTTTCTGATGCCCGCGTTGACGCTGCTGCCGATCAACGCGCACACTCCGCGCGCCTCGGGCGCCGCGCTCGCCCGGCTCGTCACCGACCCAGAGCTCGAAGGCGTCACCGGCGAGTACTTCGAAGGCAAGCGAATCGCCCGCTCCTCGAAAGACTCATAAGACGAGGCGAAAGCCGAAGCGCTCTGGTGCGACAGCGCCGAGCTCGTCGGGCTGGCCGGCAGCTAGCTCGACAGCTCTGAGCCGTCGTAGAGCTTCTTCACCCGCAGCGCGCCCTGTGGCGCGGCCTCGGTGCAGAGCTCGCAGAGCACGCACTCGTCGAGGTTGCGCTCGACGATCGCCACGCGGCCGCCCTCGTCGGCGAAGATGTCTACCGGGCAGACCTCGGCCAGCTTCGCCGCCAGCTCGGGGTCGCTCGCCGCCGGCTCGTCGACCTCGACACCGATGAAGACGCGATCAAGCTGCTTGCCTTCGCTCGCCATCAGGAACCGCCGCCAAGCGCCTCGCGGACGCGGTCGGGGATCTCGTCGATCCGTTCGCCAACAGGGATGCCGGCGGCCTCGAGCCGCGAGATCTTCTCGGTCGCCGTGTCCTCCTTGCCCTCGACGATCGTGCCGGCGTGGCCAAAGCTCATCCCCTTCATCTCCTCGTCGTCCATGAACCGGCCGGCCATGAAGGCGACGATCGGCAGCCGCGATTTGTTCTTCTCGCGCCACTCGACCAGCTCGGCCTCCATCCGGCCTCCGGGCTCGGTGTAGATCACGATCGCCTCGGTCTGCGAATCGGCCTCGAACAGCGGCATCAGCTCGGCGTAGGTCGAGCCGATGATCGCGTCACCGCCGATCGAGACGGCGGTCGACTGGCCCAGTCCGGCGGCGGTCAGGGTCGAGGCGATCTCGGTCGTCATCCCGCCGCTTCGCGACATGATTCCGATCGGACCCTTGTTGTAGGCCTTGGCCAGGTCCTTGGCGGGGCCACCGATACCACCCATCTTTGCGACGCCGGGAACCACCGCGCCGAGGCAGTTCGGGCCGATGATCCGGGCGCCGCGCAGCTCGGCGAGTTCGACCATCTCCGCGACATCACCGCGCGGGATCCGCTAGGTGACGATCACGATCAGCCGGATCCCGTTCTCGATCGCCTCGAGCACGGCGTCCTTGGTGAAGGCGGGGGGGACGGTGACGACGGAGCCGTAGGGAACCTCACCGGTCGCCTCGACGACCTGGCCGACGGTGTCGTAGACGGGGACGCCGTGGACGTCGCGGCCCTTCCGGCCTGGGGTGACGCCGCCGACGATCTTCGAGCCGTAGTCGAGGCACTCGCGGGTCAGGTTGACCGCTTCGCGCCCGGTGATCCCCTGGACGATGAAGGTGGTTTCCTCGGTCAGCAGGATCGACATCAGCCCTGCACCTTCGCCACTGCGCGGCCCGCCGCCTCGTACATCGAGACCGAGCGGTCGCAATACTCGACCCCGTAGCGGTCGAGGATCTTGAAACCCTCGTCCTCCCAGGCGCCGGGGATGCGGAAGATCGCGATCGTCTCGGCCGGGTCCTTGCCGAGCTCGAGGCAGGCCTTGATCACACCGCGGGCGACGATGTCGACGCGGGTGTTGGAGACGATCGACATCATCACCGCGATCTTCTCGACGCCGTCCTTGGAGAGCACCTCCTTGGCGAGCCCGCACGACTTCGAGACCGAGGGGTTGCCGCCGATCTCCGAGTAGTTGGCCGGCTGGCCGCCCTGGCTGCGGACCGCGTCGGTCAGCGTCAGCGAGCCGCCACCGGCGCCGATAACGAGCCCGATGTTGCCGGTGAAGCCGTGGTCCTTGCCCTGGATCACGCCGCGGTGGTCGGCCTCGTCGATCGCCTTTACGTTCTGCTCGAAGGCGGACGGCTCGTAGGCCTCGCGGCGCTCGTCCTCGTCGATCCCGAGTTCGGTCAGGAGCTTCCGGTGCCGGCCCTCGGCCTCGGCCTCCATCTCCATGTGTGCGTCGAGCGCGACGAAGCGGCCGTCCTCGAGCCGTGCGAGCGGGTTGATCTCGGCGAGCGTCATGTCGTAGTCGCGAAAGAGCTGGGCGAGTCGGGCGAGCACCGGGGTCGCCCGGGTCAGCTCGCGGCCGGTGACGCCGCTCGCGGCAATCACCTGTTTGGCGTGGAAGTCGGAGATCGGCAGCAGGTTCGAGAGGTGGCCGCGGCCGACGTGGTCGGGGTGCTGCTCGGCAACCTCCTCGATGTCGATCCCGCCCATGTCGGAGAAGAGCATCATCGGCCGCTTGCGGGTGCCATCCCAGACGACCCCGGCGTAGTACTCCTGCGCGACCTCGGCCTTCGGGTCGACGAGCACACCGCGCGGCATGTGTCCGTTGATCTCGAGCTCGAGGATCTCGGCGGCGTGCGCGGCGGCCTCCTCGGGGGTGTCGGCGAACTTGACGCCGCCCGCTTTCATCCGTCCGCCGGTCAGGACCTGCGACTTGATCACGGTCGGGCCGCCGATCTCCTCGGCGGCCTGGCGAGCCTCGTCGGCAGTTGTGCAGAAGCCGTACTTGGTGACCGGGACGCCGGCCCGCTCGACGATCTTGCGCGATTCGTACTCGTAGAAACGCATCAGCGGCGCGGAAATCTAGTGGACGGCCCGCGGGCGCCGGTCGCGGGGATCCGCGATCTCGTCATCGATGATCTCGAGGAGTTTCAACGGCGAGGTGTACGGCAACGACGGCCATCGCTGTCCCTGACGGGGCGGGCGTTCCCCACTAGGCTCCCAAACGTCAAGTCGCCGTCCACCTGACCGGGGGCGAGCGAGCATCGAGAGAGGAGCCCGAGTCCAACAGTGAGCAACACGATCGAGCCTGCGGTAGCCGATACTGACCTGACCGAGAACGAGAAGCTGATCTCCTGGGTGCAGGAGATCGCCGAGCTGACCGAGCCCGCCGGGATCCAATGGTGTGACGGCTCGGCCGACGAGTACGACAGCCTCTGCCAGGCGCTCGTCGACGCCGGCACGTTCGAGAAGCTCTCCGATGCGAAGCGCCCGAACTCTTACCTCGCCTTCTCAGACCCGGGCGATGTCGCCAGGGTCGAGGACCGGACCTTCATCTGCTCGGCCGCCGAGGAGGACGCCGGGCCGACTAACAACTGGCGCGATCCCGACGAGATGCGCGAGATGATGACCGGGCTGTTCCGCGGCTCGATGAGTGGGCGGACGCTGTATGTCGTCCCGTTCTCGATGGGCCCGCTCGGCTCGCCGATCTCGCACATCGGCGTCCAGCTCACCGACTCGGCATACGTCGCCGCCTCGATGCGGATCATGACCCGGATGGGCAAGGGTGCGCTCGACGTGCTCGGCTCCGACGGCGAGTTCGTCCCCTGCGTGCACTCGGTCGGTGCCCCGCTCGCCGAGGGCGATGAGGACGTCGCCTGGCCCTGCGACGCCGACAACAAGTACATCGTCCACTACCCGGAGTCGCGCGAGATCTGGTCTTACGGGTCGGGCTACGGCGGCAACGCCCTGCTCGGCAAGAAGTGCTTCGCGCTTCGGATCGCCTCGGCGATGGCCCGCGATGAGGGCTGGCTCGCCGAGCACATGCTGATCCTCAAGCTGACCTCGCCAGAGGGCGAGGTCAAGTACGTCGGCGGCGCCTTTCCATCGGCATCCGGCAAGACCAACCTGGCAATGCTGATCCCGACGATCGAGGGCTGGAAGGCCGAGACCGTCGGCGACGACATCGCCTGGATGAAGTTCGGCGAGGACGGCCGCCTCTATGCGGTCAACCCCGAGGCCGGCTTCTTCGGCGTCGCCCCCGGCACCGGCTACGAGACCAACCCGAACGCGATGAAGACGGTCGAGTCGAACACGATCTTCACCAACTGCGCGAAGACCGACGACGGCGACGTCTGGTGGGAGGGGATGACCGACGGCGCCCCCGCGCACGCGATTGATTGGCACCGCAACGAGTGGACGCCGGACCACGACGATCCCGCCGCGCACCCGAACGCCCGGTTCACGACGCCGGCCTCGCAGTGCCCGGTTATCGCGCCCGAGTGGGAGGACCCGGCCGGCGTGCCGATCGACGCCTTCCTCTTCGGCGGACGGCGGGCGACGGTTGTGCCGCTCGTCCACGAGGCGACCGACTGGGAGCACGGCGTCTTCCTCGCCGCGACGATGTCGGTCGAGACGACCGCGGCGGCGGCCGGTGAGGTCGGCAAGTTGCGCTTCGACCCGATGGCGATGCTGCCGTTCTGCGGGTACAACATGGCCGACTACTTCGGCCACTGGCTCGAGGTCGGGCGAAAGCACGGGGGAGAGGGCCTGCCAAGGGTCTTTGTCGTCAACTGGTTCCGTAAGGACGCTGACGGTGACTTCATCTGGCCCGGGTTCGGCGAGAACATTCGCGTGCTCGAATGGGTCTTCCGCCGCTGTAACGGCGAGGGCGAGACGGTGACGACGCCGATCGGCCTCGTTCCTGCCGAGGGCGAGCTCAACACCGAGGGCCTGAAGCTCTCAGGCGATCCGATCGGTGAGCTGCTCAGCGTCGATCCCGATGCGGTCAAGGACCAGATGCCGCAGATCCGCGAGCACCTCGACCGCTTCGGTGACCGCCTCCCGGCCGAGATCCGTTCGCAGTTCGAAGCGCTCGAGGAGCGGCTCGGTTGATCGCCAGGAACGCGAGCGCCCTGATTGCGGTAATCGCGACGCTCGCCCTCGTCGCCTGTGGCGGCGACGACGAGGAATCGACGAGCACTGCGACGGCGACGACCGAAGAGGTCAGCGCCGACGAATACGAGGCCGAGGCAAACGCCGTTCTCGACCCGCTCAACGGCGAGCTCGAAGGCGCAGGCGCGGCTGCCGCCAACCCGGATTCCCCCGAGGCCTACGTCACCGCGATCGAGGACGTCCAGGGTGTCGTCGACGGTGCCGTCGCCGACCTCGACGCGATCACGCCGCCGGAGAACGTCGCCGCCCCTCACGACCAGGTGATCTCGGCGCTCGAGGAATTCGGCTCGGCGCTCGACCCGATCAAGGATGCGGCCGAGAGCGGCGACGAGCAGGAGCTGACCGCCGCCGCGCTCGACCTCGCCCCCGTGCTCGAGGAGTTCGCCGCCGAGGTGACCGAGGCCGAGGCCGAGTTCGCCGCCGCCGGTATCGAACTCAACCTGAACTAGCTGCTGCGCTCTTCCCGAACGGCGCCAGCGCGGTGCGCACGGCGTCCGGGATCGGCGTTTTCTCCGAGGTGCCGAAGCGGACGAAGACGTGGCGGAGCTCGCCATCGGCGCAGACCGTCCCGTCGCGCTCGGTCGAGATCGCGGTGACCATCGAGGTGGTACCGAGGTGCGCCACCTCGGCGACGAGCTCGAACTCCTCGTCGAAGCGAAGCGGCGCCCGGTAGCGAACGGTTGCCTCGGCGACTACGAGGTCGACGCCGTGCTCGGCCATCGCCTCCTCGTAGGGGCCGATCGCCTCGCGCCAGAGCTCGGTGATCGCGATATCGAAGTAGGAGAGGTAGTTGGCGTTGAAGACGACGTTTTGGGGATCGCACTCGGAGTAGCGAACCCGCATCGGATGGCGGAAGGCGGGCAGCGCTAGTCCCCGGTGAGATAGTCGATTGCGACCGGGGCCCTCACAGCTCGTACGCATCTTTCAGCTCGGGGTCCTTCTCGGCGAGCATCTCGGCGAGCGAGACCATCACCTTGCATTGCTTCCAGGTCGCGTCGTCCTGCATCTTGCCGTCGATCATGTGGACGCCGCGGCCGTCGGGAATCGCCTCGAGCACCTTCTTCGCGAACCTGACTTCCTCGGGGTCGGGGCTGAAGACCTTCTTCGCGATCTCAATCTGGACCGGGTGCAGCGACCAGGCTCCGACGCAGCCGAGCAGGAATGCGCCTCGGAACTGCGTCTCGCAGCCCTTGACGTCCTTGATGTCGCCGTAGGGTCCGTAGAAGGGCAGGATCCCGGCCGAGTTGCAGGCGTCGACCATGCGCGCGATCG
The DNA here is from genome assembly GCA_050996575.1 of Solirubrobacterales bacterium. Classification (GTDB taxonomy): domain Bacteria; phylum Actinomycetota; class Thermoleophilia; order Solirubrobacterales; family 70-9; genus DASUSH01. Next base: position 7,586 of record JBPCRS010000068.1, read on the forward strand.
AGTAGTGCCAGGGGTCCTGCATGTAGGAGGCGCGCGGCGCCTCGGCGTCCTCGGGGTCGGGGTCCTCGATCGTCCGGTAGCCGGGGTGGCCGCCGCCGACCCGAGTCGTCTTCATCCGCCGCGAGGCGGCGAGGTCGGCCGGGCCAAAGCTCATCCCCTGCATCCGCGGGCTCGCCGTCGCGATCTCCTCGAGGTTGGAGACGCCGAGCGCAGTCTCGAGGATCGCGTGGACGAGGATCGGCCGCTCGAGGCCGGCCTTCGCCTCGAGCTGGGCGAGCAGCCGGTCGACGTAGTGGATATCCCACGGGCCCTCGACCTTGGGCACCATGATCACCTCGAGCTTGTCGCCGATCTCCGGGACGAGGGTGAGGAAGTCGTCGAGTACCCAGGGGCTTTCCAGCGAGTTGACTCGGGTCCAGAGCGCTGTGCCGCCGAAGTCGGTCTCCTTCGCGACCTTGACGAGGCCGTCGCGAGCGGCTTCCTTGCGGTCGAAGGGGATCGCGTCCTCGAGGTTGCCGAGCAGGACGTCGGTGGCCTTGACCATGTCGGGGACCTTGGCGACCATCTTCTCGTTCGAGGCGTCGAGGAAATGGATCATCCGCGCCGGCTTTACCGGGATCTCGATCAGCGGCTGCGGTGCGTCGATGGCCAGTGGGTGGCCGAAGAGGCGTGGGTTTCTCAAGTCTGCGCTCCTGTGGTCGTGTTGGCGACCGGGACGCTATCGGGGCGGCGCGGCGCGGTAGCGTGCGGTTGGTGACGACCGAGATCCGCCCGGCGCGAATCGAGGAGATCGACGAGCTGCTCGAGCTCTACCAATGGCTGTTCGCACCACCGGGCGCCCGCCCGCCCCGATGGGACCCGGAGCGCGCCGGCGAGGCGCTAACCGAGGCGATCTCCGCCGATGAATCGCTCGTCCTCGCCGCCGCGGCCGAGGGCGAGCTCGTTGGCCTGTGCACCGCATACCTCGACCTTCACTCGGTCCGCTACGGCCTGCGCTGCTGGATCGAAGACCTCGTCGTCCACGGGCGTTTTCGATCGCAGGGAACCGGCGAGCGGCTGATCGGCGATGCCGGCGATTGGGCTCGTGAGCACGGCGCGACCCATCTCGAGCTCGACACCGGGTTGGCCCGAACCGACGCCCAGCGCTTCTACGAGCGCCTCGAGCCGGCCACAGTCGGCTACAGCTATTCCTGGGCGCTCTGAGCCGAGCGTTCGGCGGCGGCGCGGTCCATGTGCCACTCGACCCTGTAGATACGGCCGTCGCGGAACTTCCAGACTGCAGCACTCGGCTGTTCCATCTCGACCCCTCCGTGGCGGGTGATGCCGACCATGCGGGCGAAGAAGAGGACGTTCTCGCCGATCACGCGGAAGTCGTCGACCTCGAAGCGCATCTCGGTGAACATCTGCACCCAGTCGTTCAACCCGGCGCGCATCCCATCGGCGCCCTCGAACGTCTGGGCGACGCCGCCGACCGAGATCATCTCGCAGGCGAAATCCTCATAGGCGAGCTCCGCCACCGCGGTGGCCAGCCGGTCGATTCCGGCCTCGTTCGCGATGTTGTCTTCGTCGGCTAGAACCGGGCCGAGAACGGCGATCAGGCGTTCGGCGTTGGACACCCGACCATTATCCTTCGCAATCCGCCCAACCGTCCGAGAAGGAGCCATGGCAGTAGAGACTTCGGAGTTCCAAGAGAAGACCGACGAGCAGAAGGCGATCACCGAGATGGTCCGCCAGTTCGTCGACAACGAGATCCTCCCCGCCGCCGAGGAGTTCGACCACGAGGACAAGTTCCCCGAGGCGATCGTCGAGCAGATGAAGGAGCTCGGACTGTTCGGAGTGACGATCCCCGAGGAATACGGCGGCATGGGTCTCGACCTGACCACCTACGCGATGATCGTCGAGGAGCTCTCGCGCGGCTGGATCTCGATCTCGGGCGTCGTCAACACGCACTTCATCGGCTCCTACCTGCTGATCAAGTTCGGCACCGATGAGCAGAAGGACCACTTCCTGCCGAAGATGGCGACCGGTGAGATCCGTGCCGCCTTCTCGCTCTCCGAGCCCGAGGTCGGTTCCGACGTCCAGGGGATCAAGTCGACGGCGAAGAAGGACGACGACGGCAAGTGGGAGCTCAACGGCCAGAAGATGTGGGTGACCAACGGTCTCGGCTCGAGCGTCGTCTTCGTCCTGATGAAGAACGACACCAAGGCCGACCCTGCCTACAAGGGGATGACCTGCTTCATCACCGAGAAGGAGCCCTGGGTGGAGAAGAACGAGGGCGAGTACGCGGGCCTCGAGGTTCCGCCGAAGATCAAGAAGATGGGCTACAAGGGCGTCGAGTCGACCGAGCTCGTCTACAGCGGCTACCGCTGTGATCCCGATCGCATCCTCGGCGGCGAGGACGAGGGGCTCGGCAAGGGCTTCGTGCAGATGATGGACGCGCTCGAGGTCGGCCGGGTCAACGTCGCCGCGCGCGGCGTCGGCATCGCCCAGCGCGCGCTCGAGCTGGCGCTGCGCTACTCGCAGGAGCGAAAGACCTTCGGCAAGCCGATCGCAAAGCACCAGGCGATCCAGTTCAAGCTTGCCGAGATGGCGACCAAGGTCGAGGCCGCCCGCCTGATGACGATGAAGGCGGCTCGGATGAAGGACGCCGGCGAGCGCTCCGACCTCGAGGCCGGTATGGCGAAGCTGTTTGCCTCGGAGACCGGCAAGGAGGTCGTCGAGGACTGCTTCCGGATCCACGGCGGCTACGGCTACTCGAAGGAGTACGAGATCGAGCGCCTCTACCGCGACGCGCCGCTGCTCCTGATCGGCGAGGGCACCTCCGAGATCCAGAAGATGGTGATCGGTAAGAAGCTGCTCGAGCGCCACAAGATCTAGGCGAGCGAGAGAGATGAGCAAGGGAGCACAGGACCTGATCACGACCGCGTACGAGCGCTTCATCGCCGAGGTGCCGGCGCTCGAGAAGCTGAAGCTCGTCGTCCGGCTCGAGCTGCGCGGCCGCGGCGATGTCCAGGTCTACTCCGTCGGCCTGCCCGGGCCGGATGTGAAGAAGGGCGAGCCCGAAAACGCTCGCCTCGACGTCTCGCTTTCGCGCTCGCACTTCAACGAGCTGGTCAGCGACGGCACGCTGAAGCATTGGCACGAGGCCTACGACCACGGAGACATCAAGGTCACCGGTGATCCGGGCGTGATCAAGCTCGTCGGCACCGTGATCGAGCGCCGCGAGGCGCGGACTCAGCTGAAGAAGGTCCACTGAGCGAGCCCGAGGCTGCGGCCCGGCACTCCGCCGACCGCGCCCTGCTTCTCTTCGCCGCTGCCGTATTCGTCTTCCACCAGCTCCCCGCCTTCCTCGGCGGCGCCCAGGACGCGGTCGACCTGCTTACTCCGTTCGCCGTAATCGGAGCCGCCGCGTTGACGCTGATCGCGCTCGACGCCCGCGGGGCGGTACTTCTCGCGGCCGGCGTCGCCGCGATCCTCTACGTCGACGGCCACGGCATCCACCTCGCGGCGAACTCAATCGCGAACGAGGGCCCGGGCCCCGAGGTCGATGACCTCGTCCACTTCTGGGACGAGAGCTTCTCTCACGTGGAGGCGGTG
>JBPCRS010000077.1:0-4002 GCA_050996575.1 Solirubrobacterales bacterium
CGTGCGTCCCGAGCTCGCAGAACCAGCGCACGGACGCTCCGTAGAGCTTGATCTGGTCAATCGTCTGGCCGGCGCCGATCCCGCGCAGCTCGGGCGGTCGGTCGGCGGTGAGGACGATCAACGGCACGCCCGCCTCGTCCGCCTCGACGATCGCGGGATGGAGGTTGGCGGCGGCCGAGCCCGAGGTGCAGAGGATCGCAACCGGCAGTCCGGCGGCCTGAGCTGCACCGAGGGCGACGAAGCCCGCCGAGCGCTCGTCGAGGACGACGTGGGTCTCGATCGAGCGCTCGCGCCAAAGCGCGAGAGCCAGCGGCGTCGATCGCGAGCCGGGGGAGAGGACGGCCATGCCGACCCCGCAGCGGGCGAGCTCCTCGGCCAGCGCCGAGGCCAGAGCGGTGTTCGCGTTCGTTCGGTCCACCGACGCGAAAGCTATCCGCCCGCCCGCTCCGAGCTCAGATCCGGAGCCGGTTGAGCGCGTCCTCGTCGATTCGGACGCCGAGGCCGGGGCCCTCGGGAAGGTGAAGCATCCCATCGCGGACCTCGGGGCCGACCGAAGCGATCGTCTCCGAGAACAGCAGCTGCGTCGCCAGGCCGTGGGCGACGCCGGCGTCAGCGCCGTCGCGCCTGCCGCGAAGCGCCGCCGCGACCCGCCCAGCCGCGGCGATCCCGACCGGTCCCTCGAGCGCGCTCGAGATGTAGACCGGAAGTCCCCAGTCGCCGCGCTCGGCGGCAGCCGGGCCGCCGACCTTTGCGAGCTTCAGCGTCGCCAGATCACAGGCGCCGAGCTCGACCGCGCGACGCGCCTGTTCGGGATTGGTGACGCTCTCGTCGGCGGCGATCGGGACCTCGGTCGTCGCGATCACCGTCGCCATCTGCTCGAGAGAGGCGACCGGCTGCTCGCAGAGCTCGAGCCGGTGTGGGGCGAGCTCGCTCAGCGCCGTGATCGCCTCGTCTTCAGACCAGGTGCCGTTTGCATCGACGCGGATCGCCGGCTCGGGCCCAAGTGCCTCGCGGACGGCCGTGACCTGTGCGACGCCTTCGCTAGGCCCGACCTTGAGCTTGAAGCTGGCGAAGCCGAGCTCCTGCCAGCGAAGCGCCGATTCGGCGACCGCGGCGGGGGCGCCCGCGGAAAGGGTCGCGTTGCACGGGACCGGGTCGGCCTGCGCGGGTTCGAGCTCGCCCGTTTTCAGCCCGAGGTCCATGACCGCGATCGCAAACGCGCAGGACGCTTCGTTCGAGCCGAGCTCGCGCGAGAGCTGAAATGTCGAGACGCCACCGGGCTCGGCGTCGACGATCGCCGCGAGGCCCTCGAGTTCCGCCGCGATCGCCGCCAGCGCCCGGCCTCCGCGCAGCGAAAGCGACGTCGTCTCGCCGAGCCCGACCACGCCCTCGCCATCGGTCAACCGCAACAGGATCAACTCCCGCCGCTCGAGCCGCCCCCGCGCGGTCACATACGGCTGCCGAAACGGCAACCCGTACGGCACCACCTCAACCCGCCGAATCACGATCGCAAACCTAAAGGGGACAGTCCCCTTTAGGTGTCCTTTAGGTTTCGCTATGCGAGCAGGAGGCCGGCGGAGAGCAGCAGGCTGAAGGCGCCGAGAACGGCGCCGGTCTGGGCGAGGGCGGCGTTGAGCGAGGGTCCGTCGGTGCGCTCGCTGACCTTCTTGATCGGGCTGACGAGGAATGCGAGCGAAGCAAAGGCGAGGCACGCCCAGAGCGGGCCGCAGGCGAGCGCCAGGCCGATGCCGAGGACGACGTAGGCGCCGAGCATCAGCACGATGTAGAGCTGTCTCGCCCGATCACGCCCGATCCGCACAGCCAGTGTCATCTTGCCGGCGCGTCGGTCGGTGTCGAGGTCGCGGACGTTGTTGACGACGAGGATCGCGGTCGAGAGCATCCCGACCGGGATCGAGAGCGCAAACGGAAGCCAAGCGAGCTCCTCGAGCTGGACGAAGTAGGAACCGCTGACGGCGACGAGGCCGAAGAAGAGGAAGACGAACAGCTCGCCGAGCCCGGCGTAGCCGTACGGGCGCGGTCCGCCTGTGTAGAGCACCCCGGCGAGAATCGAGACCGCGCCGACGACGAGGATCACCGGGCCGGCGACGATCGCCAGGTAGATACCGGTCGCGAGTGCGCCGGCGAAGGCGAGCCAGGTCGCTACCAGCACGCGCCGAGGTGTGACCAGCCCGGCAGCCGTCACCCGCACCGGCCCGAGCCGGTCGACGTCGTCGGCGCCGCGCTTCGCATCCGAGTAGTCGTTGGCGAGGTTGGTGCCGATCTGGATCAGCACGCTGCCGGCGAGCGCGGCGAGGAACGGGCCGACGCGAAGCTCATCCGAGGCCTCGACCGCGGCTGCAGTGCCGACCAGCACCGGCGCGATCGCCGCCGGCAGGGTCCGCGGCCGCGCCGCCATCAACCAGAGACGAATACCGTCGGCTGCTCCGCTTCGCGTCCGCTGCCGACGGGCGGTCAAGGCCGGCGAGGGAACTTCGTGAAGTCGGGCTTGCGCCGCTCCTGGTAGGCGTTTCGCCCCTCCTGGCCCTCCTCGCTCATGTAGAAGAGCAAGGTCGCATCGTGGGAGAGCTGCTGGAGGCCGGTCAGCCCGTCTTCCTCGGCGTTGAAGCTCGCCTTTTGCAGGCGCAGGGCGAGCGGGGAGAGGTGGTTCATCTCGCGGCACCAGGCAACCGTCTCGCGATCGAGTTCGGAGATCGGCACGACGGTGTTGACGAGGCCCATCTGCAGCGCCTCACCGGCGTCGTAGAGCCGGCAGAGAAACCAGATCTCCTTCGCCCGCTTGATGCCGACGTTGCGCGCCAGCAGGCTCGCGCCGAAGCCGCCGTCGAAGCTCCCGACCCGGGGCCCGGTCTGGCCGAAAACGGCGTTGTCGGCGGCGATCGTCAGGTCGCAGACGAGGTGAAGGATGTGGCCACCGCCGACCGCGTAGCCGGCGACCATCGCGATCACCGGCTTCGGCAGGCGGCGGATCTGCACGTGCAGGTCGCCGACGTCGAGCCGGCCGACACCCTGCTCGGCAACATCGTCGTCGCCGATGTAGCCGTCGTCGCCGCGAATTCGCTGGTCGCCGCCCGAGCAGAAAGCCTCGGTGCCGGCGCCGGTGAAGATGATCGCGCCGACCTCGAGGTCGTCGCGGGCACGGCCGAAGGCGTCGCGAAGCTCGGCCAGGGTCTGCGGCCGAAAGGCGTTGTGGACCTCGGGCCGGTTGATCGAGATCTTCGCGATGCCGTCTGCCTTCTCGTAGAGGATGTCCTCGAACTCACCGGCCGAGCTCCACTCGATCGGGGCGTAGAGCTCCTCCCTCGGCGGGGCGTCTTTGTGGGGGGTCGGCATAGGCTGCGGGGACGATAGCCAGAGACCGGAGCCCTCACCCTTGAACCTCGACAACTGGCTCGCCCAGCGCGCACAGACGTGCCCCGACCGACCGGCGCTGATCGCCGGCGGGGTCGAGCTCAGCTTCACCGAGCTCGAGGCCGAGGCGAGCGCGCTTGCGCGCCGGCTCGCCGCCCGCGGCGTCAGGCGTGGCGCGACCGTTGCGATCGAGCTCTCGCCTGGTCCAGACTACGTAGTCCTCCTGCACGCGTTGATGAACCTCGGCGCGATCGCTTACCCGATCGACCCGCGCCTCTCCGAGGCCGAGCGCACGGTCGAGCTCGACCGTGCCGACGCGGCGCTGATCGTCTCCTCCGACCACGACCTCTCGGCATCGGAGGCGGATCTGCCGCTGCTCGGCGAGCACGAGCTCGATGCGATCCACTGCCGGATTCTGACCAGCGGCACGTCGGGGCGCCCGCGCCCGGTCGGGCTGACCTACGGCAACCACCTCTGGAGCGCCGTCGGCTCGGCCTTCAACCTCGGCATGGAGCCGAGCGACCGCTGGCTCTGCTGCGTGCCGCTTCACCACGTCTCTGGGCTCTCGATCGTGATGCGCTCGGTGATCTACGGGACGACCGCGGTCGTCCACGACGGCTTCGACGTCGACCG
>JBPCRS010000053.1:0-18732 GCA_050996575.1 Solirubrobacterales bacterium
GCCCTCGGATCAGATCCCCGAATCGCCGATCCAGCCCGGCGACAGCCTGCTTGCCTGGACGACGACGCCATGGACGCTGATCTCGAACGCCGCGCTCGCTGTCGGCGCCGAGATCGAATACGTGCGCGCTCGGCCCGCCGGCTCCGAGGAGGTCCTGATCCTGGCCCGCGACCTGGTCGAGCGGGTGCTCGGCGAGGGCACCGAGGTGATCGCGCATTTTCCCGGCGCGGCTCTGGCCGGGGTCCGCTACGAGCCGCCCTTCACCTACGTGACCGATTACGGGCCGCGAGGCCACACCGTGCTGGAGGGCGACTTCGTCACCACCGACGACGGGACCGGGATCGTGCACACCGCGATCGCATTCGGCGAGGACGACTTCCGGCTCGGCGAGCAGCACGGGATCACGCTGCAGAACCCGGTCCGCCTCGACGGAACCTTCGACGAGCGCGCCGGCCAGTTCGCCGGCAAGTGGGTCAAGGACGCCGACCCCGAGATCGTCGAAGCGCTTCGCGACTCCGGCAAGCTGCTGCGCGAGGAGGCCTATGAGCACTCCTACCCGCACTGCTGGCGCTGCGAGACGCCGCTCCTCTACTACGCGAAGTCGAGCTGGTACATCCGCACGACCGACGTGCGCGAGCGGATGCTCGCCGAGAACGAGCGAATCGGCTGGCACCCCGAGCACATCAAGCACGGGCGCTTCGGCAAGTGGCTCGAGGGCAACGTCGACTGGGCACTCTCGCGCGAGCGCTACTGGGGGACGCCGCTGCCGATCTGGGAATGCGGCGGCGAGGGCTGCGATGAGCGTTTCTGCGCCGGCTCGCTCGCCGACCTGCGTGAGCGTGGCGGTGTGCTGCCCGAAGACCTGCACCGCCCCTACATCGACGACGTCGTGCTCGATTGCGCCGCATGCGGCGGCGAGATGCGCCGCGTCCCCGAGGTGATCGACACCTGGTACGACTCGGGCGCGATGCCGTTCGCGCAGTTCCACTATCCCTTCGCCGGGGATTCGGAGGAGCGCTTCGCCGAGCGCTTCCCCGCCGACTACATCTGCGAGGCGATCGACCAGACGCGCGGCTGGTTCTACTCGCTTCTAGCCGAGTCGGTGCTGCTCTTCGACCAGACGAGTTACCTGAACTGCGTCTGCCTGGGACTGATCCTCGATCCGGATGGGCAGAAGATGTCGAAGAGCCGCGGCAACGTCGTCGATCCATGGGACGTGCTCGGAACGCACGGCGCCGACGCGCTGCGCTGGTACTACTTCACCGCGCAGCAGGCGGGGCCGTGGGCCGGCTACCGCTTCTCGAGCGAGGCCGTCGGCGAGTCGGTCCGGCAGTTCCTGCTGACGCTCTGGAACACCTACTCGTTCCTGGTGCTCTACGCGAACGCGAACGAGGTCGGCAGGGACGACCTGCCCGCGCAGCCCGAGCCCGCCGAGGAGCTCGATCGCTGGGCGCTCTCCCGCCTTCAGGGCGTCACCGCGGAGGTGCGCGCCGCGCTCGACAATTTCGACTCGACCACCTCGGGGCGGGCAATCTCGGCCTACGTCGACGAGCTCTCGAACTGGTACGTGCGGGTCTCCCGGCGGCGCTTCTGGGACGGGGATCGCGCCGCGCTCGGCACGCTCCGGCACTGCCTCGTCGAGGTCTCGAAGCTCGCCGCGCCGTTCGTCCCCTTCATCGCCGACGAGATCCACGCCAACCTCGCCGGCGGCGACTCGGTCCACCTGGCCGACTATCCGGTCGCCGACGAGGCTCTCGTCGACGCCGAGCTCGAGGCCGGGATCGAAGCAGCCCAGCGCGCGGTCGAGCTCGGCCGCGCCGCGAGGGCGCACGGCAAGGTGAAGATGCGCCAACCGTTGCAAAAGGCGGTGATCGTCGCGGCCGACGGCGAGCGGGCGACGATCGAGCGCTTCTCCGAGCTGGTCGCCTCGGAGCTCAACGTCAAAGAGCTCGAGTTCGTCTCGGAGGAGGGCGAGCTTGCCACCTACGCGGTCAAGCCGAACTACCGCCGGCTCGGCCCTCGCTTCGGCAAGCGGATGCCGCAGGCGGCGGCGGCAATCGAGGCCCTCGAGCCGGCCGCGGTTTCGGCGATGATCGCCGGCGAGCGTCGCATCGGGATCCAGCTCGACGGCGCCGACCACGACCTCGAGCCCGACGACGTCACACTCGTGATGGAGCCGATCGAGGGCTACCAGGTCGAGGCCGAGTCGGGCCGGGCGGTCGCGCTGGCGCTCGAGCTCGACGACGAGCTCCGCCGCGAGGGCCTCGCCCGCGAGGTCGTTCGCGCCGTCCAGAACGCGCGCAAAGAGGCCGGGCTTGAGGTCTCAGACCGGATCGAGCTCGAGCTCGGCGGCGACGAGGAGCTCGTGGCGGCCGCCCGCGAGCACGAGGCCTACGTCTCGGGCGAGACCCTCGCCACCGCCATCGCCTACGAAGCCGCAGCCGGCATCTCAACCGAGATCGATGGCCGCGTCCTCCGAATCGCGGTCAGCCGGGTGGGCTGATCCGGGCGGTCAGCGGCCGGATGCGCCGAGGGCCACGGTCGCGGTGACCCTCGCCTCGGCGGCCTTGGCGCCGGCGGCGCCGTCACGCGCGGTGACCGTGGCCTTCGCCTGAAGCTTGTCGGCGCCGGCCTTGAACAGTCCCGCCCCGGAGAAGGTCACCTCTCGAGCGAACGGATCACTTCCGCCACTTGATCGAACAGCCGACCGGCTCGGTCTCGGCACGCTCGGGCTGGCGACCGGAGAGCACGTGATCGAGGGCCTCGCGCAGCCAGACCGCCTCGAGCGAAGGGTCGCGGTGATCGGCATCGGGTGCACCCTCGTAGGCGAGCCGCAGCTCCGAGTCGAGCACGAACAGGTGCGGCGTCACCTTCGCGTCGAAGGCCCGCGCCGCCTCCTGATCGGCGTCGTGGAGATAGGGGAAGGTCCAGTCCTCGGCCTCGACCCGCTCACGCATCGCCTCGAACGAGTCGGCCGGGTAGCGCTCGCCGTCGTTCGAGTTGACCGCGAGGACGCGGACCCCGCTCTCGCCGTAGTCGCGGGCAGCGTCCTCGATCCGCTCGTGCCAAGCGATCGCGTAGGGGCAGTGGTTACAGGTCCAGAGGACGACAGTCGCCGCCGCTTCTCCGGCAGCCGGTAGCGAGCGCGTCTCCCCCGACGTGTCGGGCAGCGCGAGCGCCGGGGCGAGCTCGCCGATCTTCATCGGGCGACCAGCGCCTCGCGGACGTCGGCGCGGTCGGGCAGGGCCGAGACCCGGCCATCGCGCAGGTGGTAGATCCGGCAGGTCAGACCCGCAGGCTCGCCGGCCTCGCCGCCGACATCGCGCCCGCCGACGCGGATCGTCGGCGAGCCCGGGAAACCGGCGTCGGAGGCATCCATCTCGGTCTCGATCTGACGCATTCGGATCGTCTCGGGATCGAGGTCGGCCGCGGTCATCTCAGCCCGCAACTCGGCCAGCGCCTGCTCCCAGGAGGGACATCCCTCCCACCAGAGGAACTCGACTTCGGTTGCTATGCGAGTGCCGGCTCGAGCTCGGCCTCGAGACGGCGCTTCGGCATCGCACCGACGACCCGCTTCGCGGCCTCACCGCTCTTGAAGAGAATCATCGTCGGGATCGAGAGCACGTCGTAGGTCGAGGCCGTGTCCTGGTTCTCGTCGACGTTGAGGCTGACGATCTTCACGTCCTCGCGCTCGGATGCCATCTCTTCGAGGATCGGGTGGACGACGCGGCAGGGACCGCACCAGGGAGCCCAGAAGTCGACCAGCACGGGCGTGTCGGAATCGAGTACCTCGGCCTTGAAGTTGCCGTCAGTCACGTCGGGGAGCTTGCCAGCCACTTGTTCTTTCTCCTAGATCCTCGTCGGGGATGTTACTTCAGAAAGTATAGTACCAACCTACAGATGCCGCCGCAGCCGCATCGCGGGCACCTGCCAGGCCGCCTCGAAAACTATCGAGCGGGTCATCTTCGAGGCGCCGATGCGGCGGTCGTGGAAGGCGATTGGGACCTCGGTGACGCGGAAGCCGGCCTTGATCGCGCGATAGGTCGTTTCGACCTGGAAGGCGTATCCGACCGAGCTCACGTCCTCGATCGAGATCCCCATCAGGGCCTGCCGCCGCCACGCCTTGAAGCCGCCTGTGAGGTCGCGGACGCCGACCCCGAGCGCGGCGCGGGCGTACTTGCTGCCCAGCCGGCTGATCGCCCGCCGGCCGGCACCCCAATCGTTGACGCGGCCACCGGGGACGTAGCGCGAGCCGAGCGCCAGGTCGACCTCGGAGAGCGCCCCGACCAGCGCCGGCAGGTACTGGGGCTCGTGCGAGAAGTCGGCGTCCATCTGGACGATCTGCGCCGCGCCGCCGGCGAGCGCCCGGTCGAAGCCGGCAACGTATGCCGGGCCGAGGCCACGCTTCTCACCGTGGTGCAGCGTCTCGACGTCGTCGTGGGCGACGGCGAGGCGATCGGCGATCTCGCCGGTGCCGTCCGGCGAGGAGTCGTCGACGACGAGGATCCGCCGCTCGGCGGGCAGCTCGGATCGAACCGCGGCAACGAGATCGGCGATCGTCTCGGCCTCGTTGTAGGTCGGGATCACGACCCAGGTCGGGCCGGTTCCGGGGGGGCTGGCTTCGCTCGGGTGCATCGGCAAGTCGCCAAGGCTATTTTCACGGCGTGAGAAACGCGCAGATAGCCGACGCCCTCGATGAGCTCGGCACGCTGTATGAGCTCGACGGCGCGGTCAAGTACCGCGTTCTCGCCTATCACGAGGCCGCCCGGGTGATCCGCTCGAGCGCGGTCTCGGTAGCCGAGCTCGCTCGCGAGGGCCGGATCACCGAGCTGCCCGGCGTCGGCAAGACGATCGAATCGAAGGTGCTGACCTTGCTCGACGAGGGCTCGATGCCGCAGGCCGACAAGCTCAAGGAGCAGTTCCCCGCGTCGCTGATCAAGGTGACGAGGATTCCCGGCCTCGGCGCGAAGACCGCGCGCCGCTTCTATGACGAGCTCGGGATCTCGAACCTCGCCGAGCTCGAGGCCGCCGCCCGCGACGGAAAGCTGTCGACGATGAAGGGCTTTGGCGATAAGGCCGAGGTCAAGCTGCTCGCCCAGATCGAGCGACTCGAGGCCGAGGGGCCGGCGCAGCGAGTCCGGCTCGACGTCGCGCTCGAGGCGGCCGAGGAGCTCGCAGCCGTTCTGCGCGAGCTGCCTGAGACCGACCGTGTCGAGATCGCCGGCTCGGCGAGGCGGATGGCGGAGAGCTGCAAGGACGTTGACCTGATCGCGACGACCTCGGAACCGGAGGCGCTCGCGGAAGCGCTGCGCGCGCACCCGCTCGTCGCCTCGGCATCGAGCGGCGGCGATGCCGGCGCCAGGGTCGTCACCCACCACGGCCTCTCGATCGACCTGCGGATCTCCCCTCCCGAGGCCTACGGCAACCTGCTCCAGCATTTCACCGGCTCTGCCGAGCACAACGTCCAGCTCCGTGAGCGCGCGGTCGCCGAGGGGCTCTCGGTCTCCGAACACGGAATCGCCGCGATCGAGGACGGCGAGCGGACGGGAGAGGGCGAGCTGTTCGCGAGTGAGGCCGAGGTCTACGAGCGACTCGGGATGAGCTACATCGAACCCGAGCTGCGCGAGGGGCGCGGCGAGCTCGAGGCGGCCCGGAAAGGCGAGCTGCCCGAGCTCGTAACCGAGGCCGACATCCAGGGCGACCTACACTGCCACACGACCCTTTCCGACGGCAAGAACTCGCTCGAGGAGATGGCGGCGGCGGCGAAGGATCGCGGCTACAAGTACCTGGCGATCACCGACCATTCGGCGAGCCACGGCTTCGGCGACCACGTCACCGACGACCAGCTTCGCGAGCGGATCGAGGAGATCCGCGAGTTCAACGAGGGAAGGCGCGGTTTCCGCCTGCTCGCCGGCTCGGAGGTCAACATCCTCCCGAACGGAACGCTCGACTACTCGGACGGGTTGCTCGCCGAGCTCGACTGGGTGATCGCCAGCGTCCACACCGCCTTCCGGATCGGCGAGAAGGAGATGACCGAGCGCGTGCTGGCGGCGATCGAAAACCCGTTCGTCGACTGCATCGGCCACTTGACCGGGCGGCTGATCCTGCGCCGCGAGCCCTATGACATCGACGTCGAACGTGTCGCCGAGGCGGCCGCCGCCAACGGGACGATGCTCGAGATCAACGCCAACCCGAACCGGCGCGACCTCTCCGAGCACCACGCCAAGCTCGCCGCCGAGGGCGGGGTCTGGATCCTCGTCAACACCGACGCCCACAGGGTGTCGACGCTCGACAACTTGCGCTACGGGATCGCGACCGCACGCCGCGCCTGGCTGACGAAGGAGAAGATCGCGAACACGCGCGGCTGGGCGCAGTTCTCGAAGCTCCGCAAGCGCGGCTAGCCCGGTACCTGGCACCAGCTCGCAGTACCTGGCACCTGAGGTGCCAGGTACCGAGAGTGCGAAGCTACCCGGTCGGCGGCGGAGGATGGCCGGCCGGGGCGCGGTCGCGACTGAGCCCGGGGGTCCTGACCAATCGCAACGGCTCGAACGGCGCGGTCGGCTCGACATAGAAGCGGACGCCGTCGCGGTCCTCGACCCCGGTGACCGCGGCCTCGCGGTTTCGCCAAATCAGCGCGACGAGCAGCGCGTAGCCGGCGCCGACCGCGGGAACCGAGGGCAGGATCGCCGCGAGGCCGCCGGCGACGAGAGCGAAGACGCCGACCGGCCAGAGCCGGCCGAGCGCGATCCGGTTGGCGCTGACGTCGGGCAGACTGGTGATCGTCCGCGCCGAGGCGAGCACCTCGCCGACGCTGTCGGAGGCGCGCTCTGACCGGCCGAGAATCAGCCCGGCGACGACCGCGATCAGCCACCAAGCTCCGGCGACGATCAGCGTCAAGTTGTCGTTGTTGGCGTCGGCGGCGACGATCGCGACGCCGCCGAGCGCGGTCGCGAGGCCGGCGACGAGCAGCACGGTCAGCCGCAGCAGGTCGGTGAACAGCATCAGCTCGCCGCCAGCGCCTCGAGGACGGCGACGAACGCCGGCGGGCCGGGAAGGACGATGTCGGCGGACTCAGTGACCGCGGCCGGCGACTCCGATGACGCGATGCCGACGCAGACCGCCGCCTCGAGCTCGCCGGAAGCGACGAGCTCGCGCAGGACGCGAAAGCCGTCGAGGTCGGTGTGGTCATCGCCCGCGTAGAGGGCGGAGCGCACCGCGCCGCCGCGGAGCATCTCGGCGATCGCGATGCCCTTGTCGAAATCGACCGGGGGGCGCAGCTCGAGCACCTTGCGGCCGAGATGAGTCCGCAGCCCTGCTCGCCCTGCGTCGGCGCCGATCTCGGCGGCGATTGCTTCGGCGGCATCCTCGTTGGCCGCACCGCGCCAGTGCAGGGCGCTGATCGGACCCTTGTCCTCGGTCCTCAGGCCGGCGGCGGCGATTCGTTCAGCATCGAGCCGGCTGACAAAGTCTGCTGCCGCGCGCTCGTGGCCTGCCAGGGCCGTTAGCGAGCGGGCCTCGGTCGAGCCCGGCTCGAGCCGCTCGAGCCCGTGGTTGCCGATGTAGGTGAGCTCGTCGAGTCCCACCAGCCGCTTCGCATCAGCCGCGGCTCGGCCCGAGACGCAGGCGACGACGGCGAAGCAGGCGGCAATCGCGGCGAGAGCGGCGCGCGCCTCGTCCGGCACCGACGCGGCCGCGGGGTCGCCGACGATCGGCGCGATCGTTCCGTCGACATCGGTGAGCACGGCGGCGCCGGCGGGGTCCTGGCAAAGCGGCGCGAGCAGCGCGTCGAGGCTTGTCGAGTCGGGCGACACCGCCGGTAGTATCGCGGTATGGAAACGCCGAATCCTCCGCTTCGCGTCCGGTTCGGCTCGATCTCATCTGCAGGAACACAGTCGCCGAATCCTCCGCTTCGCGTCCGGTTCGGCTCGATCTCATCTGCAGGAACACAGTCGCCGAATCCTCCGCTTCGCGTCCGGTTCGGCTCGATCTCATCTGCTTGAGATGCGCCTTGTGAAGCTTGCCGCCATCGGAGTAGCAGCGGGAGCCTTCAGCGGTCTCTTCGGCGTCGGCGGCGGCACAGTGATCGTTCCGCTGTTGATTTTCTGGTTCGCCTACGGCGAGCGCGAGGCGACCGGGACCAGCCTTGCCGCGATCATCCTGATCGGCGGGATGGCCGCTCTCGGCCAGGCGCTCTACGACAATGTCGATTACACCAACGGCCTGCTGATCGGGATCCCCGCCGTCGGCGGCGTGCTCGCCGGCGCGACGCTCCAGCAGCGGATAGGAGAGCGTACGATCTCGATCCTGTTCGCCGTCCTGCTCGTCGCCGTCGCGATCCAGCTGATCGTCCCATGAGCGAGATACTGGTCGCGATCCTCGGTTTCGCCGGCGGCATCGTCGCCGGCCTGCTCGGCGTCGGCGGTGGGATCATCTTCGTCCCGACGCTGACGATCATTCTCGGCGAGAGCCAGCTCGAGGCCGAGTCGACGTCGCTGCTCGCGATCGTCCCTGTCGCGATCGCCGGCGTGATCCGCCAGCGCCGCTATGGCAACGTCCGGCTGGGAGCCGGGTTGATGATCGGCGCGCTCTCGATTCCGGGCGTCGTGCTTGGCGTCGTCGTCGCCAACGCGGTTTCACAGCGGGCGCTCGAACTCGGATTCGCTGCCCTCTTGCTCGTCGTCGCGGCGCAACTCGTGCGCCGGGCGATGCGCGCGAAACCCGATCCGGAGCCCGAGCCCGCCAATGGCTGACGCGCTTCACGTCGCGCCGGGAGTCGAGATCCCGCTTGCCGAGATCGAGCTGCGCGCAAGCCGTTCCTCGGGCCCGGGCGGCCAGCACGCGAACGTCACCGCCTCGCGGATCGAGGCGAGCTTCGACGTCGCCCGCTCGCAATCGCTCGACGGGGCGCAGAAGCATCGGCTGCTGCGCCGGCTCGGTCCCCGCGTCAGCGCCGTCGCCCAGGACGCGCGCGGCCAGGCCCGAAACCGCGAGCTGGCGCTTCGCCGCCTGCGCGAGAAGCTCGCCGACGGCCTCAGCGAACCGAAGCGCCGGCGCGCCACCCGCCCTTCGAAGGCCTCCCGCCGCCGCCGCGTCGACGCGAAGAAGCGCCAGGCGCAGACGAAGTCGCTTCGGCGGCGGCCGGAAGGGGATAGCTGAGCGACGCGAAGCCGGCGTCAGACCCTCGCAGCGAGGGTCGTGCCGCGTGACAACAAAGGTTCAGACCCCTTTCGGGGCTCGAACCCAAAGCAATACCTAAAGGGGACAGTCCCCTTTAGGTTCCCTTTAGGTTTCGAGGCGGAAGATACGCAGCAGGGAAAGGGGGCGGCGGAGGATGATCGGCGCGAGCAGGGCGCCGATGTGCCGGTACATCCCGCGGCGCGAGGCGCGGGCGAAGATCTCGCGGACCTCGGCTCGGTCGAGTCCCGCCCTAAGCAGGCCGGCCGAGACCTCGACGCGGTCGGCGAGGCGGACGAGCTCGACCTCGGCGCCGACATCCCACTGCGCGCGCATCTCGTGGTGACGGGCGATCGCCAGGTCGCAGAGCTCGACCCGGTCGGGCTTCCAGCCAAGCTCGGTGAAGAGCTGCTTGGCGAACAGGCCACCGTCGACCGTGTAGACGCCGCCACGGCTGATCGCTGGGTAGAGACCGGAGTCGTGGAGTAGCGAAGCGCAAAGCAGCACCTCCCGATCGACATCAAGGGCGAGCTTCTGCGCGAGCCGTTCGGCGAGGAGAAAGCAGCGTGCCCCGTGGCGCTCCATCGGGCCGTCGCTCTCGCCACAGGCGTCGCGGAGCGCATCGAGCGCGCGGCGCTCGGCGTCGGTGGTCGCGAGCTCCTCGGCAAGCGCAGTCACGGCGCGGCTGTGGCATCAACCATCTAGAGCCCCTGCTCGAGCGCTCCCTTGACGCCGGCGTCTAGGGCGTTCAGCCGGTGGAGGGCGAGCGCCTCCGGGGAGCCGAAGCCGCTACGCGAGCCGGCCCCACCGCGCGAGCGGCCGGCGGCCTCCGGGCCGTGGTGGGAAAGCACGCAGTGCAGCAGGGCAATGCGGCGCTCATCGGCGAGACCGTCGCAGGCTGCGCCGACAATCTCCGCCCCGATCGCAAGGTGGCCGAGCATCCGCCCCTCCTCGGTGCTCCCGAACTCTGCCCCGTAGGTGAATTCACGCGCGCGGCCGACGTCGTGAAGGAGGGCGGCTGCCATCAGCAGGTCGGAATCGAGCCGCGGGTGCAGCTGGCAGACCTCGAGCGCGAGCGTGCCGACCGCGACCGTGTGCTCGATCAGGCCGCCGATGTAGGCGTGGTGGCCGACACGCGTACAAGGCGCGCGGCGGAACTCGCTCGCGACCGGCTCGGCCCTCGTCACCCGCTCGACGACGGTGCGCAGGCCCGGATCGTGGATCTCCCGCGTCAGGTGCTCGAGGAATCCGTCGAGCTCCTCGGCCGACCGATAGGCGGTCGGCAAGAACTCGGAAGGGTCCCAGGAGCCCGGCTCGAGCCGACGGACGTCTTCGAGCTCGGCGACGAGCTGCCCGCGATAGCGCTCCGCCTTGCCGCTGGCGAGCACCGCGTCGCCGCGCTCGAAGTTGGCGCCGACCCGATCGGGCTCGCGAAAGACGCGGCCGCTGACCGTCCCGCTTCGGTCGCGCAACTCGACCGCGAGAAACGGGGAGCCGTTGCGCGCGGTCATCCGGTCCTTGCGCACGCAGCCGAACCGGCCTCGAAACGACTGCCCCGGCCGTAGCTCCGAGACGGTCGCCGAGCCGGGATCGTCGGTGATCGCAGCGGCCGCTTCCATCGGCCACGATGGTGCCGGTTGGGGCGGACGCGAGCGAGCGAAGAATTCGACCGGTGTTGCGGGCTTAAAGCAAGCAGTAATGTCGGGTCCGTGGATGCGCTGTCCTGGGAGGGCGAAGTTCCGTCGTTGCGGTCGCCGGTCCTCGTCTGCGCGTTCGGAGGTTGGAACGACGCGGCGAGCGCCTCGACGACCGCGCTCGAGGCGGTGGCGGTCGCTCTCGACGCCGATGTCATCGCTCAGCTCGACTCCGAGGAATTCTTCGACTTCCAGGCCAACCGGCCGACGATCCACCTCACTGAAGGCCAAACCCGGCACATCGACTGGCCGACGAACACACTGCTGAGCGCGCTTGCTCCCAGCGCCGAGCGCGACCTGGTCCTGCTCAGCGGAACCGAGCCGAGCCTTCGCTGGCGCACCTTCTCGGAGACGATTGCCGATGCCGCCGAGCGACTCGGCGTCGAGCTCGTCGTCACGCTCGGCGCCTTGATCGCCGACGTCGCGCATACACGTGCGGTGCCGATCACCGGCCTCGCCTCGGACGCGGATCTGGTCGAACGGCTCGGCCTCGACCGCTCCAACTACGAGGGCCCGACCGGGATCGTCGGCGTCCTCCATGACATCTTCCGCCGGCGCGGGATCGATTCGGCGAGCCTATGGGCGGCGATCCCGCACTACGTCGCCGCGGTGCCGAATCCAAAGGCCGCGCTCGCCCTGCTGCGCCGCCTCGAGGGCCTGACCGGGGTCGCGATCGAGGCCTCCGAGCTCGAGGACGCGATGGGCCGCTTCGACGAGCAGGTCGACCGCGCAGTCGCCTCGAATCCCGAGATCGAGGAGCTCGTTCGCCGGCTCGAGGCCGATCAGGAGGACCCCGACGCAGCGCTCGGCCCGGGTGACGTGCCCTCGGGCGACACGATCGCCCGCGACTTTCAGCGTTTCCTGCGCCAGCGCGGCGACGAATAGCGGACCTAGCGCTCAGGCCTCGCTCGCCGGGCAGATCAGCCGGTAGTCGCACCAGGAGCAGATCGCGTAGCTCGGCTTCGGCTCGAAGTCCTGAGAGCTGATCCCCTCGCCGACCTCGAGCACCGTGCGCTCGACCCGTTCACGGTCGTCGGGCTCGGCGTGGACCGCGACCTTCTCGTCGTCGAGCACGTAGTAGTAGGAGCCGAGCTCGGCCTCGATCGACCAAGCCTCGCGGGCGGCTATCCGATAGAGCCCGAGCTGGAGGTCGTCGGTGAGCTCGGCCGCGGTCTTGTGCTGGCCGGTCTTGTAGTCGATCAGCTCGTACCCGCCGTCGGGGTGGCGGTCGATGCGGTCGATCCTGCCGCGCAGCTGGTGCGGGCCGATTGCGAACGAGAAGCCGCGCTCGAGCCAGACCGGGGTCGACATCGCGCTCGCGTGGCGCTCGTCGTAGCGGGCGAGGGCGGCGATCGCCCGATCCCGATATTGGAGCTCGTCGTCCGAGGTGCCGAAGCCCGAACGCCGCCAGGCACCCTCGAACAAGGACAGCAGTCGGTTCAGGCCCGGGGTGTCCTCGCCGTCGCCGTGAACCTCCTCTGCGTGGTACCGCTCTAACACCTGGTGGATCAGGATCCCGAAACGCTGGTTGATCGTCGGCTCCTGGGGGATCGCAAAAACCCGGGCGAACTTGTACTTCAGCGGGCAGGTGCGGTAGAGGTCGATGTCGGAGGCCGAGAGCCCGAGGCCCTCGCCCCGGGTCGGCAGGAAGCTCTCCAGCGAGGGCTCGTCGCGGGCGGCGGCAAGCTTGCGGCGCCCCTCACCCTCGCGATCCTCGTCGAGCAGGTACTCGTCGAGCGCCGAGGCCGAGAGCGCCGCCTGCTGCTCGGGCGTCGCCACCCGTCCGAGCAGGTCGTTGATCGCCGCCAGCGCCTCCGGCGCCGGCTCCGAGCCGGGGCGCTGGACGAGGGCGGCAAGTTTGACCAACTCGAGGAACCGGGCGACGGAGCGGTTGACGTCCTCGGCGGTGTCGAGTCGCATCTCGCTGATCGCCGCTCCTGCCCGCCACGAGGCCTCGAGCACCTCGTCGCGGACCATCCGGTAGGTCGCGTGGACACTCTCGGCGGGGCCGAACAGCTCCTCCTCCTGAATCATTTCCTCCGCGCCGGCCGCGGCCCTCGCCGCCTCGTAGAGCTCCGACGCCCGCGCGGTCCCGTCGAGCGTCTCCTCGGGCCAGGCGAGGACGAGCCCCTCGGTCGCCCGCGTCACCGCGAGGTAGGCGAGCCGCGCCCGGCGGCTCGCCGCGAGGTCGCGGTCGGGCGTCGGCAGTTGGTCGGCGACGAGCTCGTCGGGGATCCAGCGGTCGCGCTCCGGATAGGCGGGAAGCCCGCCGCGGCGCAGGCCGAGCAGCCAGACCGAGCGGAACTCGAGCCCCTTGAGCTGCTCGGGCTCGGCGAGCAGGACGGCGCCGACCGGAGGGCGCAACGTGTCGAGCGCCGCGCCGGCGTCGAGCTCCCCCGCGTCGGCGACGGCGGCGAGGTAGCGGACGAAGTCTCGGGTCGACGATCGCGGCTCACGCCTGGTCCAGGCCTCGGCGAGCTCGCCGAGGCGGGCGAGGCTGACAAGGCGCTCGGCGGCCTCGGGGTGCGCGGCGAAGAGCTGCGTGCGGCGCAGTCCGATTCGCTCGATCAGCCTGCGGACGAAGACGTCGGCGCGAAGCTCCTCGAGCGAGGCGGAGGCCGAGCGGTAGAGCTTGAGGAAGCCCTGGATCCGGTCGCGGGCCTCGGGCGGGATCTGCGGGCTCTCGAGCGCCGCCTCGAGCGCCGTGACCATGTCGAGCTTTCGCCGTCGGGCGATCGTCGTGCAGCGGGCGAGATCGACCGAGCGCAGCTCCGTGGGCGGGCGGGTCAGCGCCCTCACCACCGCCGCCGAGTCGTTGGGGTCGGCGAGCGCGCGCAGCCAGGCGATCGCGTCGCGGACCTCGGGGCGTTGGAAGAACGCCGAAGTGCCGGCCAGCCGGAAGGGAATGCTGCGCTCCTCGAGAGCGGCAGCGACTAGCCGCCCGTCGCGCTGAAGCGAGGCGACCGCGACACAGGCCTCCTCGGGGCGAAGGCGCCCGGAATGAAGCAGCCGCTCGAGCTCACGTGCCGCCGCCTGGGCCATCGCCCGCTCGGAGCGGCAACGCCAGAAGCGGGGCTCGGCCTCGGCGGGCTCGTCCCGATGCGCGCCGTCTCCGCCCTCCTCGCCGGGAATCGCGGCGGCGATCGCTCCGGCCACCCGGCCAAAGACCTCCTCGCCGCGGAACGAGCCGCGGAGCTCGACCTCCTCGGCGTTCGGGTAGGTGCGGCGCAGCGCCGCGAGGGTCGCCTCCGCCGCGCCCCGGTAGCGGCGCAGCGAGCCCGCCGGGTCGATCGCGCCGGAGAGGCGCTCGCCGGGGGCCAGCGCGACGATCAGGTCGCGATGCGCGATCCCGGCCTCCTCGAGCTCGTCGACGACGACCTCTGGGAAACGCTTGCCGACCTCGACCCTGACGTCGGCGCGATCGCCGAGCAGCCGGGTCAGCTCGATCACGACGTCGCCCCCGTCGAGGCTTCCCGACTCGCGCAGCATCCGGTCGTGGAAGGCGTAGAGGTCGGCGAACTCGATCTCTCGGCGAGCGTGCTCGCGCGCGGTGGGCTCGGCGGCGGCACGCTCGCGTTCGACCGCCCATCCGCGCAATTCCGCCGGCGTCACGGCCTCGGACTTGACGACATCGATCCGCTGCAGCAAGCGGGCGAGCAGGCCGCCCGGATTGCCCCGGATCTCGTGGTGTCGGAGGGGCAGGTCGTCGAGGCGATCAAGCAAGAGTGCGAGCCGGTCGGCCGCGGAGACGGTCTCGAAGAACGGGTCAATCCCTGCCTCGACCGCGTGCTCGCGCAGGAGCCGCTCCGCGAGCGACTCGTATGTGCCGACCCAGAGCTCCTCGTAAGGGTCGGAGAGGGCGAGGTCGATCCGTTCGTAGAGTGCGGCCGCCGCCGCGCGCGAGCGGGCGATGACGAGAACCCGCTCGGGCCCGGAGCCCTCGGCGATCCCGACCACGCGGGCGGCGAGCGCGGTGCTCTTGCCGCTGCCGGCGTGGCCGCTCAGAAGCAATGGTCCTTCCGCCTCGGCGACCCGTCGCTGCGCGTCGGTCAGCGGCGGTATCGGCTCGAGCGCGGGCACCCTTGAAACGTAGTCCTTAGTGTCTTCCTTCGATGGCAGGCGAGAGCGGAGACCACGGACCCTGGCTCGAGGCCTGTCGCCGAATGGTCGCGGGCCAGCGAGCGATCTTCGAGGAGGTCCGCGGGATCGCCGCGCGGACCGAGTACGAGGGCGTCGGCGAGGGCGGAGACAACACCCTCGTCATCGACCGCCGCTGCGAGGACGTCGCCTTCGCCGAGCTCGAGCGGCTGCACGCCGAGGGCAAGGACTTCGTCGTCGTCTCGGAGGAACGCGGCGAGGTCGTCTTCGGCGACTCGCCAGCCCCTCAGGTGATCGTCGACCCGATTGACGGCTCGCTGAACGTGCGGCGGACGATCCCGGCGCACAGACTCAGCGTCGCCGTCGCCTCGGGGCCGACGATGGCCGACGTCGAGTTCGGCTTCGTTCACGACTTCGGTGCCGGCGAGGAATTCAGCGCCTCTCGCGGCAAGGGCGCCTCCCTCGATTCGCAGCGGATCGTCCCCGAGCGCCCATACGACGGCCTCGAGGTGGTCGGGATCGAGTCGGCGAGCCCCGAGCACGTCGCACCGCTCGCCGCCGCGCTTCAGGGCAAGGCAATCCGGCTGCGCTCGCCCGGTTCGATCGCGATCACGCTCTCCTATGTCGCCGCTGCCCGATTCGACGGAATGCTGAGCGGGCGCACCTGCCGCTCGGTCGACGCCGCCGCCGGCCAGTTGATCGTTCGCGAGGCGGGCGCGGCAGTCGGCTTCGCGGGTCTCGAGCTAACTGAGGCCACGCTCGACCTCTCGGCGCGTTACGGCGTCGCCGCCGCATTCGACGCCGCCAACCTCGAGACGATTCTCGAGGTCCAGCGCGAGACGCTGTAACCGACCGCCCCTCGCCGGGGTACAAACATGTGTTCGGCTTGCTACGCTGAACATCCTTACAAATAAGGAAGACAAGAGAAACCCTAAAGAGGGAGACACGAACCCATGGCAGCCACCAAGAGCACTGGCACCAGCCGGCGCAGCACCACCAAGCGCCCGGCCGCCAAGAAGCGCACCACCACGGCCAGGAAGAGCCAGACGACGTCGACGCAGCAGAACGCCGCCGAGGTCGCCTACACGCGCGCCCGTCAGGCCGCGGAGACCGTCGTCGACGTGCCCGTAGGCACCGCTCTCGCTTTCGCCGACCGCGTCAACGAGACCGTGCAGCCCTTCACCAAGCGTGAGACCGCGGAGCGCGAGCTGCGCAAGGCCCGCACCCAGCTCCGCCGTGAGCTGAACAAGGTCGAGCGTCGTGGCGGCAGCGCCCGTCGCAAGGCCACGACGCAGGCGAAGCGGACCCGCACCCGCACCGAGCGTGAGCTGAAGCAGCGACGCACGCGCGTCCAGCAGCAGCTCCGGCGCACGCGGACCCAGGTCCGCCAGAATCGCCGCAAGGCCGAGACCACGCTTCGGCGGAACCGCCGCGAGGCGGAGAAGCAGCTGAAGAAGGTCCGGACCGAGGTCGAGGACCGCGTTTCGGCGCTGGTCTAGCCCACTACCTCGGCAACACCTCTCCTCCCGAACGACCGGCCCAGGTGGCCGGTCGTTCGCTTTCTGGGGGTCCGGCCTATCATCGGACCGGATGCCGACCAAGGAACAGATCACCGAGGCGCTCCGCCCCGTCATCGATCCCGAGCTGCGGCGATCGATCGTCGACCTCGGCATGGTTCGCTCGATCGAGATCCGCGACAGCGGCAAGGTCGAGGTCGTTGTTTCGCTGACGACGGCCGGCTGTCCGATTCGCGGCCACTTCCAGCAGGCCGTGGCCAAGCAGGTTTCCGAGCTCGAGGGTGTCACCGAGGTCGGCGTCGGCTTCGACGTCCTCTCCGACGGTGAGAAGCAGAATCTCCAGAAGGTCCTCGGACGCCCCGGGGGGCTGCCCGAGGGCGCGCTCGCCGCGGTCCGCAACGTGATCTGCGTGGGCTCGGGCAAGGGCGGCGTCGGCAAGTCGACAATGACCGCCAACCTCGCCGCCGCGCTCGCCTCCGAGGGCCACTCGGCCGGCGCGCTCGATGCCGATGTCTACGGCTACTCGCTGCCGCGGATGCTCGGCGTCAACAAGCGTCCCGACGTCAACGATCGCCGCAAGATCGTGCCGCCGATCGGCGCCGGCGGCGTGCGGGTGATGTCGATTGGCTTCTTCGTCGAGGAAAACGCCGCGGTCGTCTGGCGCGGGCCGATGCTGCACAAGGCGATCCAGCAGTTCCTCGAGGACGTCGAGTGGGGCGAGCTCGACTACCTGCTGCTCGACCTGCCGCCCGGGACCGGCGACGTCTCGATGACGCTCTCCCAGCTTCTCCCCCAGGCTCGCTTCCTTCTGGTGACCACGCCCCAGCCGGCGGCCCAGCAGGTCGCCAAGCGCGCCGCCGACATGGCGGCCAAGTTCGACCTCGAGGTGCTCGGCTGCGTCGAGAACATGTCGGGGTTCACGACGCCCGACGGCCAGCGCTTCACGATCTTCGGCGAGGGCGGCGGTCAGAGCCTCGCCGACGAGCTCGACGTTCCGCTGCTCGGCAAGATCCCGCTCCAGGAGGAGCTACGCGAGCACGCCGACCGCGGCGTCCCGCTGGTCACCGCGCAGCCCGACCTTCCCGCCTCGCAGGCGATCCGATCACTCGCCCGAGGCATCGTCGCCGCGACGCCGCAGGAGCTGCCGGTGATGCAGTCCGCCGAGGCGATGGCCGAGCCGGTCGCCCCGATGGGCACGCCGATCAGCGGCACCGAGCTGCCGGTCGTGCAGGCCGGCGGCTAAAACGAACCGACGGGACTACTTGCCCTGGAAATACTCCGCGTTGAGCGGGGCGAACTTCGCCCACTCCTCGGGGAGCTGGTCCTCGGCGAAGCAGGCGTCGACCGGGCAGGCCTCGACGCAGGCGTCGCAGTCGATGCACTCGTCGGGATCGATGTAGAGCTGGGTGACGTTCTCGTAGTCGGGCTCGTCCGGCGTCGGGTGGATGCAGTCAACCGGGCAGACCTCGACGCAGGAGTTGTCCTTGGTGTCGATACAGGGCTCCGCTATGACGTAGGTCAAGTCTGGCTCCCTTCGGTCGGTTGGGTCAAATCGATGGTTGGAATCTGGTTGGCCGGAACGGGCCCGGCGAAGCGAGCGCGCATTCTAGATGAATGACTGCCAACCCCCGGGCGTGGATAGGGTCCAGCGATGATCCTGCTCACCGGAGCCACCGGCGTCGTCGGCACGGCGTTGATCCCGGAGCTGCTCCAGCGCGGGCACACGGTCAGGGCGCTGGTCCGCGAGCCACGCCGCCTCGGCGCCCAGCGCGTCAACGTCCAGATCGCGCTTGCCGACCTCGGCGACCCGCACGGACTGCGCCACGCGATGCGAGGGATCGACACCGTTATCCACCTCGGCGCGACGATCCGCGACCAGCCGCCGCGCCGGCTCGAGGAGGTCAACGGGCTCGGCACGGTCCGCCTGCTTCGGGCCGCGGAGCGCGCCGGGGTGAATCGCTTCGTCTTCTTCTCCGCGATCGGCGCAACCGGTTTCCAGCGGACTCGCTTCTTTCGCTCGAAGGCGCTCGCCGAGCAGGCGGTCGCCGAAGCCGATTTGCGCTCGACGATCATCGCCCCCTCGATCGTCTACGACCCGCACGACCATTGGACATCTTGGCTTCGGCGGCTGGCGCTCTTCCCGGTCCTGCCGACCTCCGGTAACGGCCGAGCCTCCTACCAGCCGATCTGGGCGCGCGACGTCGCCGCGGCGACGGCGGCAGCGCTCGAGCGCGACGAAGGCTCGGAGC
>JBPCRS010000119.1:0-2549 GCA_050996575.1 Solirubrobacterales bacterium
CGGCGAGATCGGGCAGAAGATCATCGAGAACATGAAGGCCGGGACCCAGCTGCGCCGCATGGGCCAGCCCGAAGAGGTCGCCGCCGCCGTGGCGTTCCTCGCCTCCGACGACGCCTCCTACGTGACAGGCGAGATCCTCGGCGTCTCCGGCGGGATGGGGATGGTGGGATGCGCGGCGGCGGACTGCCCGAGCCGGGGATCGAGCGCTCCGACGACTTCGTCGTCGAGGACCTCCTCGTCACGGACGTCGGCGGGACGATCGGCGTCAGCGTCCTCTCGACCCCGGGGATGATCGGGATGATGGAGCGAACCGCGGCGATGCTCTCGTTCGAGCACCTGCCCGAGGGAAAAGCGACCGTCGGCTTCGAGGTGTGCATCAAGCACGTCGCGGGCTCAGCCGAGGGCGCGACCTGCACGGCCACGGCGAAGCTGCGCGAGGTCGCAGACGATCGCAAGCTGCGCTTCGATGTCGAGGTGCGCGAGGGCGAGCGGACGATCGGCGTCGGCACCCACGAGCGCCGCGTGATCGAGGTCGGCGGCGTCAAGCGCGACTGATGGGCCGGCCGAGGCTTCCGCAGAGCGTCTGCATCCGCGAGGTCGGCCCCCGCGACGGCTTCCAGAACGAGCCCGAGGTGATCTCGACCGCCAACAAGGTGCGGTTGATCGACCTGCTCTCGGCGACCGGCCTCCGACGGCTCGAGGTGACTTCCTTCGTCCGCCCCGACGTGCTCCCCCAGCTCGCCGCCGGCGCCGAGGTGCTGGCCGCGGTGCAGCGCCGCGAAGGAGTGGCCTTCTCGGTCCTGATCCCCAACGAGCGCGGGCTCGAACGCGCGCTTGAGCAACGCGACCGCTTCGACGAGGTCAGCCTCTTCCTCTCGGCCTCGGAGACCCACAACGCCCGCAACGTCAATCGATCAGTCGAGGAGTCGCTCGCCGGGCTGGAACGCGTGATCGGATCGGCACGGGAAGCCGGGCTGCGCTGCGAGGGCATCATTGCCACCTCCTTCGGCTGTCCGTACGAGGGCGAGGTGGCGCCCGAGCGGGTCTTCGCGATCGCCGAGCGGCTCGCTGCCGCCGGCTGCGAGGAGGTCGGTTTCTGCGACACGACCGGAATGGCCAACCCGCGCCAGGTGCGGGAGTTCTTCGCCGCCGCGCGCGAGCGGGTGAACGCCGTCGAGCTGACCGCCCACCTCCACAACACCCGCGGCCAGGGGCTCGCCAACGTCCTCGCGGCATTGGAAGAGGGCGTCGAGTCGTTTGAGTCAAGCTTTGGCGAGCTCGGCGGCTGCCCGGTGCCACCGGGCTCGACCGGCAACGTCTCGACCGAGGACGTGGTTTCGATGCTGCACGAGATGGGAATCGAGACCGGGATTGACCTTCCGCGCCTGATCGAGGCCTCCCGCGCCGCGCAGGAGACGCTGGGCCGCCCGCTCGGCGCCCACGTCCTGCAAGCCGGTCCGGTGGTCTGGCATCGTCCGTAAGGGGCGCTGGACCAGCTGCTGGTCTGATGCGACACCGCGGAGCGGATAAGGTCGCCATGTGAAGAGCGACGCGTTCCGCCGTGCTGCCGAGGCAAAGGACATCGCCACCGCGACCGATGTCTTCGCCGAGGACGTCACCTTCCGCAGCCCGGTGGTCTACAAGCCCTACGAGGGGCGGGAGGCACTGCTGGCGCTGCTCGGCGCCGTAGTGCGCGTCTTCGAGGAGTTTCGCTACACGGCTCAGGTCGAGACCGGCGACACGGCGGTGCTCCAATTCGAGGCACGGGTCGGGGAGCGCGAGGCGCAGGGAGTCGACATCCTCCGCTTCGATGACGAGGGCAGGGTGTCCGAGATGACCGTGATGGTTCGGCCGATGAGCGCCATGCACGCCCTCGCCGAGGCGATGCAGCGCCAGCTCGAGGCCGCGTCGAGCTAGCCCGGGGCACTAGGCTCCGCGGCCGTCGCGACCCCGAGACAAAGGAGATGGCGTGGAGATTGGCAATGTAGGCGTCCTTGGCTGCGGGTTGATGGGGCATGGGATCGCCCAGATCTGCGCCCAGGCCGGCTGGCAGGTGGTGATCAGGGAGGTTGACCAGGAGCGCCTCGATGGCGGCATCGCCAAGATCGAGAAGCAGCTCTCCCGCGCGGTCGAGAAGGGCAAGGTCGAGCAGGCCGACGCCGACGCCACGAGGGCCCGGATCGAGGGAACACTGGACTACGCCGACCTCGCCGATTGCGATCTCGTGATCGAGGCGATCACCGAAGACCTCGACGCGAAGCTTGAGATGTGGCGCGAGGTCGACGCAGTCGTCAAGGACGAGGCCGTGTTCGCCACCAACACCTCGTCGCTGGCGGTGGCTGACCAGGCGGCCGCGACCAGCCGGCCGCAGAGCTTTCTCGGGCTGCACTTCTTCAACCCCGCGCAGGTGATGCCGCTGCTGGAGGTCGTTCGCTCCGACTCCACCGACGACCACGCCTATGACCACGGCATCGAGCTGGGCGAAAAGCTCGGCAAGACCACGGTCGCCGCCGGCGACAACCGGGGCTTCATCGTCAACCGCCTGCTGG
>JBPCRS010000166.1:0-19443 GCA_050996575.1 Solirubrobacterales bacterium
GCCGTAGAGGATGCTAACCGTCTCGTGATCGAACTGTCAATCGATACGCCCGTGGGGATCCTGCATGTATACAAGGATGCCTTCCCGCCGGTCGAAGGGGGGATCGAGAAGCAGATCGACCTGATCCGCCGCAACCTGCCCGAGGCGCGCACAGATGTCCTCGTCTGCGCGCGGGGGGCGCGGACGCGCTCCGAGCCCGTGGTCGGAGGGCTCGAGATCCGGGCCGCCGAGTACGGCCCGCGATGGCTCGGCTCGCCCGCCGCGCCCTCGATGCCGTACTGGATTCGCCGTCTCGCCCCCGACCTGATCCACCTTCACATGCCCAACCCGACGGGCGAGATCGCGACACTGCTGGCGCGATCCGGCCGCCCGCTCGTCGTTTCCTACCACGCCGATGTCGTCCGTCAGGCGCGGTTCGAGCGGCTGTACAGACCGCTGGTCGACGCCTGCCTCGGTCGAGCCTCGGCAGTTATCGCGGGTAGCAGCGGTCTCGCCGCGAGCTCAGCGGCGCTCCGCCGACATTCCGAGAAGGTCCGGGTGATCGCCCACGCGGTCGATACCGAGCGCTACAACCCCGAGGCCGCCGACCCCGAGCGCCGCGAGCGAATCCGCCGTCGCTACGGCCGGCCGATCGTGCTCGCCGTCGGCCGGATCGTCTACTACAAGGGTCTCGAGTACCTGGTCGAGGCAGCGCGAGGTCTCGATGCCGCGGTGGTGATCGTCGGTGACGGGCCCGAACGCGAGCGGATCGCACAGCTCGCGGCAGATCAGCCGAACGTGCATCTCACCGGGCGGCTCAGCGAGGCCGACTTGGTTGACCATCTCGCCGCCGCCGACTGCTTCGCGCTCGCCTCGACGAGCCGAGCCGAGTCCTTCGGCATCGCCGTCGCAGAAGCGCAGTCGATGCGCTTGCCGGCTGTGGTTGCCGACACGGGTGCCGGTACGGCGGATTCCATCGAGGACGGGGTAACGGGGCTGCTGGTCCCAACTCGCGATCCACGGGCACTGCGCGGAGCCCTTCGGGATCTGCTTGCCGACGAGTCGACGCGAGAGCGGATGGGCGCGGCCGCGAGGAAGCGAGCGATCGCTCGCCACGCGCTCCACGATCGCATGCGCGAGCTCCGCGACCTCTACGGCGAGGTCGTCGGCACAGACTCGCGCTGATCGCCGAGCGCCTGCTCGATCAGTGAAGCCGCCTGCTCCCCGTAGGCCTCCCAGGTGCGACCCTCCATCTCCGCCAGGCCGGCTCGTCTCATCCGATCTCCTAGCGCCGGATCGGCGGCCAGGGAAATCATGCTCCGGGCAAGTGCCTGCGCGTCCCCGGGTTCGACGAAAAGGGGGGCGTCACCGGACCACTCGCGGATCTCCGCCAAGTCGGAGGCGATCACCGGGCAGCCGCAAGCCATCGCCTCGGCTACCGGGAAGCCGAAGCCCTCCATCCTCGATGGATAGACGAGCGCCAGCGCACCCCCGTAGAGCTCGGCGAGCTCGGCATCGCTCGGCTCCGGGTGCATGCCGCTTGTCATCCGCAGGTCGAGGTGATGGCCGAGGTCGGCGGCCAGAACGAGCGCCTGCTCGAGCACGTCGAAACCCTTGCGACCGTCGCGCCGGCCGACGAAGAGCACGTAGTCGCCGGACTCGCGCCCCCGGTCCCCAACGCGAAACGCTTCGCTCACTCCCCAGCGGGCGGTCCCGGCTCGGGCGGGATCGATCGAGAGCTCGGCGACCACCTGCTCGCGGATTGAATCCGTCGGACAGATGACCCGCGCGGCCTGCTTCGCCGAGCGCCGCGTCGCCCGCTCGACGTAGGCGGCGGCGAGGCGTCCTCGGTAGAGCGCCGGCTGCAGCTTGAAGACCAGGTCGTGGACCGTGACCACGGTGGCGCCGGCCCAGCGCGGCGGGCTGACGAAGGCAGGGGCGAACCAGAGGTCGGGCGCCGGACCGGATGCCGTCGAGGCGACCGAGTTGAGCCAGGCGATCCGCCCGATTGCCGACGCGGTCGGAAACCTGGTGCTCCGAACCTCGATGCCGCCGCCGGCGCCGATCAGATCGGGGCGGTTGGTGTGGGCCGTGATCCGCCAGTCCGGCCTCGCCCTGCGCAACGCCAGGGCGCTCTCGAGCACATAGCGGCCGATCCCGGTGCGCTCCATGCCGGCGCGATCGAGGATTCGCATGTCGACCGCGACGTGCGGTGCGCTCACGTTCGACTCACCTGGGTACGAGCACTCCCCGCGGGAAGAGGGATTGGCCCTGCTCGTAGGCCTCGACCGCTGCCTGGGCGTCGCCGTTTCGGGCCTCGAGCCGAGAAAGCACGATCCAGAGCCGCCAGTTTGTCGATTCGCGCTCGGTCGCCTCACGAGCTGCGAGCACGGCGCCGTCGAGATCGCCGAGCAGCTCGAGCACGGTCGCCTCCTGGATCCGGGGCGTGGCGGCGTTCGGCTGCACCGCGGCGGCGTTTCGCGCCTCGGCGAGCGCATCGTCGAGCCTGTCCTCGGAGGCGGATTCGCGACTCTGGTCGACCAGCGTGGTGCCGGCGTACGGGATTGCGATCGCGATCAGAGCGACCACCGCGAGCCCGGCGGTCAAGGCCCGGCTTCGCATCGGAGCGATCGCGGGCGCGCCTCCCGGCGCGGGTCGCTCGCCGGTGGCTACCGAGGCGAGCAGCAGGAACGCGGCCGGCAGGGCGGCGAGCTCCCAGACCCAGTCGACGGCGGCCGCAGCGGCGAAGACGAAGCAGGCGGCGGTTGCTGCGGCGATCGGCGTGCGCTCGTCGGCGCGCGACCGCAGCGTGCTCCTGATTCCACCGATCAGCAGGGTCACGATCAGCGCCAAGACCAGGAGCAGACCGACCGGTCCGAGCTCGGCCAGCGTCTCGAGGTAAAGAGAGTGGGCGTCGCGGATGAAGATCGCGGCGTCGGGATCGCCCTCGCGTGCCCACCAAAACTCGAACGTTCCCGGGCCGATGCCGAGCGCCGGCTCGGTGCCGTAGGCGTCGAGGGAGGACTCCCAGTACTGGAAGCGGCCGCGCGCGCTGACGTCGAGCACCTGGTCGCCCCGATCGCCCTCGTTCGGGTCGAGCCCCTCGGCCGACGTGAAGTCGTCGAGGCGCTCGGAGAGCTTGCCCGGCACTCCCGCCGCCACCCCGAGGACGATGGCGAGGCCGATCGCGGCGAGGGTCGCGGCGATCGGGACCAGCGGCCCGCGCAGCTCGGGACGACGGCGAAAGAGGAGCGAGAGCAGGAGCTGAGCCGCCGCGACCGCGAAGCAGACGACGATCGTGATCACCAGGAGCTGGTCACCCTGCGAGAAGGCCTCCGGTGTCTCGAGGCCGCGGTCGAGCGCGTCCTTCGAGCTCGCCGCGACGATCAGGATCGCCCCGCCGATACCGGCGAGCACCAGGGTCGTGAGAGCTGGGATTCGTTCCCGGGCAAGCCAGAGGAAGGCGATCAGACCGATCGCGATCAGCGGTAGGGCGAGGCTCGACCCGGTCAGCCAGAGGGTCAGGGCGGCGACCGGCAGGGCCGCCGCTGCGAGCGTTTGCGCGATCGCCGACCTCGCCGCCGCCGCGAGGGCGAGAAGCAGAGGGATCGCCAGGCCACAGACGACGGCGAGTCCGCTCGAGTAGTTGATCGGGTAGGCGAGCCGGCTCTCGAGCTCGACGTCCGGAAGGAACTCGCCGACGTTCTGGTCCGGGAACCATCCGGGTTGCATGCGCGAGAGCGCCGCAAGGACGACGACGATCGCCAGAGCCGCGGTCACGCCGGCGAGCAGCTGGCGACCGTAGCCACGCGCCGTGACTCCAAGCCCCAGGACCAAGACGCCTAAATAGCCCGCCACGCGTTCGAGCTCGAGCATCGTCCGCTCGTCGCTTTCGGTCCAGGCGAGCGAAAGCGCGGTCCATGCCGCCAGGCCGGCGAGCAAGACCACCAGGACTCCCCCGAGCGAGGCGAGCCGGAGCGTCGGCAAGAGCCCGACTAGGACGCCGATAAGGACCATCCACCAGACCGCAAGGCCGACCTCCTCGCGCGAAATCGGGTCGAACCCGCCGTTGCTGAGGGCGAGGTAGACCACCAAGACGAGGGGGATCGCGAAGGCGATCGCCGCGCCGGGGTCGAGCCGACGCTCGTCCTCCACTACCTGCTTTCCGGGATCGGTCACGCGCGGCATATTCCACGATTGTGTAGCGGAGTGATCTCGCGTGTCAGGGTGATGAGGATGATCGAGTGCCTACGAACGTGAGCTCCTCGCGGACTCGCCTTCGGCGAACGATCATCCTCGTACTCGTCGTCGCCACCGCGACGGTCGTGGCGATCGTTCTGCTCCGGAGTGGCGATGAGAGCGAGCAACGAGCCACTTCCGTGACTCCGTTCGAGCTCGGCTTCGCAGACTCCGTCTATCTCGCCGACGAAGCGACTCGGGCCGCCTGGCTCGATCGCACCGCCGAGCTCGGCGCCGATCTGATCGGCGTCCAGGCGAGCTGGGACGAGATCGCGCCTCTCCCGCCACAGGATCCGACCAGCCCGAGCTCGGCGGGATACGAGTTCGAGGCTCTGGATGGAGCGATCACCGCCGCAGCCGCGCGCGGTCTTGATGTCGTCGTCCAGCTCAACCAGGCACCCAGGTGGGCCGAGGGGCCGAACCGCGATCCGAGCGCGCCTCCTGCGACCTGGAAGCCCTCGCCGGCGGCGCTGGCCGAGTTCGCGACCGCGCTCGGGCGGCGCTATTCGGGGGAATTCGACCCCAGCGGCGGCACCCTGCCCGCGGTCGAGCTCTGGCAGATCTGGGGGGAGCCGAACCTCTCGACCAACCTCACCCCGCAGTGGGAGGCGGGCGACGGAGGGGACGTTCCGTTCTCGCCGGTTCATTACCGCGCCATGCTGAACGGCGCGTACCGCGCTCTCAACGAAGTCAACGAGCAGAACTTCGTCGTCTCCGCCGGCACAGGGCCCTTCGGCGACGCCGCGGAGGGAGGCGAGCGCTTACAGCCCGCCTCTTTCTGGCGCGAGGTCTTTTGTCTCGATGCCGAGCTCGAGGCTGAGTGCACCGCCTCGACCAGTCTCGACGCCCTCGCCCACGATCCGTACAGCGTCGGCGGCCCGTTCCGACGGGCTCTCAACGACGACGACGTCTCAGTCGCGGACATGGGCAAGCTGGGCGCCATCCTCGAGGCGGCTCAGGAGACGGGGCATACCGAGCCCGCCTCGGGCCAGGAGCTCTGGGTGACGGAGGTCTCGTGGGACTCGCGCCCGCCGGACCCCGACGGCGTTCCCGAAGAGAGGCATGCCGAGTGGCTGGCCGACGCGTTTCAGCTCTTCTGGCATACGGGCGTCGATCGCGTCCTCTGGTTCCAGGTCCGCGACGCGGCGCCCGAGCCGAGCGCGGCCGCGAGTTATCAGTCGGGGGTCTTCCAGAGCGACGGCTCGCCGAAACCCGCGGCGCGCGCCTTCCGGTTCCCGTTTTCCGTCTCCACGAAGGACGCCGGCGAGGTGGAGGTCTGGGGCCGAGCGCCGAGCGCCGGAGAAGTCACGATCGAGCGTGTGGACGAGACCCGATCCGAAACGATCGCGTCGTTCGAGACAGGGGCCTCGAACGTCTTCCACGGAGGGGTCCCGGCGAACGTCGGAGAGGCGCTGCGTGCGGCGGTCGGCGCAGAGAGAAGCATCGTGAGGCGTGTCCGCTGAGTGTCAGCCCGCGATCCTGGTGCGTACCTAAACACGAGGCCAATCGCGGCGACGATCGTGGAACTCTGACTTCGCCCGAGGCTGACGACATCCGAGGGAACCACGCCAGAAAGCTCGCCGCCGCGGTCTCGTATCGGCAGGACCGTTCCGGGGTGCCCGTGGCGGGCAAACCTGTCAGGTTGAGGCGCCGCCGGTCGTAAGAGGAGTCAATGGCTCGTCGCTGTTTCAACTTGGTTGCGGTTCTCTTTGCCGCGCTGGCCGCATGTGCGACTGGTCCGGAGATGGGCTTTGGTGGGCTTAGTAATGAAGCGCAGGCGGCGCCCTTCTTGCGCGGTTTTGCCGACGAGACGGTGTCAGGGGACGAGGACGCCACCCGTGCCCAATACCTCGACGCGAGCGTCCGCGCCGGTTCCCAGATCGTCCGGATCGGCATCAATTGGAGTGATCACGCCCCTGCTCGACCCACTAATCCGACTGATCCTGCGGATCCTGCCTACGTGCGATATATGAACATTGACGCCGCCGTTCGGGCGGCGGCGGCGCGCGGTCTACCCGTCTCGATCCTCGTCACCAAGGCTCCGGAGTGGGCCGAAGCCCCCAATCGTCCGAGCGACGCTCCGCCCGGAACGTGGCGACCCGACGCAGACGCCTTCGGCGAGTTCGCCACCTCGCTTGCGCGACGCTACTCGGGCACGTTCGCTACTCCGCAAGGGTTGCTCCCAGAGGTGCGCACGTTTCAGGTTTGGGCGGAGCCCAACCTGTCGCAGAACCTGACTCCCCAGTGGGAAAGGAAGGGCAATAAGCACGCCGCCGTCGGGCCCCAAATCTATCGAGGCCTGGCGAATGCGATGTACGCCGGTATCCATGCAGGAAATCCCGACGCCCAGGTGATTGCAGGTGGAACCGCGCCTTACGGCGATCCACCCGGTCGCACCCGCATGCGGCCGCTCGTCTTCCTGCGTGAGCTTCTATGCCTGCGAGACGGGAAGCGGTTGAGGGAGTCCAAGTGTCCTGTGCCGGTAAACCTCGACATCCTCTCCCATCACCCGATCTCGCTCGGTGGTGGCCCCTCGCGGAGCGCAATTCATCCCGATGACGCGACCGTGGCGGACTTCGGCAATATCGAACGCTTGCTGCGCGGCGCTGAGCGATTCGACACTGTGACGCCGGACGGACGTCATCCCCTCTGGGCAACGGAGCTATGGTGGGAAACCGATCCGCCCGATACCCGGTTCGGGATTCCACTCAAGACCCAGGCCCGCTGGCTTGCCGAGTCGCTCTACTCGCTTTGGGGCGATGGTGCCGAGGCCGTGGTTTGGCTTCACCTCATCGACGAAGAACTTGGCGGCGGCGGCTTCGGTGGCTACCAGGATGGTTTGATCTTCTCTAACAGGACCGAGAAGCCGTCGTTTGAAGCATTCCGGTTCCCGTTCGTCGCCGACCGGAGAAATGGCAAGACGGTTGCCTGGGCAATCGCACCACAAACCGGCGAGCTTGCGATCGAGCAACTCAAGCAAGGCGGTGAATGGCACGTCGTCGAGCGGGTCGCCGTCCAAGCAGGAGATCCGGAACTAGTCCGTCTGCCTCTGCGGGGAGCCGTCTCGCTCAGGGGCGTCATCGGCGGCGAAGCGAGCCCTGCGTACCGTCTCCGCCGTTGACGGTGGACGGGTGGCGCGGGCGGAGCAATGACGATGAGATCCCGTCGCCGAGCATCTTTGGCACTCGCGCTCGCTTTTGCGGCGGTGCTGGTCGCGCCGGCCGGCGCCGCAGCCTTCCCCCTATTGCGCGGGTTTGGCGAGCCGCTATTCGCTTCCGATGATCCGGTGATCGCAGCCCGTTGGCTCGATGAAAGTGTCTTTGCGGGTGCCAATCTGGCTCGGATCACCGTCGATTGGCGCTCCCTTGTCGATGGTCCGCCGATGGACCCGAGTGACCCCGAGGATCCTTCCTACCACGGTTTCGAGCCAAGCGACTCGGCCGTGCGCGCCGCGAGGGCGCGCGGCCAGCTCGTCCTGCTGGTCGCCACCGGCGCACCGCCGTGGGCTGAGGCTGATGATCGGCCGACAACTGCGCCAGCAGGAGTGTGGAAGCCCAACCCCGAAGCGTTCGAGTCGTTCGCCACGGCGCTCGCACTTCGTTACTCGGGCGAGTTCGCGACCGATGCGGGGGCCGTTCCACGAGTCGACTACTACCAGGCATGGGAGGAGCCGAACCTTCCCGATCGTCTCCAGCCGCAATGGGTGCAAGGAGAGCACGGGCCCAAGGCCTATGCCCCACAGCACTATCGCGAGCTGCTGAACGCATTCTCAGCCGGAGTGAAGAGCGTCGACCCCTTGGCGGAAGTTGTAGCCGGGAGCACGGGGTCGATCGGCGACGATCCGTTCGGTCCGCGGATGAGGCCGCTGCGGTTCATGCGCGAGCTTCTTTGCTTGAGCCATCGAACGGAGCTGCGGCCGGACCCGTGCGCCGAGTCCGCATCCTTCGACGTTCTGGCTCACCATCCGATCAATTTTCAGTATCCGCCGAGCCGTAGCGCTTCCGACGCCGATGATGTGCTCGTGACCGATTTCGAGCAAGTCGTTCGCACGCTGCGAGCTGCCGAGCGTCTGAGGACCATCGAACCGGGACGACATCCGGTCTGGGCGACTGAGGTGGGGTGGGAGACCGACCCTCCCGACGAGGATCACGGCGTGTCATTCTCCCGTCAGGCACGATATCTCCAGGACTCTTTCTACGCGCTCGAGCAGCAGGGGGCCAAGGCAATCCTCTGGTCACAGATCGTCGACGAGGAGCTTGGTAAGGGCATGGTCAGCGGGCAACAGAGCGGCCTCTTCACTGCGTCCGGCGAGCGAAAGCCCTCGTTTGAAGCGTTCCGGTTTCCGTTTGCAGCCGAGCGGACGAACAAGCGCTTTGTCCGCGTTTGGACGATCCCACCAATCAGCGGCACGCTGTCGATCGAGGCGTCCACCGGCCAGAGCTGGCGCCTGGTCGGCTCGCATCAGGGAAACGTCTCGAAACCTCTCGCGTTCATGCTCGAGCTCTCCGGACAAGTACGTCTGCGCGCCGTTTCACCGGAGGGGGAGTCAAGTCGATCAGACGTTGTGCCGCCA
Source organism: Solirubrobacterales bacterium (assembly GCA_050996575.1). Taxonomy (GTDB): domain Bacteria; phylum Actinomycetota; class Thermoleophilia; order Solirubrobacterales; family 70-9; genus DASUSH01. The sequence continues at coordinate 8,792 of JBPCRS010000166.1, forward strand.
TGAAGAAGTCTCAATCGAGGTCGAAGGCGGCGCGAATCGCTGCCGATAGCTGTTGCTCCTGCTCATCGAGCAGGAGTCCGATCTTCGAACCCAATGTGTGCTTCGGAATCGTCGTCACGTGATCGCAGGCAACGACCGAGGGGCGATCGAGCCCGTTGGCGGCGCCGACCGGCAGCTCGGTCGAAAGTCCGCGGATGGTGCTCGTGATCGGCGCGACGGTCACCGTCTCGAGATGGGGCTGGACGACTTCCCGGGTAAGGATCAGCACAGGTCGCGCCTCGTCGAGTTGCGCGACGTGGATTGGACGCATCAGATGTCCAGCTCCACTCCGGTTGCGTGTTGAGCGAGCCCGCTCAGCTCGGGGTCCGGACCGCTGTCCGCGAGGATCGCGGCATCACGTTCCGCGACCGCTCGGCGACGCTCCCGATCCAGCGCTTTGGCCACGACGGACGCGCGACTGCGCTCTCGGCCGCTGTCGACGACCTCGTCTACGAACTCGACCAGATCCTCGGGCAGGCGGACCGCGATCTGCTTGCTCATACCAAAACGGTACCAGATCGGAACCGGCATGATCATCAGCTTGAAGCCGGGATTTCCGCTTCGAAGTAGAAGAAGGGCAACCGGGTCAAGACCATCTGCAAGCCGGCGAACGGAGATCGCGGTCGTCCTTGATCACATCGAGGCCGTCCTCGCCGCAATCGCGGCGCCTGACCATCACGAACCCGACCCGCGTGTCGGCCGCGAGCGGCTTCTACCGGCGAGACATCGCATCGCGGAGGTGGCTTCGGGTGGTCGTAGACTTCAACGACACTCCTGCATGGGTCGTGACCGCTTTGGTCCAATCCAAATTCGCCCAGGGGGTGGCAGCGATGACGATCACTATCGCCGGCATAGTTTTCGACCACGTCAGCTACGACGAGCGCGGCGACGTCTTGTATCTGAATGTCGGTGAGCCACGCCCCGCGGCGCGCGGCCTGGAGACGCCTGAGGGGCACGCGGTTCACTTCGGAGAGAACGACGAGTTGATCGGCCTCACCCTGCTCAACGTTCGCTGGACGCTCGAGAAGGAAGGAGAGTTGAGCCTCACCTTCCCGCAGGCTCATGTTTCGAAGTCCGAACTCAGCCCGGCACTCGCCTCCGCATAGGGGGAACTCGTCGTATTCGGGGCCGAGACCAAGTTGGCGGCGCTCCGTTCCGCGCGGGTAGGCGACGCCGCGTCCTTCGCTCGAAGACGGATTTCCGCTTCGAAGGCATCTGGCTGGCACCGCGCGGAACTCTCTGACGCCCCTGATGGGGCGGCGCTGGTTCCGCCGGCGTTCCGACTCTGAGTTGTCACGAACCGCGCATCACACGCGCGCCTGTCATCGGGATCGTTGCGCCCGTGGCCACCGTCACCGGCATCGGCTCGAGCCCCGAGCTCGCCTTCCTCACCCAACTCTTCGTGCTCGGGTCGGCGGTGAGAATGGTGGTCGCGCTCGTTCGCCATCGTCAGACGGGGAGGGTGGACGAATGGCCGGTCTACGTCGCGCGCTGGGCGCTCCTCGCGCTCATGCTTGCCGGAATCATCCTGGTCCTCGACGCGGTAATCTCAAGCCGATGAGAAAGTGGCTATGGGACGATGGTTGGCGGTATCACCTGCTTTCGGCGGCGGTCTTCCTCGGCATAGCCGTGCCCGTCGGGATCGCCAACGCGTACTTCGACTGGCCGATCGGGGCGACCTACGCGGCGGCCTTCGCCTCGCTCGTTCTCGCCGCCCCCTTCGTCGAGCGCAGGCACCTGTTCTCCTCGCCGCCGCGGCCGGATCGCCCGCGCTCGCACGAACGCCCACGTGCCGGTGCGGCCTGAGCGTCCGCCCGAGCGGTGACGTCCTAATGGCCGGCGGGTCGAGGGCGGCAGCCTCAGCGGGCCAGGGCGCGCTCGGCGAACTCGACGAGGCCCTCCGCCTGCCGAAGCATCGTCGCGAGCTTGGTGCGCGTGATGTTCCTGACGCCGTATTGGACGGGGGTCTTCTCGCTGACCAGTCGTCGAAGCTTCGTTGCCGCGCTGCGACCGTCGGGGGCGATCCGTTCGAGTAGCGCTGCCGCGTCTTGGTGGTCCTGTGAGGCCGAACGGCGACCCAGTGCCTTGCAGCACGCCGCGTCGGCCGCGGCGATCCCGGCTGAAACCGCGTTGGATGCGCCGACCGTTGCCGAGGCGGAGTCGCTGGGAGCGTCGGAGTGAAGCCGGGCTGTCTCCAGGTACTCCCTGGCCTGCTCCAGCTTGACCCGCGCCTGGGCCTCGGAGCAGCGCGAGGTTCGTCCCTCCCTGGCGACCATCATGGCGGCGCCAGCATCGTCCGAAGGCGTTGACCCGCGAGCTCGACGGCATCGCGATGGAGATCGTTCACGACCGCGGGCCGCTCGCGGCGCAAGCGCTCGACTTCCTCGGCGGAGACCTCCGCGATTCCCGCGTGGTTGCCGGGCCAGGCATGCACGCGCTCGGCGAGGCGGTCGAGCTGCGCACGCCATCGGCGATCGTCTTCGTCCACCGCGGCCGGCCGAACGACGAAGAGGTCGATGTCGCTCGAGGTGTCGCCGTCTCCGCGAGCTGCCGAGCCGAACAGGGAAGCATGGTCGGGCTTCACCGTCCAGCTCCCAATCTCTTCCCGAAGATGTCGCAGGAGCTCGACGCGGAGCTCGGCCAAGGCGATCACGGCGTCGGCCGCGAGATGCTCTCGATTGAGCTTGTAGAGGACGGCTCGGCCAGCCTCTCTCGCGTTGACGAGCCCTTGCCCGACCAGGCGGTCGAGCGCTCGCTGGACGCTGCTCGGAGGGCGCCCGGCAAGACGAGCAACCTCTCGACCCGTAAAGCGGTCAGTCGTCCCCGCCAGAACGCTCAAGACGGCAGCGTCCAGGGAGGAGCTGATCACGGCGGAGGGTTTGGACAGGTCCATATTCTGTGACCAGTCTAGCGTGCATATGATCCGCAGACAGGTCATATGCGTCACTGGTGTTCCAGCCTTTTCGGCGAGCGCAAGCACTTCTCCACGTCGTCCCGGACAGACGAGCGCTCGGGCGATCAGGCGGGCCTCAAGGCCCGGTAGGACCGCTCGCTCGGATCTCGCGCCCCCCGCTATCCTTCCCACCGCCTCGCGCTGGGGCCTCGGAGCTCCGGCGAAGAGGTCTTTTTTTCGCGGAGGAACGGAAAGAGCAATGGCTCGTGGAGACGTAAGGATCGCCGCCACACTCGCCTGCGAGGAGTGCAAGCGGCGGAATTATCAGACCAACAAGTCGCGGCGAAATACGCCGGACCGCCTCGAGGTGCGCAAGTACTGCCGCTGGTGCAAACGCCACACGGCTCACAAGGAAACGCGGTAGCGGCCGCCGGCCGCCTCGCTATTTGAACCTTGGCGAAGTCCCGAGCACAGCGCAAGGCCGAGCGCCGTAAGCGCGAGGCCCAAGAGGCGCGCCAGGCGCAGGCCGATCGCCTTGACGACTCGCGCGCCCAGCGCGACACCCAGGTGCCCGAGTCGGCCGACGTGATCGAGGCCGAGCTCGCCGAGCGCGGCGCCGACATCGACGCGCTTCGGGAGCAGGGCGAGAGTGAGGGAGACGTTGCTCCCGCCGCGCCGGCACCCTCGAAGGCCGACGTCGGCAGGCCCGCCGAGGCCGAGACCGAGCTCGAGGCGCCGAAGGAGTCACGCCGCGAGCGCAAGCGCCGCGAGCGCGAGGAGGAGCAGGCAAAGGAAGAGCGCCGCCGCGCCCGCGAGAAGAAGTCGAAGTCGACCGAGGTCACCGAGAAACAGCGCGGACGCGTAACCGGATTCATCGCCTCCTGCTTTGCCGAGCTCAAGCGCGTACAGTGGCCCGACCGCGAGACGCTGATCCAGGCCTCAGCGGTCACGGTCCTCTTCGTCGCCGTCATGGCCGCCTACCTCGGCGTCCTCGACGCGATCTTCAGCCAACTCGTCGACCTGTTCATCACCTAGCTAGTCAGAGAGAGAAAATGTTTCGCTGGTTCGTAATCAACACCTACTCGGGGCACGAGAACAAGGTCAAGCACAACCTCGAGCACCGCGTCGACACGATGGGACAGCAAAATCGCGTCCGCCAGGTCGTCGTCCCGACCGAGTCCGTCGCCGAGATCAAGGACGGCAAGAAGATCCAGGTCGAGAAGCGGACGATGCCGGGCTACGTGCTCGTTCACATGGAGATGACCGACGACGTCTGGGGCTTGGTCAAGAACACCCCCGGCGTCACCGGATTCGTCGGCTCGCGCAACAAGCCGGTGCCGCTCTCCGGACCCGAGGTCGACAAGCTGCTGCACAAGGACGCGCCGACCGACCGCCCGCGCACCCAGGCGCAGTTCGACGTCGGCGAGACGGTCAAGGTGATCTCCGGCCCGCTCTCGGACTTCTCCGGCGAGATCGCCGAGATCAACGAGGACGCGGCCAAGCTCAAAGTCCTGGTCTCGATCTTCGGCCGGGAGACCCCGGTCGAGGTCGGCTACGACCAGGTTAAGAAGATCTAGCTTTCTGAAAAGACTCAGCCCGCCGCTGGCGCGACGGGCTGAGGTGCGGAGGGCGCCGGAGTTGAACCGAACCGGCGTTACCGCCGATCGCATCGATCCTCGGTCGTGCGTCCCGACCGCGGGACTTCGCCCTACACGCCGCGTATCGTTTCGTGTAGACTTGCTATGTGGCCGAGAAGACGCGAAGGATCAATGTCACGCTCGACGCCGAGCATGCGGAGCGCCTCGAACGGATGGCCGAACGTGCGCACGTCCAAGAGGGGACTCTTGCTCGTTCCCTCTTGTCATCGGCGCTCGACCACGCCGACCCGCACCCCGCCTACATCACCGAGCTGCTCGACGGCATCCCCGGCGCCTTCGAGCGGGCCCAGCAAGCACGTCGAAGTGTGCGCGAGGGAAAGGGCATCCCTCTCAACGACTTCGTCTGAGTGCGAATGGCCCGGGTTGAGATCAGCCCGGAGGCGGTCGAGGATCTCGATCGCCTGATCGGGAGCCACGGCCTGCCGAGCGACACTCGGTTGCGAGTGGCCCGCTCGCTGCGTGCGCTTGAGCTTTTTCCTCGTGTCGGCGTCGAGCTCGGCGGACGTTGGAGCGGTCACCGGTTCGTGATCGGGCCGTGGCCGTGGCTAATCATCGTCTACGAGTTGCTCGAGGCATCGGACCTGGTCAGCGTGGTCGCGATCCACGACGGACGGTCCGCTTCGAGTGCGGCGGCCACGGATTCCTAGAGACTCGGTTTCGCCCTCTATCCTCATCCGCCGGATGGCGAAGAAGGTCCTGACACAGATCAAGCTGCAGATTCCGGCAGCTGCCGCGAACCCGGCACCCCCGGTTGGCCCGGCGCTCGGTCAGCACGGGGTCAACATCATGGAGTTCTGCAAGGCGTTCAACGCCGAGACCCAGGCCGACGCGGGGACGATCATCCCGGTCGAGATCACCGTTTTCGAGGACCGCTCGTTCACCTTCATCACGAAGACACCGCCGGCCGCCGTGCTGATCAAGGAAGCGGCCGGGATCGAGAAGGGCTCGGGCGTCCCGCACACCGAGAAGGTCGGCACGATCAGCGCCGACCAGGTCCGTCAGATCGCCGAGCGCAAGATGCCCGACCTCAATGCCAACGACCTCGACGCCGCCTCGAAGATCATCGCCGGCACCGCCCGCTCGATGGGCGTCGACGTGAAGTGATGGCGCACTCGAAGCGCTACAAGGCGGCCTACGAAAAGATCGACCGCGAGCGCCGCTACGCGCCGGCCGACGCCGTCGCGCTGATCCAGGAGACCGCCTCGACGAAGTTCGACGAGACCGTCGAGGTCCACCTCCGGCTCGGCGTCAATGTCCGCCACGCCGAGGAGCAGCTTCGCGGCACCCTCGCTCTTCCCCACGGGCTCGGTAAGGACGTAACCGTCGCAGTCTTCGCCGAGGGCGATGCCGCCGCCAAGGCGACCGAGGCCGGCGCGGACTTCGTCGGCGGCGACGATCTCGTTGCCAAGGTCGAGGAGGGCTGGACCGACTTCGACGTCGCGATTGCCCACCCGGCGATGATGCCCAAGGTCGGCAAGCTCGGCCGCGTGCTCGGGCCACAGGGCAAGATGCCCAACCCGAAGGTCGGCACCGTCACCGACGACGTGACCAAGGCGGTCGGCGAGTCGAAGGCGGGCAAGGTCGAGTACCGGACCGACCGCCAGGCGATCATCCACCTGACGATTGGCAAGGCAAGCTTTGACGCCGACAAGCTGCTCGAGAACTACGCCGCAGTGATCGACGAGATCACCCGGGCGAAGCCGGCCGCATCGAAGGGCCGCTACATGATCTCCTCGACGCTGACGACGACGATGGGCCCTGGAATTCCCGTCGACACCAGCCGCGTTCGCCGCGGCGAGATCCTCGCCGGTGGCGAGGGTGGCGAGGGCGAAGACACCGCGCCCGTCGAAGAACCCGCGACCGTTTAGCGCCCACCAATCCTACGGAGGGACTTCGCCCTTGGTGGGGGCGGCGCGACCATGTCCGGGCTTTTGGGTAATCGGCATGAAAGATGGATATCCTTTACCTATGTCCAAGGAAGTAAAGGTGAGGCGTCGCAAGGGGTGGACGCGACTTTCGCGCAAGAACCAGGTGACTATCCCCGTCGCGGCACTCGAAAAAGCGGGAGTGGAGCCGGGGGATCTCCTTTGCGCCGAGTCACCGCGGAGCGGTGAGATCCTGTTGCGCACCGAGGGCCGAGGCGACTGGCTATCCGAGTATTCCGGCTCGATGACCGGCGTCTACGAATCCGGATATCTGGAGAAGCTGCGGCAAGAGTGGGACCGGTAGTCCTCGACTCGAGCGTGGTCATCGGTTTCCTCGATTCCGACGACCCTCACCATGACATCGTCGTGCCTGAGCTCTCGCGGCTCCGGGAGGCGTCGTTGATCGTATCGGTGATCACCTACGCCGAGGTCATGGTGGGGGCGGTGCGCGCCGGCCCCTCGGCGCGCCACCGCGCGGAGGGCTTTTGGCGCGATGTGCCCGAGGCGATCGAGCCGGTCGGAAGGCAGATCGGCTTGTTTGCCGCCGAGCTGCGAGCGAGGCATCGGTCGCTGACCTTGCCCGATGCCCTGATCATCGGCACCGGCGAAGTCCTGGAGGCCGCCGCGATCCTCACCGCCGACGCTCGCCTGTCCGGATGCAGTCGCCGGATTCGGGTCCTGGCCGCGTAGAGCATGTGTATGCTCAACACATGCTGAAGGAGCGCCTCCAGATCCTCGTCACCAAGGAGCAGCGCGATCGGCTCAAGGTCGAGTCACGCACCCGCGGCGTCTCCGTCGGAGAGCTTGTGCGCAAGGCGATCGACAAGGAGTACGCCGGGCCGACGCGGGAGGAGAAGCTCCGCGCCTGGGAGGAGATCAAGGCGATGCGGGGCGGGCCGGCACCTTCGCCCGAAGAGCTCAACCGAATCGTCGAAGACGGCATCGACGAGAGGTTCAGACGCGCCGGTATTGATATCCCCCGACGCGATTGACCTTCTTCCTCGACGCGAATGTCATTGTCTACACGGCCTCCCAGAACCGATGGCGGGAGGCTTGTAGCGAGATCCTCGCAGCAGTGATGCTCGAGCAGGCCGATGGAATGACGTCCGTTGGTGTGCTCGAAGAGGTCTGGCACGTCGAGCTGAGCGGCCGGATCGAGCGCGTGGCTGGTTTGACGAACCGGACGGCCAAGGCTTTGAGCCCGCTTCTTCCGCTCAGCGAGGTCGCGCTGCGCCACGCCCTCGAGCTCCCGGGCTCTACCGCCGGCTCGTACGACCGCCTCCACGTCGGCACCTGCCTCGAGCACGGGATCGAGACGATCGTCTCCGCCGACCGTGCGCTCGACGACTTCGAAGAGGTGCGCCGAGTCGACCCGCTCGACGCCAAAGCGGTCGCCGAGTTGCTCGCCGGCTGAAGTTTCGCGCCCGCTACCCTTCCGCGCTCCAATCGAGTCTCAGCCACGGACCATCGGCGCGCCCTCGGGCGACTAAGACCGGTGTAGGCGGAGCAAGCGACAGCCGTCGTCTGCCCGCCATCGAGCGGGTTTTTTCATGGATAGAGCGCAAAAGGAACAGGTCGTTGAGGAGATCGCCGCCGAGCTCGGCGAGGCCGATGCGATCTTCGCGATCGACTACCGCGGGATCAGCGTTCCGCAGGCCGCCGAGCTGCGCGGCAAGCTGCGCGAGGCCGACGCCTCGTTCAACGTCGTCAAGAACCGCCTCGCCAAGCTCGCCGCCGCGCAGGCCGGCCGCGACGGCCTCGACGAGATGCTCGTCGGCCCGACCGCGCTGACCTACGTCCGCGGCGACGTCGTCACCGCGGCGAAGGCAATTGCGACCTTCAACCGCGAGCACGACGTGCTCACCTACAAGGGCGGCTTCATGGACGGCGACGCGCTCGACGAGGAACGCTTCACCTCGCTCTCGCGCCTGCCCGCGCTCGAGGTAATGCACGGCCAGCTCGTCGGCATGACCGCCGCGCCGCTCACCGGGCTCGTCCGTGGGCTCGGCTCGATGATCTCCGGCCTCGCGATCGCGCTCGGCCAGATCGCCGAACAGGGCCTGGTCACGGGCGAGGCGCCAGCCGCCGCCGAGGAAGAGGCACCCGCCGCCGAGGAAGAGGCACCCACCGCCGAGGAAGAGGCACCCGCCGAGGAGCCCGCCGCCGAGGAAGAGGCACCCGCCAAAACTGAAACTGAAAGCAACGACTCCGCGGAGGAGTCTGAGGCCGAAGTGGCCGACGAATCCGCTGAGACTGAAACCGAGGAGGACAACTAATGGCCGCCACAAAGGCTGTATCGACCGAGGACTGGATCGAGGAGCTGAAGGGCATTTCCGTGCTCGAGCTCTCCGAGCGGATCAAGGCGCTCGAGGAGGAGTTCGGCGTCTCCGCGACCGCGGTCGCCGCGGCTGCCCCCGCAGCCGGTGGCGGCGATGGCGACGGCGCCGAGGAGGAATCCTCGACCGTCGACGTCATCCTCACCGGCCCCGGCGAGAAGAAGATCCAGGTGATCAAGGCGGTTCGCGCCGCCACCGGGCTCGGCCTGAAGGAGGCCAAAGCCCTCGTCGACGGCGCCCCGAACGCGGTCAAAGAGGGGCTCGAGCGCGACGAGGCCGAGAAGCTCAAGGCCGAGCTCGAGGAGGCCGGCGGAGGCGTCGAGCTGAAGTAGCGCGCCGCGCCGCCGCACCGCACCACTGGGTGCTACGGTAGTGCTACATGGCTACGCGACCGCAGATCGGAGTCCGCGAGCTGCGCCAGAACGCGAGCAAGGCGCTGCGCCGGGTCGAGGCGGGCGAGACGCTCGAGGTGACCTCTCGGGGCGAGCCGGTTGCCCTGCTCACGCCGATCCCCGAGCGGACCGGTCTGCGCGAGCGGCTGATCGCCGAGGGCAAGTTGATCCCGGGCAAGGGGCGGCTCGAGGACATCGGCCCGCCGCCGCCCGTTAGCGGGTTGAAGATGTCTGTCAGCGAAGCCCTGGCCGAGCTGCGCGAAGAGGAAGATCGCTGAGCGGACCGCGCTGTGCTGTACCTCGACGCGTCCGCGATCGCCAAGCTCGTTCTGCCGGAACCGGAAAGCGAAGCTCTTCGGGCGTTTCTTGTCGGGGACGAGCAGCGCGTGTCATCGGTGATCGTCTCGGTTGAGGTCGCGCTGGCGGTCCGGCGGGCGCGTGGGCCGGCGGAGCTCGTCGAATGGTCGCGTAGAACTTTGGAGCCGGTCGATCTGCGACTTGTCGACGAGGAGGTGATCGGCGTAGCGCAGCGGGGCGCTGCGATCCGCACGCTCGACGCGATCCACCTCGCCACCGCGCTGACCCTGCGGGAGGAGCTTTCCGCCTTCATCGCCTATGATCGTCGCCTGCTGCGGGCAGCGACCGAGGCGGGCCTGACGGCCCTCTCCCCTGGCCTCTCACCTGCCTGAGCAGGCCAGGCATACAGCAGGCACAGCCGGCGCTTGCAGCAGACGCATCGATGCTGTTATATTTGTCGGTCGCGCACCGTTGACCCGCCCTGCTTCCATCCGCCTTTGCAGTCCTTGCTGATCGCGTCGCGCGATCAGTCCTGTCCCGTCTCGACTAACTGAGGAGTCGCCCAGTTGGCACGTCCGCATGCTGCACCCGTGACACGTCGGAGCTTTTCACGCCTTCCGACCCCCCTTGACGTCCCGCACCTGATCGACATTCAGCGTCGGTCGTTCGCCGAGTTGACCGACCCCAAGTCGGGCCTCCTGCGCGAGACGATCAACGATGTCTCGCCGATCGAGGACTACACGGGCAACCTGGCGATCGTGTTCGCCGATTTCCGCTTCGAGGACCCGCCGCATTCGGTCGAGGAGTGCCGCGAGAAGGACATGACCTTCTCGAAGCCTCTGACGGTGACGGTCGCCTTCCAAAACCGCGAGACCGGTGAGATCCGCGAGCAGGCCGTGTTCATGGGCGACTTCCCGTGGATGACCGACCGCGGCACCTTCATCATCAACGGCACCGAGCGTGTCGTCGTCACCCATCTCGTCCGCTCGCCGGGCGCCTACGTGATGGAGCCGAGGGACCGCGAGAAGCAGGTCTTCATCGCCAACCTGATGCCGGCCCGCGGCTCCTGGCTCGAGCTCGAAATCGACAAGAAGGGCCGCGTCTACGCCCGC
>JBPCRS010000187.1:0-6362 GCA_050996575.1 Solirubrobacterales bacterium
CATGCGGGCTCCCTGCGTCCTTGCCAGCCGGCGCCTGCGTCTCGCCGTTTCAGGCACAACGTTTCTGGAAGACCCACTAGTCGATTGCCGATGAACCGCGATATCTACGACTCCAAGCGCGTCGCCCCGTCGATCCTCTCGGCCGACTTCGCGCGGCTCGGCGCGCAGGTCGCCGAGGTGCTCGACGCTGGCGCGCGAGTGGTCCACGTCGACGTGATGGACGGTCATTTCGTCCCGCCGATCACGAGCGGGCCGCTTGTCGCCGGCGCGATTGCCGACCAGGTGCACGAGGCCGGGGGCGTGATCGACGTCCACCTGATGATCGAGCGCCCCGAGGGCCAGATCGACGAGTTCGCCCGCGCCGGCGCCGACTCGATCACGATCCATGCCGAGGCAACCGCGCACACCAACCGCACCCTCAGCGCGATCCGCGAGGCGGGCTGCCTCGCCGGCCTCGCGATCAACCCGGGGACAGCGGTCGAAGTCGCTACCGAGCTCGGCGACGTCGCCGACATCCTGCTCTGCATGACCGTCAACCCCGGCTGGGGCGGCCAGAGCTTCCTCGCGTCCTCGCCGGGCAAGGTCAGCCGCCTGCGCGACGCCGTCCCCGGCCCGCGAATCGAGGTCGACGGCGGCATCGACGCCGAGACCGCGTCCTCGGTCGCCGAGGCCGGCGCCACCCTCTTAGTCGCCGGCTCCGCCGTCTTCGGCGCGGATGACCCAGCTGACGCCTACTCACGGATCGCCGCCGCGGCCGGCGCCGAATAGCGCGCGCCTTTAGACAACGTTTCGGTTGGTCTCACGGCCATCTCATCCCCCGTACTTACCGTGCCTCTCGATGTCCGATCCGACAACGAAAGGAAGCACGATGAACGAGAAGATCAAGGGAGTTCTGATCGCGATTGCAGCCGTCGCCGCACTCGGCGTCGGCGGTGCCGCGATCGCCGGTGCAGCCGGCAGCGAGAGCACGCCGTCGGAACAACCGACCCAGGAGCTGACCGCCTCGCCCGCCGAGGACGAGAGCGGCCCCGAGGACTCGCAGGAGTCCGAGGCGCCGATCAATGGCAGCACACTCGACCAGGCCAGCGCCGCGGCGCTTGACCACACCGGTGGCGGCCAGGTCTCCGAGACCGAGGTCGGCGACGAGGAGAGCTACTACGAGGTCGAGGTCAGCCTCGACGACGGTAGCCAGGTCGATGTCCAGCTCGATCGCGACTTCAACGTCGTCGGTCAGGAGAGTGACGAACAGGAGTAGTGAACCTGAGCCGGTTCCGAAGTGCTTCAGCAGCCCCCGCACACGCGGGGGCTGCTGACGTTCTCAGCCGACTTCGTCGGCGGATGCCAGCCTTGCCTCGAGCTCCTCGGGGGAATCGGGTGCCGGAATGTCCTCGGCGCGGCCGTGCGGGTTTCGGTAGATCAGGTAGAGCAGTGCGGCGAGGATGCCGGCCGAGACGGTGAAGCCGACCTCGATCTGGCGGAACTCGTCGGATACCGGAACCAGGTTCCAGGCGACGAAGGCGATCGCGCAGGCAACCCAGCAGGCCGCTGCTCGTCGCACCTGACCCTGAGCGACAGCCGCCTGGTTCAGCGTCGCCCCGAGCAGATAGAGGCCCATGCCCGCGGTGACGATCAGCAGGCCCGCGCGGTCGTAGGAGAACTTGTCGCCGAAGGCGATCTGCATCAGCTCGGGTCCGGCGAGGGCGACGACGAGGGCGGCGAGGCCGGCGAAGGCGACGATCGCCCAAAGGGTCGAGCGAACCGAGATCCGGAAAGCGTCCTCACCGCTCGCGGCCTCGGCCGAGCGCAATCTCGTCAGATGGGGGAGAAGGCTCGTCGCAACCGCCTGAAAGAGCTGCAGCGGCGCCCGCGCGATCATCAAGACGTTGAAGATGAATCCGGCAGCGGCGGCTCCGCTCGAGGCGTTGACGAGCAGCGGCCCGGCATTGAGGAACGTCTGCTCGGCGAGCATGATCAGGAGGACCGCCGCGGCGAAACCGCTGCCGTGGGCGAGGGTGAAGTCGGGCGTGGACCTGTCGGCGCTCGCCGCCGGCTCGGGTGGCGGGACGGCTTCGTCATCGCGGCGCATGCTGCGGAAGATCGCCAGCGGGACGACCAGCAGGCTGAGGAAGGGGGCGACCGCGATCCCGAGCGCGATTGCCGATTGCCCGGTCGCGATCCCGAGCGCGACAGCGAGCGCGAAGCAGGTCCGCGCGATCGACTCCGAGATCATCACGGTCGCATAGAGCGGGAAGCGCCTGGTACCGGCGAAGAAACCGCGGGCGAAGTAGCTCGCCGCGTAGGCAAAGACGGCGGCTACGAGGATCCAGTAGAGGGTCTCGTTGCCGGAAAGCAGGTCGTTGGTGAGCGGGGTCCTGAATGCCAGCGCGAGGACGGCGAAGAGCAGTGCGAGTCCCGCCTGGATCGTCGCTGCGATCCGGACCGCTCCGGCGATCGGCTCACCCCGTGCCTCATGCTCGGCAAGCGTCCGCGAGAGCAGCTGTTCGACTGGCCGGTAGAGGACCGAGACGGTGATGAAGATCGCCGACCAGAGGACGACGAGCTCACCGTACTCCTGGCGGGTGAGGTTGTGTGAGGCGAGCGCGAAGAAGAGGTAGGTGATCAGCCCGGTCGCCCCGACCCCGACCCCGAGCAGGCCTGCCGTTTTGCCGTAGCGCTTCGCCTCCTCACCGGGCGCCGCCGGCGCGTCCCGCGGTGTGCTCACCGCGCTACCTGGCCCGGGCGAGGCGCTCGGCCTCGGCCTCGGCGCCGCCGCGATCGTCGCCGGCATCGACGGGCCGAACGCCGGCTTCGTAATGCGAGGGCTCGATCCCGAGGGTCAGCTCGACTCGGCGGACCCGCTCGAAGACGCGCTGCGTGATCACTCTCTGGCCGGCCAAGGCGTCGCCGATCACGCCGAGCGCGAAAAGCTGAACAGCCGCGATCGCGAGGACGGCGCCAAGGATCAGCGACTGGATGTGGCCGTTCGAGTCGCCGTTGAAGACCCAATCGATCAGGAATGGCGTCCAGGCCGCGACCGCCGCGACCGCGACGATTACGGCCGCCGTGGTGAAGACCCGCAGCGGCTCGTACATCGCATAGGCGCGGAAGATCGCCAGCGCGTTGCGGCGGACGTAGGCGCCGGTCGAGGGGAAGAGGCGAGACTCGCGCAGTTTCTCGTTCGTGCCGACCTCGACGTGGTCGACGGCGACGAGCATCTTGCCCGCCTGGATCAGGCTCTCGAGCGTGTAGGTAAAGCTGGAGACGACCTGCAGCGAGAGCGCCGCCTCGCGGTTGTAGGCGCGGAAGCCCGACGTCGTGTCGGGCACGTTCGTCCCCGACGCCCGGCGGACGACCCAGCTGCCGAGCCGCTGCAGCACCTTCTTCGGACCGGAAAAATGCTCGATCGTCTGCGTTCGGCGGTCGCCGACGACGAGGTCGGCGTTGCCGGCGAGGATCGGGGCGACGAGCTTCGGGATGTCGGCAGCGTGGTACTGGTTGTCGGCATCGGTGTTGACGATCACGTCGGCGCCGAGCTTCAGCCCCGCGTCGAGACCGGCCTGGAAGGCGTTGGCGAGGCCGCGGTTGGCGGTCAGCCGGACAACGTGGTCGACCCCGTGCTCGCGAGCGACATCGAGCGTGCGGTCGGTCGAGCCGTCGTCGATTACCAACCCCTCGACCGCGTCGAACCCGTCGACCGAGCGCGGCAGATCGCCGAGCGTCAGCGGCAGCGTCTGCTCCTCGTTGAAGCAGGGGATCTGGATGATCAGCTTCACGGCGTAAGCAGGGTACGGACATACCATCCACAAATTGAAATTGCCGAATCCTCCGCTTCGCTTCCGGTTCGGCGCAATCTCATCTGCATGAGATGAAATCCGAGACCCTTCGCAAGCTCGAGCTCGCCGGCCTCGCCGCGCTGATCTTGGTCACGATCGTCGGCTTCGCGCTCTGGCCGAGCTATCCGAACTACGACTCGGTCTACTCGCTGATCTGGGGGAGCGAGCTCCTGCACGGCAACGAGCCCAGCTTCGAGGCTTTCCGAGCGCCGACCCAGCATCCGCTGGCGATCGCACTGGCGGTGCTCCTCTACCCGCTCGGCGGCCTCGCCGACCACGCGCTCGTCCTGCTCGCCCTGCTCTCCTTCGTCGCCGTCGTCGTTGCCGTCTACCGGCTCGGCCGCGACGCCTTCGCACCGCTGGTCGGGCTCGCTGCGGCGCTGGTCATGCTGAGCCGCTTCGACTTCCCCTACCTCGCGGTCCGCGCCTACATCGACATTCCGTTCATGGCCTTCGTCCTCTGGGCGGCGGTGCTCGAGTACCAGCGGCCACGCCGCGGCGGGGTCGTCTGGGTGCTGCTGGCGGCGGCGGGTTTACTGCGGCCGGAAGCGTGGGCGCTGCTCGGTCTGTACTGGCTGTGGATGAGCTTCGGCGAGGGCGCCACCTGGCCGCTGCGGCTGAAGTGGGCCGCCTACGCCGCAGCCCCGGCGATCGTCTGGGTGCTGATCGATCTCGCCGTCACCGGCGACCCGCTCTACAGCCAGCACGCGACGAGTGAGACCGTCGCTTCGCTCGATCGCGGCGAGGAGCTCGCCGACCTGCCCTCGGCGCTCGCCGTCTCGATGACCGAGCTGGTCAAGCCCCCGGTGATCCTCGCCGGACTCGCCGGGATCGCGCTTGCCGTGGCGCTGGTGCCGCGCCGGGCGCTGATGCCGGGGATCGTCCTGCTCTCCGGGATCGCCACCTTCCTCGCGATCGGCGCGGCCGGTTTCGCCGTGATCGATCGCTATCTGATTGTCGCCGCGGCCGCCTTCTGCATCTTCGCCGGCTTTGCGATTGCCGGCTTCTCGGCGCTCGAGCGCTTCCGCGCGCTGCGGATCGCATGGGCCGTCGGCGCCGCGGCGATCGTCGTCGCCGTCGTCGCATTCACCGTCGCCCGAACGCTCGCGCTCGACGAGTTCAACGCCGACCTCGAGTTCCGCTCCGAGGCGAACGCGAGCCTCGAGCGGGTGCTGGATTCCGAGGTCGTTGCCTCGCGGATAGATCGGGGCTGCGGCCCGGTGACGACCCCGACCCACAAGATCGTCCCCGACGTGCGCTGGATCCTCGACGCCGGCGAGGACGAGGTGATCTCGCGAAGCGATCCGGTCTACGACCCGAACGGAGCCGAGCTCGCGATCCTCGCCCAGGGCCGCCGGGCGCTCGACAAGCAGGCGTTCGACGGTGACACCCCGGCGACCACGCAGCTTCCGCCGGCCGACGGCGAGCTGATCGCGAGCGACCGCTACTACTCGGTCTGGGCGCGCTGCGAGCTCTGAGGTTCGGCCGGCTCCGCGGGGGCGTGGCGGCCGTTCTTGAGCTCATCGAGGACGAAGCCGCCGATAGCGACCGCGCAGAGGGCGACGATGACGACCGCGCTGTCGGCCCAGCCGGCGATCTTCGCGATCACCATCACCAGGAGGATCGGCACGAAAACTACGATGTAGGCGGCCGGCCACGGGTGAGCTCTTGCCCAAACTTCGGTCCTGGCGATCATTGCTTCCTAATCTTGACGTATGGAAGCGGCGACCGAGCCGGGCACCGAGCAGGACCGGGCATACATGCGCCGTGCGCTCGAGCTCGCCGAGCGCGGTCGTGGTGCCGTCAGCCCGAACCCGCTGGTCGGCGCGGTGATCGTTCGCGAGGGCGAAGTCCTCGGCGAGGGATGGCACGCGGAGCTCGGCGGCCCGCACGCTGAGGTGGCTGCGATCTCGGACGCCTCGATTCGTGGAGCGGACCTCTCCGGCTCGACGATGTACGTGACGCTCGAGCCCTGTGCGCATCAGGGCCGAACGCCGCCGTGCACCGAAGCGATCCTCGCCACCGGCATAGCCCGCGTCGTGATCGCGTCCGAGGATCCGACCGAGAAGACGAGCGGTCGCGGGCCCGGCATCCTCCGCGACGAAGGCCGCGAGGTCGTCTTTGCCGACGGCGACGAGGCGAGCGCCGCGCGACTCCTCAACCAGCCCTTTCGCAAGCACTCGCGCACCGGGCTTCCCTTGGTGACATTGAAGTCGGCGGTCTCGCTCGACGGCCGGGTCGCCACCCGCAGTGGCGATTCGAAGTGGATCTCCGGCGCCGAGAGCCGCGCCCTCGTCCACCGCTGGCGCGCCGAGTCGGACGCGGTCGCCGTCGGCATCGGCACCGCGCTCGCCGACGACCCCGTGCTCACCGCACGCGACTTCGACCCGCCGCCTGCGCGCCAACCGGCCCGCGTCGTCTTCGACTCGAGCGCCCGCCTCCCGCTCGACTCGAAGCTGATCGCCTCGATCGACGAAGCGCCGCTCTTCATCGTCGTCGGCGCCGACGCCCCAGCCGACCGCCTCGCCG
>JBPCRS010000219.1:0-6499 GCA_050996575.1 Solirubrobacterales bacterium
GTTCAGATGTCGGCGACGGGACGGGGCTTGTAAGCGGGGTAGACGAACGGGGTCATCTACTCGTCGAGCTCGAGTCCGGCGAAACCATCGCCCTCGGCGCCGGCGAGGTCCATCTGCGCGTTCACTGAAGCATTACCGGTGCCATCGCCCCGGTAAGCGCACACTCAATCGTCCGAGGACTCCCCGATGCCCGAATCCCCAGACCCGTTCTCGTCCGCCTTCCCCTGATTGCCGCTGTTTTTCGATGTGCCACCACGACCTGAGCCCTGGCCCTTCCCTCGGCTGCCGCCGCCACCGCCCCTGCCGCCGCTCTTCCGTCGACGCCGGCGCTTGCCGCCGCTCCCGCCACCGCTCTTCGGGAAGTTCCGCAGCAGCTCTCGGGCGACCGCCGAGGGCTTTCGCGCGGTTCGCATCCGCGCTCCGCGCAGCACCTCCTCGGCCTCCGGAGTGTGCGCGGTCGCCGCGGCGAGGATCGCGATCGCGCGCCGGCGGTCCTGCTGGCGCGCGGCGTGGACGAGCCGGCGGGCGTTGCGCCCGTGCGCGCGGCCTGAAGAGTTGACGAAGAGGCCAAGCAGCCGTTTGGTCTCGGGCCAGCGCTGGACCGCGTACTCCTCGTGCAGGTCGCGGGTGTAGCCGGCGAGCCTCCAGACCCAGGCCTGGGCCTGGTCGCGGCGGCCGATCCGGCGCTCGGCGAGCGCCATCAGAAGAACCTTTACGCCGGCGCGCTTCTCATCGCGCGGCCATGCGCCGACGATCTCGATCGCGTCGTCAAACGCATCGGCGTCGCGCAACGCGGCGATCTCGCCCAGCGCCTTGAGCCGAAGCTGGTGGTTGCGGTTGCGCTGAAGGCAGGTGAGCAGGAAGCGCCGGCTCAGCTCCTTTGACACGTCGTGCTGGAGCATCGCCTTCGCCCGCCGCCATCCCTGCGGGTTGACCTTGGAACCCGCGAGCGCAGCCCAGACGTGCTGCTCGGAGTAGTCGAGGTGCTCGACGGCGATTCGCCAGATCTCGCGTTCGAGGACCGCGATCCGGCGCTCGGGGTCGGCGGAGACGGGGACGATCCGGCGCTCGACCCGGACCCGCCGCCCGCGACCGCGGCGGACCGGGCCGACGACGATCGCACCGCCGCGGTAAACGTCGCGGTCGAGCAGGCTGTGCAGGCTGATCACGGCCTCGTCGTGGGTAGTCGCCGGGTGGACGAGGTCGATCACGAGGCCGGCCTCCTTGCCCGGGTTTCGGCGGGTGACGCGGCCGACACGCTGCTGGTAGATCCGTCGCGAGGCAGTCGGAGCGAGGTGCATGCAGATCGTCGCCCGCGGCGAGTTCCAGCCCTCGGCGAGCAGCATCGCGTTGCAGAGAACGTCGACCTCGCCGCGCTCGAAGGCGGCGAGGATCTCGTTCAACTCGCGCTTCGGCGTCTCGCCGGACACGGCCTGCGCTTTCATGCCGGCGTCACGGAAGGCGGCGGCGACGTTGTTCGCGTGCTTGACCCCGGCGGTGTAGACGACGCCGGGCACCTTGCGAAAGCGCGAGCGGTAGAGGTCGGCGATCGCGACGTTGAACGGCGCCTGGTCGAGCAGCTTCGCCAGCTCTTCCTGGTCGAAGTCCTGGTCGACCTCGCCCTTGCGAAGCGGCACCTTGGCGATCGTGCGTACACCCGGGCCCGGCGGGATGCGGATGCAGCGAAGCGGGGAGATCACGCCGCGTCGCGCGGCCTGGGCGAGGTCGAAGCGTGAGGTCTGGGTCGGGAAGAGGTCGGCGACGTGGCGGGCGATCAGCGCGCCGGTCGCGGTCATGCCGATGAAGACCGGGCTCTGCCAGTTGCGGATACACGCGCTCGTCTTCTCGCCGAGCGCGGTATGGGCCTCGTCGCAGATCACGATCGAGTAGGCGTCGGAGACCTTGCCCGCGTTGCGGACGAACCACTGGTAGGTCTCGACGGTGACCGGCCCGTAGGGATGGTCGGAGTCGCCGAGCAGCGGCGGCGAGAGCCGGTCGGCGTAGCCGCGGTCGGAGATCTCGCCGATGAACTGGTCGACGAGGTTGCGGCGGTGGGTGAGGATCAGGATTCCGCCCGTGCGCGAGGCCTCGACGAAGCCGACGGCGGCGACCGTCTTGCCGGCGCCGGTCGCGTGCTCGAACCAGAAGCGGCGATTGGCGCCGGGATCCTCGGGCGCCTCCTCGATCGACGCTTCCTCGTCGTCGTCGGGTTGCTCCTCCCAGTCCTGCGGCTCCTCCTCGTCTTCGGGAAGAAGCTCGTCGGGGTCGGCGATCGCGACGCCGTTGCCGTCCTCCACGTCGGGCTCGGGCTCGGGGTCGGCGCGGTTCGCGGCCGAACCGTTCTCCTTTGCCGCGCCCTTTGCAGAACCGTTCGCCCCGGCGTTGCCGTTTCGCGACTCGAGCTCGAGCGTCAGCGCGGCGAGGGTTCCCGAGAGCGCGTCGACCTGGTGGGCGGAGAGCTCGGCGCCGTCGAGAAGGACCGGGGGGTCCTCATCGAGGACGCGCTCGAGGCCAAGGAACAGCGAGTAGTTCGAGCGCCACTCCATCGAGGGGTCCTCGGCCCCGCCCTCGAGCTCGGCGAGCGCGTCGCGTACCGCCATGTAGCGCGCCGTTCCGGGCGCCAGGTCGGCGGGCTTCTCGCCCTCGAGCAGGATCGGTTCGCGCGCGAACTTGCTCGCGCGCTCGATCTCGGCGCTCGTCAACGCTGCGCCGCTCGGCGCGTGCACCCGCGAAGGGGCGGTTTCAGTGATGTCAGCCAATTGAGTGGCTCTTCCTCTCGCGCCGGTTTCCGCAACGCAGATCGCGCGGCGGCGCGTGACTCATGGTTGGGGGGCTCGCCCGAAATCGGCCGCCTGCCAGCCGATGCGAAACGTTCCCCGCGGTCCAGGAGTTGCTTGGACCGTCTTTATTGTACGCACAGTGAGCGCAGGAATGATCAATCTCGTGCGATCCGGCACCAAACCACGCCTGGCGGGGGCCCTGACGATGGTCGTCTGCACGATCGTTTTGGCTGCTTGTGGCTCCGATTCCGCGGACGGCCCGGGGAATCCCGAGTCGGCGGCAGTCGATTACGAGGCCGCCCTCGCCGACGCGCCGGCGCCCCTGGCGGCACTCTACGACGAGGCCAATGAGATCCTTCCCGGCGGCCTGCCCGCCTACGACGAGCGGATCGCCGGGCTCGAGGGCCGGCCGATCGTCGTCAACAAATGGGCTTCGTGGTGCGGCCCCTGCCGAGCCGAATTCCCATACTTCCAGTCGCAGGCGGCGAAGCGCGGCGAGGAGATCGCCTTCCTCGGCATCGACGGCCAGGACTCCAACGCCGCCGCGGCCACCTTCCTCGAGCAGCTACCGCTCCCCTACCCGAGCTACTCCGACCCCGATCTCGAGATCTCCGAGTCGCTCGATGCCGAGCGCGAGTTCCCGGCGACGATCTTCTACGGCGCCGACGGCGAGATCACCTACGTGCACCGCGGCGGCTACCAGGACGAGGCCGCGCTCGAGGCCGACATCGAGCGCTACGCGCAGTGAGCGTCGCGCGGCGCGGGCCGAGGAGCGGATAATCGGCCGATGGAACCGCTCGGCTTCGTCCTGCTTGCTGCTTCGGTGGCGCTGTTTTTCGTAGAGGTCTTGTTGCCGACGGGCGGCCTCGTCGGACTGCTCGGCATCGGCGCGCTGGTCGCGGCCGGAATCCTGCTCGACGTCCCGTGGCCGGTGATCGTCGTCGTCGTCCTCGCGATCGGCGCTTTCGGCGCTTTCCTCGGGCGCAAGGTCTACAGCGCCCACAGTCAGGACCGGGTGGAGACCGGTTGGGAGGGGATGCTCGGGCTCGAGGGCGATGTCCGCGTCGCGCTCGACCCGGTCGGTCAGATCTTCGTCGGCGGCGCGCTCTGGCGGGCACGGCCCGCCGCCGAAGGCGAGTCGGTCCCGGTCGGAGCCCGCGCCCGAGTGCGCTCGGTCGACGGCCTCACCCTCGTGGTCGAGCGCGTATAGAGTCCTCGAGCAATGGGAGTCGCCCTGGCGATAATCGCGGTCCTCGTCCTCTTCATCCTGATCCTGGTCGCGGCCTCGGTCCGGATCCTCAGGGAGTACGAGCGCGGCGTCATCTTCCGGCTCGGCCGGATGATCGCCCAGAAGGGTCCAGGCCTGATTCTGCTGATCCCGTTCGTCGACCAGATGGTCCGCGTCGACCTGCGGACGGTGACGCTGAACGTGCCGCCGCAGGAGGTGATCACGAAGGACAACGTGACGGTGCGGGTAAACGCGGTTGCCTACTTCAAGGTGCTCGACCCGAACCGGGCGATCACCGACGTCGAGAACTTCCTCCTCGCCACCTCGCAGATCGCGCAGACGACGCTGCGCTCGGTGCTCGGCAAGGTCGAGCTCGACTCGCTGCTTGGCGAGCGCGAGCGGCTCAACGCCGAGCTCCAGCAGATCATCGACGAGCAGACCGAGCCCTGGGGGGTCAAGGTCTCGACCGTCGAGGTCAAGGACGTCGAGCTGCCCGCCGACATGCAGCGCGTGATCGCCCGCCAGGCCGAGGCCGAGCGCGAGCGCCGCGCCAAGGTGATCTCCGCCGATGGCGAGTTCCAGGCGGCCGAGAAGCTCGGCCAGGCGGCCGACATCATGAGCAAGAACCCGGCGACGCTGCAGCTGCGCTACCTGCAGACCCTGCTCGAGATGGGCGTCAACCAGAACACGACGATCGTCTTCCCGATCCCGCTGGACCTGATCAAGCCGTTCTTCCAGCACGAGGCGCCGGCGAGTGTCGCTCAGCCCCCCGAGGAGAGCGGTTCCCCGGGCGGCGCGACGCCGATTCGCCCCGCCTGATCCGCTCGGCTAACTTGCGGCGCCGATGAGCGCGCCCGAGATCCGGATCGACCAGCTCACCGGGCAGCGGACAATCCTCGCCCCCGGCAGGGCCGATCGCCCCGAGGCGTTCGCCAAGGCTGCCCGAGACCTGACTCCGACCGGCCTCGAAGGCTGTCCGTTCTGCGAGGGCAGCGAGGAGCTAACACCACCGGAGACGTGGGCCCTCCGCCCCGACGGCGGCGAGACCGGCGGCCCCGGTTGGGTCGCCCGCTCGATGCCCAACCTCTATCCGGTTCTCGGCGAGCCGCCGCTTATGCCGGGGTCTGACCCCGCCGTCCCACCGCCACGCGCCCCGACCGAGACCGGCCTCGCCTCCTCGATCGACCCGTTGCGGGCGTCGACTCGGGCCGCCGCGCCCAACCTGTTCGCGAGCGCCTCCGCCGACGGCGCCCACGAGGTCCTCGTCAACGCGCCCGAGCACCTTGTCTCGATGGCCGAGCTCTCCGAGGAGCGGTTCGGCACGGCGGTCTCGTTCTGGCGCGAGCGGATGCGCGCCTACGCGGACGATTCCGCCTACCTGCACCTGATCGTCAACGAGGGCGCCGAGGCCGGAGCGTCGCGGGAGCACACGCACGCGCAGCTCTATGCGATGCGCTTCGTTCCGGCCGAGATCGCTCGCGAGCGCGAACGCTCGAAGGCCTACTACGAGCGGACGATGGGCGGCGATTTGCTCGTCGATGTGATCACCGAGGAGATCCGCCGGCGCGAGCGCGTGGTCGCGGTCGACGACGAGGCGGTCCTGATCTGCCCCTGGGCCTCGCGCTCGCCGTTCGAGATGCGGATCATTCCCCGCAATGCCTCGCCCTCGTTCGAGGACGACGGCGAGGCCGGCACGGCGATGATCCGCCGCGCGATCGAGGGCCTCGCGAAGCTCTTCGGCCCGCCGCCGTTCAACCTCTGGGTGCGGACCGCGCCCGCCGACGCCGACCGCTTCCACTGGCACGTCGACATCGTCCCGCGGCTGACCGTGCTCGCCGGTTTCGAGCTCAGCACCGGCTCGAGCATTGACGTCTATCCGCCCGAGCGCGCCGCCTCCGACCTTCGCGACGCGATCGGGTAGCGGACGTGGACGCGGTCGTGCGACTCGCCGGTCTTACGAAGGCGATATCCATCGCACCGATACTCTGCCACGCGCCTTGAGCCCGCCGACGCCTCGCCCATTTCCGCGCTTCATCGCCGACTCGACCCAGGAGAAGCAGCCATACGGCCGCTGGGAGGAGCGCCTGCTCGAGGTGCTCTCCGACCGCTGCGAGGCGCTCGCTGAGGAGGCCGGTGCGCCGCTCGAGGCAGAGAACGTCCGCTGGTTCCCCGAGCGCGCCTACGGCGGCCGCGTCTACGTGCCGGCGACCTCGCGCACGGTCAACGAGAAGGGTGGCTCGATCGAGTATTTCGGCCATGTCTCCTTCATCCGGCCTGAGGAGGGCGAGCCGACCGACCTGCTCGCCGCCGCCGACTTCACCGACGTCACGGTCGACGACAACCCCGAGTGGAAGATCGACCTCAACGACGAGGTGATCGGCCAGTGGCGCGCCGACGGTAATCGTGGCGGCGATGTGACATTGATCTGGGGCGTGCCGCTCGTCCGCGGCGCCTTCGCCGCCACCGCCGAGCTCGACGGCGAGGTTCTCGA
>JBPCRS010000023.1:0-8681 GCA_050996575.1 Solirubrobacterales bacterium
AGCTCGTAGAGGGCAGGGCCGTCGTCACATTCGGGGTCGAGCGCGACTTCTTGCCGATCTACTCGGACTCGACGATCCTGCTGCGCCCGAACACCGGCCTCGAAGACATGTTCTTCCAGCTCGACCCGGGCACCCGCGCGGCACCGGAGATCGAGGAGGGCGCAACCATCCCGATCGAGAACACCGCCCCCGACGTCGAGCTGAACGAGATCCTCGAATTGCTCGACGGCGATACGCAGGCCTATCTGCGCCTGCTGCTGGTCGGCGCCGGCAAGGGCCTCGACGGCCGCAGCCGTGACCTCGGCGAGCTGCTCGGCTCGCTCGGCCCGATCAACCGCAACCTCGAGAAGCTGAATTCGAAGGTCGCCGAGCGTAAGGACAACCTGCGCAACCTGATCACGAACTTCAACCGCTTGACGCTCACCGTCGGCCGCGCCGAGGACGACCTCGCCGAGCTCGTCACGACCTCGAACTCGGCGCTCGGAGCGATCGCCGAGCAGGACCTCAACGTTCAGCGCGCCGTTTCGCTGTTGCCGGGAACCCTGCGCCAGGCGCGCGAGACGCTGAGCGCGCTGACCCCGTTTGCCAACACCCTCGGCTCGACCTTCAACGACCTGCGGCCGTTTGCCCGCAACCTGCCCGAGCTCAACCGCTCGACCGAGGAGTTCGCGACCGCGGTCACGCCGGTGATCAAGAACGAGATCCGACCGTTCGTGCGCACCGCGCGCGGCCCGGTGCCCGACCTGAACGTGGCGGCCAAGCGGATCGAAGAGACGAGCCCGAAGCTGCGCTCGGTCCTCGACACGTTGCAGAATCTGCTCAACATGGCCTCCTATAACCCCGGAGGGGCCGAGCCGCCCTCGACGCCGAATCGAAACGAGGGCTATCTCTACTGGGCTGGCTGGCTCGGCCACAACTCGACCTCGGTCTTCGAGGGCACCGACGGCAATGGTCTCTACCGGCGCATCTACCTGACCGCGAGCTGTGAGAATGTCGCCGCAATCCTCGGCAGCTCGCCGCTTGCCGGCATCGTCACCGGGCTCGGGCCGCTGTTCGCGGCGGGAGGTCCGTGTAGCTAATGCAAAAGCAGGCACCCAGCATCGGCAGGATCATGGTCGCGGTCGGCTTCGCGCTCTCCTGCTTCGGCCTCCTGCTCTTCCTCTGGATTGCCTTCGGTGGACCGGTGCCGCTGAAGACGGAGAGCTACAAGATCACAGCTGACTTCCCCGAAGCAACCTCGCTCGCGATCGAGTCCGACGTGCGAATCGGGGGTGTCTCCGTCGGCAAGGTGAAGTCGTTGACGCTGGCACCGATCGACGAGCGCGTCGACGGCCAGGACGCGACGCGGACCGTGCTCGAGATCAAGCCTGAGTTCGCGCCGATATCAGAGGACGCGCGGGCGATCCTGCGGGCGAAGACGCTGCTCGGCGAGACCTACGTCGAGCTCACCTCGGGCTCGGAGTCCGAGCGCGGTGAGGTTCCGGTCTCGCTGGGCGCCGCGGCCAACGTCTCCGATGCCGAGACGATCGGTATCGAGACGATTCCCGAGGGCGGCCACCTCGCCAACTCGCAGGTCGAGAACGCGACTCAGATCGACGAGATCTTCAATGCCCTCGACGAGGAGACCCGGCGCTCGTTCCAGCGTTGGCAAGCAAACGCGGCAGTCGCGATCGGCGACCGCGGGCTTGACCTCAACGACGCGATCGGAAACCTGGGGCCGTTCATCTCCGACTCCTCGGCGGTGCTCGAGACGCTGAACCGCCAGAAGGTGGCGTTGAAGGGGCTCGTCCGCGACACCAGCACCGTCTTCGAGGCGCTGACGGCGCGTGATCGAGACTTGGCCGGGGCGATCACCAACGGCAACGAGACCTTTGATGCGCTGGCGACGAACGAGCGCTCGCTCGCCGAGATATTCCAGATCCTGCCCACTTTCCAACGCGAGTCGCGGCTCACCTTCGAGCGTCTCGACGGCTTCCAGGAGAACACTCGGCCGCTCGTCCAGGACCTGATCCCGGTCGCCCGCGACCTGAGCCCGACGCTGGCATCGATTCGCAAGCTCGCGCCGAACCTGCGCAGCCTCTTCTTCGACCTCGACGAGCTCAACAAGGCCTCGAAGAAGGGCCTGCCGGCGACCCGCAAGTACTTCGACGGCTTCGGACCGCTGTTCGACGAGCTCGACCCATCGCTCGCCAACCTGAACCCGATCATCTCCTACCTGGACTACTACCGGACCTTCATCGGCGACTTCTTCGCCGGCCCGCCGGCTGGCCTCGCCGGTTCCTTCGCCGAGATTCAGGGCCAGCCCGCTCCGCGCCGCGGCCTGCGCCAGCTCTCCTACCTCAGCGCCGAAAGCCTCTCGATCAACCCAACCCGCTCGGCCACCAACCGCGGCAACGGTTACATCGAGCCCGACTCGCTCGACGCGACCGCCGCGGCGGCCGGGATCTTCAAGAACTTCGACTGCAAGAACCTCGACTACTCGCCCGCGAGCCAGAATCCCGACGAGGATCCGACCACGACAGCCAACCCGGCTCCGGGGCTGCCGCCGGTCGACGTCGCCTTCGCCCCCTGCATCATCAAGGGGAACTACCCCGACGAGTTCGGCGGCGGGCGCGCACCGAACCTGTTCCCCGATCCGTAGGATCGCCTCGTAACCAACGAGGAGAGCGGTTGACCTACTTCAAGGACGCGGACGAGGTCTACGAGACGATCGGCAGGCTGTTTGCCGAGATCGCCGTCGACGACGAGCTCGCGCCGAAGTTCCGCAAGGCGAACACGATCGTTCGCTACGAGTACCGCGAGCCCGAGTCCGCGATCACGGTTCGCCTTCAGGAGGGCGAGCCCGGCGACGTCGACTTCGGCGGGTCCGAGATGGAGCCCGAGGTGACGATGTCGATGGAGGCCGACACCGCGCACAAGTTCTGGCTCGGCAAGGTAAACGTCACGGTCGCGCTCGCCCGCGGGCAAATCAAGGCGAAGGGCCCGGTCGCAAAGATCCTCAAGCTCGTGCCGCTGACGAAGCCGGTCTTCCCGCGCTACAAGGCCCAGCTCGAGGCCCAGGGCCGCGAAGACCTGATCGACGTCTGATCGCCGCGATGCCGTTCAAGGAGTTTTGGCAGTTCACGGCGCCGACGCGGGTCGTCGCCGGCCAGATGCTGATCGAGGGCACCGGCTTCGAGTTCTCGAAGGAGGGGGCGTCTCGAGTGGCGCTTGTCACCGACGAGGTGATCCGCGCGACCGGCTTGATCGACCGCGTCGCCGAGGGCGTCGCCGACGGCGGACTCGAGGTTGCCGTCGTCTTCGACGCTGTCCCGCAGGATTCCGATACCGAGGTGGTCGCCGCTTGTGCCGCGGCGGCGAAGGAGGCCGGCGCGGATTCCTTTCTCGCCGTCGGCGGCGGCTCGGTGATCGACACGGCGAAGGCGGCCAACGTCCTCTTCACCCACGGCGGCACGGTCCGCGAGTGGGAGGGCTTTTTCGGGCTGCCGCGTGAGAACGACGGGCTCGGCAAGCCGCTGCCGCTGGCGCCGTTCGCGGCGATCCCGACCACCGCCGGCACCGGTTCCGAGGTCAGCTTCGCCGCCGTCGTCAGAGACGCTTCGGAGAACCTCAAGGTCGAGATCGCCGACTTCCCGATGTTCCCCGAGCTCGCGATCCTCGACCCCGACGCGACCGCCACCCTCCCCGCTTCGGTCGCCGCCGCGACCGGGATGGACGCGCTCACCCACGCGATCGAGGGCTACGTCTCGACCGAGGCGAACCCGCACGGCGACGCCTACGCGCTGCAGGCGATCCGCTTGATCCGAGCCAACCTCGAGCGCGCCGTCGCCGACACTTCCGACGTCGACGCGCGCGGCAACATGCTCGTCGCGGCGAGCCTGGCGATCGCGCCGACCGGGTCGAACGCGATCGGGATCACGCACTCGATGTCGCACCCGTGCGGCGGCCACTTCGGCGTCGCCCATGGAGTCGCGAACGCGATCAACCTGCCCTGGGTTATCGAATGGAACGCCGCCGGCGACGAGGCGACCGCCGATCGCTACCGGACGATCGCCGAGGTGCTCGACGCCGACGCGGCGGGCGGGGGAGAGGCGGTGGGCTCGGCGCTTGCCGACCACGTCCGCGGGCTCAGCGCGCGGCTCGGGCTGCCCTCCCGGCTCTCCGAGGTCGGCGTGCCCGAGGACGGGATCGCGGCGCTGGTCGAGGGCGCGATTGGGGACGGCTGCACGCTGGTCAACCCTCGCGAGCCCTCCGAGGAAGACTTCGAGGAGCTGTTCAGGCGGGCGCTGTGAGCGTCGCAAACGACGCTCAGGCCTGGGCGCAGACGGTTCGCGAGCTCGGTGAAAAGCGCGAGGTCCGCTACGAGCCGATCGGCGGCCTCAACCCCGCCGATGCGCCGCCGGCGCTCTGTCCGGGAGGCTCGAACCGGTTGACCGGTGAGCTCGGGCGCGAGTTCTGGGGCGCTACCTGCGACGCCGAGGAGCGCGAGGAGGGCGGCCTGTTCAAGAAGGCGGTGTTGCCCGGTGCGGTGCTCGCCAAGGCGCACATGCCCGACCTCGCCCGGGTCGTGCCGATCTTCAACGTCGAATCACTCGAAGCCAATGCCGAGGACCTGGTCCAGCGCTACGGCTCGCGCCACCGAGTCGAGTTCGAGAGCCTCGATTTCAACAAGCGCTTCCTCGCCACCGTGCCCTCCGACCACGACCCGATCGCCCTGCGCGAGCTTTTCGGCCCGGCCTTCCTCGACTGGGTGACGACGATCGACCGCGATATCGACTTCGGCGTCTCAGAGCGCCAGATCTACTTCCTCTGGCGGCTGCGCGAGCGCTCAGCCGGCGAGCTCGAGCTCGCGGTCGACGCCGGCGGTGAGCTCTTCCGCCGCGTCCGGCGCGAGATGGAGGAGAGCGGGCTCCAGCCCTATCCGGCCGGCCCCTGGCACGCCGGGCTCGAGCCGTTCCCGCCGAATCCGGCTAACCCCGGCGCTTGAGCTCTGCCTTCGCGGTCCGGTAGTACTTCCTGCCCTTCGAGAAGTTCCGGCGCAGGACCGCGAACTGGCTCTCGTCGGGAAGCTCGAAGCCGCCGATGAAACGGTGCGGGACGAGCGCCCAGCTCTCGCCCTCGCTGACGAGGTCGCCGCGGACCTGGAAGTTCTCCTGCCAGGTGAAGTCGGGCGCATGGCGATGCGCTGTCAGGCAGGCGCGGCCCTCGGCAAGCGGCAGCCCGGCCGGGCCCTTGCCGAGCGCGATCCGCTCCATCGCCGGTTCGGGAACGACCGGGACTCGCGCGCTGAGCGGGAAGCCGTCGGGAGCGACCCAGGCGAGTACCGCGGTCTCGTAGCGACTGCCGAGCTCACCAACCCGCTCGTCCCAGGCGCGCTTGCCGCCGGCCGGCTCCTCGAGCGGCTCGAGCGGCTCCTCGACGTGGCCCGATCGCACCTCCTCGAGATGCGAGTCGATCACCGCCGGCGGCTCGCGGTGGTCGCCGTCTGCCCAGACGAAGACACGCTCCGGGCGGACTTTGACGTAGAGCCGCGTGTAGTACCAGCTGAGCATTCGCCGGATCGGCTTCGGCGGGTGCATGTCGGCCGTCGCCGGCAGCTTCTCCGCGGCCTCGCGCCAGTAGCGCTCGCGGTTCGCGGCGAGGTCGCGATCATCGACGTCGGCGATGCCCTGGACGAGCACGCGGATCCCGGATTCGAGGCCGGACCCGGTGCCCTCGGAGAAGAACAGGCTGACCTTGGGGTTGGCGCGGGCGTCGTTCGCCTTCTTCGGATAGCCAAGCCCGGTCGTCACGTCGATCGTCTCGGCGCCGTCGGAGTAGTACGGCGTCACCGGCCAGGCGATCGGCTGCTGGCGCGAGTCGACCGTCGTGTACTCGCAGGTGATGAAGCGCGAGAACGCCTCGCGAACCTCGGGCGGGAGCGTTGCCGTCACGACCTCGAGATTAGATCATCAGTAGCCGGGCTCGCCGGGAAGGACGACGCGACGCTCTGAGGCCTCGCCGGTGACCTTCGGCAGGATCGGCTCGACCTTGTGCTCGCGGGCGGCGGCGAGCGCCTCGTCGGCGTTCTCGAAAGCGGCCAGCGACTCGAGCTGCTTGATCGTCGGGAAGACGAGCTGGAGCTCACCGGCGCGATGGCTCTCGAGCGCCACCGATGGCTTGAACCAGCCGGCGTCGACCGTTTCCTCGCCGTCGGGCTCCGGCGGTGAATGGGGTGGAGCGAGGGCGAGGAAGAACCAGGTGTCGAAGCGGATCGGCACGATCTCCGGTGTGATCCAGCGTGACCAGAGGATCATCTCGGCGTCGTCGCCGAGCTCGATCCCGGCCTCCTCGGCCAGCTCGCGCGCGGCGCAGGTCCTGAACGTCTCCTCCACGCCCGCAATTCCATCGTCGGCATCGACGGCGCCGCCGGGGAAGACCCAGACCCCGGGCATGAATCGTGCCTCGGGGTTGCGGCGAACGAGCAGGATCTCGAGCCCGCGCTCGGAGTGCTTGCCCGAGCGGCGGAGCAGGATCACCGTTGCCGCCGGTCGTGCGGTGACTGAGTCGTCGGCCATCGCTGAACGGTAACCTCCGGCGCGGTCATGGCGGACACGAAGACGAAACAACTTTGGATGTGCACCTCGTGCGGGTTCATCTACGATCCCGACGAGGGCGACCCGGACGGCGGAATTCCGCCCGGAACCGCGTTCGAGGACATTCCCGGGACGTGGTTCTGCCCGGTTTGCGGCGCCCGCAAGGCCGACTTCGAGCTCTACGAGGACTGATGCGCCAAGCAACACTCATCCTGGCGATCGCGACCTCGCTTCTGATCAGCGCCTGTGGCGGAGAAGTCAACGTCGAAGTCGGCGGAAACAGCCTCTCGAAGGAAGACATCGAGGCCGGCGCGACGGCAGCGTTGACGAAGCAGGTCGGAGAGGCCCCGGCCTCACTTGTCTGCCCGAGCGACCTCGACGCCAAGGTCGGGGAGTCCGAGGTCTGCACCCTGACCGACGACAAGGGCAACGAGTACGACACGACCGTGACGATCACGACGATCACGGACGGCGTGGCCGACTACGACATCAAGGTCGCGGCGCGGCCGAATTAGGCCTACTCGCCGTCGCCGTCGAGCGCGCGCTCGCGGCCGCGGCGGACCGAGCGCCGCCAGGCGAGCGCGACGATCGTGATCAGCAGGCCGATCGGCAGCAGTATCGCGGTCGTGACAAGGGCGACGCCGCCCGCCGTGCCTAGCGCGTCGCCGATGTCGTCGAGCGCCTCGGAGACGCCCCAGTTGCCGTCGCCGCCGCCGTCGGAGGTGACGCTGACGCCGACGGTGGCGAGGTTGGCCCTGCGGGCGAGGCGCTGGAACTCGGCCTTGGCGTTCGCCGCCTCCTGGCGGGCGAGGTCGAGGCGGAAGCGGATCTGCTCGGTCTCCTTGGGCCTGTCCGACGCGGCGAGCTGCTCGAGCAGGGCGCCGATCTCAGTGCGCGCGTCGGTCAGCCGCTCGCGTGCGCTCACCGTCGGCGCGGTGATGTCGAGGCTGTCCTCGCTTCGCGACTCGACGTGGGCAAGCTCGGAGAGGTCGGCGAGCACGGGCTGTAGCCGGTCGGAAGGCACCTCGAGCTCGAAGTCGGCGCGCGAGCGATCGCCGGTCGAGCTCTGCTCAGAGGAGAGGACGAAGCCGTTGTAGCGGTCGGTGATCTCGATCACGCCGTCGGAGACGGCATCGAACTCGTCGCCGTCGGCGGAGAGCGCCAGCGTCGCCGAGCGCTCGACCTCGCGCGCTGAGCCGGGAGCGATCCGGTCGCGACCGCCGGATCCACCGCGACCGAGCGAGGATTCCGCCGATGAAACGCCGGGCAGCTCCTCTGAGAAGGGCGCCGCCGCGGCGCCGGATGCGGCTTCGCCCTCGGCTTGCGGGGCGAGATAGCCGTTTCCTTCGGCACTGCCAGCGCTGGGCGCAGCCTGCAGGGCGTCCGCGCCGGCCGCTCCGCCATCAGCTTGAGCCGGTGCCCTGACTTCCGGGCTCGAAGTTATCGCGGGTTGCGTGGCGAGATCTCCGCCGCCGCCGCCGCCACTTTGGATAACGGCAACCGAGGCGATCAAGACGGCGCACGCCACCGCCCCGACCGGCGCGACGAGCCGGATCGGCCGCACGCTGGCAACCCATTCGCGAAAGTGACCGAAGAGGTCCCCGCCGGAGGAGTCGTCGGCGGGGAACCCATCGGAGGCGCGGGCGTCGAGCCGGGCGCTGAAGCCGGGCGGGGGCTCGGGCCGGGAGTCGCGCAACTCGCGGGCGAGGCTTGCGACGGCGTCGAACTCGGCGTCGACCGGCAGGCCGGCGAGCGCCCGGTCGAGAGCCTCGAGCTCCGCGCGGACCTCGGCGCTCAGCTGCTGCTCGTCACGCTGCTTCATTGCAGGCCTCCCTCAGCTTGGTGACGACGCGGTGAAGCCGCGTCCCGGTGTTCGATTCGCTGACGCCGATCACCTCGGCGATCTCACTGTTCGAGAGCCCGGCGAAGAACTTCAGTGCGACCAGCTCGCGCTCACGCCCCTCGAGCGTGGCCATCGCGCTCGCAAGCGCCGCGCGGCGCAGGCTCGCCTCCGCCTCGTCGGCGCCGGTGGGCGTGTCGGGGTCGATCGGCTCGCCGAACACTCCGGCCTGGCGACCCCGCCGGCGCAAATCGTCGAGCGAGGAG
>JBPCRS010000124.1:0-4500 GCA_050996575.1 Solirubrobacterales bacterium
CCATGTGAGTGACCTCCTGACGTCAGGCCGCGGCTGCTCTAATCAGCCGCTTTTTGCCTGCTCAGGAGGTCATTTTGTTGATCGGGTCGGACGGATCAGGCGTGGATGCTCGGTGGATCCAGGCTAAAGGGGTCAGACCCCTTTATCTTGCTCTCATCTCACTCTCATCTTCGAGCTGCAGGCTTTTCCTATGAGGATTCTCGTGGTCGAGGACGAGCCAAAGATGGCCGCGCTGATCGGCCGTGGGCTGCGCGAGGAGGGGATGGCGGTCGACATCACCGATCGCGGCGAGGAGGCGATCCCGAGGGCCGGCGCGACCGAGTACGACGCGATCGTCCTCGACGTGATGCTCCCAGGGATCGACGGCTTCGAGACCTGCCGGCGCCTGCGCGAGGACGGCGTCTGGTCGCCGGTGCTGATGCTGACTGCGCGCGATGCCGTCTCCGACCGAGTCGAGGGCCTCGACCGTGGCGCCGACGACTATCTGTTGAAGCCGTTCTCGTTTGCCGAGCTGCTCGCCCGCCTGCGCGCGCTCGGCCGGCGCGGACCGGTCGAGCGCCCGGTGGTGTTCGAGGTCGGAGACCTGCGGCTCGACCCGGCGACCCGGCAGGTCTGGCGCGGCGAGAGCGAGATCGCGCTCTCGGCGAAGGAGTTCTCGCTGCTCGAGGTGTTCATGCGCCGGCCCGGCCAGGTGCTTTCCCGGTTCCAGCTGCTCGAGCACGCCTGGGATTACGAGTACGAGAACCGCTCGAATGTCGTCGACGTCTACATCCGTTATCTGCGCGAGAAGGTCGACCGTCCGTTTGGCGCCGACAGCATCGAGACCGTGCGGGGGGCCGGCTACAGGATGCGGAAGGAGCCCTCTTGAAGCGACTCTCGATCCGCGCCCGGCTGGCGTTTGCCTTCGCCGCGACCCTCCTGTTCGTCCTCGCTGTAGCGGCGCTTTTCGTTTACCTGCGTGTCGACGACGTCCTGACCGGGGCGATCGACGACCGGACCGAGACGCAGGCATTACAGCTCGCCGCGTTTGCCTCCGGCGAGGGTGATGCGAACTCGGCTCTACCGGGGCCCGCCGATCGAGAGGACGGCTTCTCTCAGATTCTCACGGTCGAGGGCGAGGTGATCGCGTCGAGTTTGGCGCCGGAGACCGGAGCCGCGCTCGACCCGGCCCAGTTGCGCACCGCCGCCTCGGGCGGGCTTGTAACCGACGAGCGGCCGATCGAAAGCGTCGATGGCGAATCGAGGATCTACGCTCTGGGTCTCGATACTCCGACCGGAGAGCGCGTCGTCGTCGCCGGCGCCTCGACCGACGACCGCGACGAAGCGCTCGCAGGGATCTTGGGGGCGTTCGCGATCGGCGCGCCGCTCGCCGTCCTGCTGGCCTCCGGCCTCGGCTATCTGCTCGCAGCCCGAGCACTTGCGCCGGTCGAGGCGATTCGCCGCCGCGCCGGCGAGATAACGCTCGATCGAAGTGGCGAGCGACTGCCGCTGCCGGCTGCCGACGACGAGATCCGCCGACTCTGCGAAACGCTGAACACGATGCTTGACCGGATCGAAGCTTCGCTCGAGCGCGAGCGCGTCTTCGTCGCCGACGCCGCCCACGAATTGCGAACGCCGCTGGCGATCTTGCGCACCGAGCTCGAGCTCGCCGAGCGTCCCGGCAGGGAGCCGTCGGAGATGCGTGCGGCGCTGCGCTCGGCCGCCGAGGAAACCCTGCGCCTCTCCCGCCTCGCCGAGGACCTGCTCGTCATCGCCCGCTCGGACGAAGGCCGGCTCACGATCAAGCGTGAGCGAACCCCTGTCGGCCCGCTGCTCGAGAAGGTCCGAGGTCGGTTCGCTACCCGAGCAATCCAGGCTGGACGCGAGGTCGTAGTCGAGTCCACAAAGGGCCTCGAAGCCGATCTCGACCCGCTGCGGATCGAGCAGGCTCTCGGCAACCTGACCGACAACGCGCTGCGCCATGGCGACGCCGAGATCCGACTCTCAGCTGATGCCGAGGACGGCACGGTCGTGTTCGAAGTCGCTGATCAAGGTTCGGGCTTCCCGGCGGACTTCGAGCAGGATGCTTTCGAGCGCTTCAGCCGCGCCGACGAGGGCCGAACCGAGGGCGGCACCGGGCTCGGCTTGGCGATCGTGCAGGCAATCACTTTTGCTCACGGCGGCGAGGCGACGATCGAATCCCGGCGGGATCGTGGGGCCACCGTTCGTCTGACGATCCCGCGTGAGATGAGATCGACGTGAGCGCCCGCTCATCGGGCTCTCACTTGTGCCCGGGAAGCTGGCGCTCGCAAATCGACCGAAGGAGTGGACATGGGTAAGCGGATCGCGATGAGGGTTGCGGCAACGGTCGGCGTTCTCGGTGCGACAGCGATCGTCACCGCCTGCGGTGGCGACAGTGAACCGAGCACCGCGAGCGCCGGCGAGCCGATCGCCGCGTCGGGCTCCGCCCTGCCTCAGGGCAGTGACCCGGTCGACCTCGCCCCGGCCGAGTTCACGACCGAGATCGACAACCCTTATTGGCCGATGAAGCCGGGCAACCGCTGGATCTACCGCGAGATCGACGAGGACGGCAGCGTCGTTCGGGTCGTTGTCGAGGTCACCGATGAGATCAAGACGATCTCGAACGGCATCGAAGCCCGCGTCGTCCGTGACGTAGTCAGCGAGACCGGCGAGGCGATCGAGAAGACCGACGATTGGTATGCCCAGGACTCTCAGGGGAACATCTGGTACATGGGCGAAGACACTGCCGAGTACGAGAACGGCAAGGTGGCGACACGCGCGGGCTCGTTCGAACACGGCGTCGATGGCGCCCAGGCGGGAATAATCATGCCCGCCGATCCCAAGCCCGGACTCGCCTACCGGCAGGAGTACTACAAGGGAGAGGCGGAGGACGAGGGCGCGATCGTCAGCGTCGACGAGAAGGTCGAGGTGCCGGCGGGCTACTACCCGCACGCGCTGATGACCAAGGACCTCGTGCCGACTGAGCCCAGGGTCTCCGAGCACAAGTTCTACGTCGAGGGGCTCGGTCCGGTCCTCGCCCTCGACATCTCCGGCGGCTCGGGCCGCGAGGAACTGATCAGCTTCCGCGAGGGGGGTTGAAGCGGCCCTCGACCACGCCGAGAATCGCGCCGAACAGCAGATGCCGCCAAGTCGCCTGCGCGAACGCCGCCCGGTTGCCGGTCAACCGCGGCAGCTCGCGCCGGGCGGGGTGGAAGCGGTCGCTGATCCGGCCCATCGGCCAGAGGCCGACGTGCTCGGCGACAGCGGCGGCGAGCGCAGCCGGCAGCGCCGCCAGCCCGAGCCGATCGCGCACGCTCGACTCGACCGCGCCGAAGAACGCGCCGTTGCCCAGGTGCATCGCCAGCCCGATCGGGCGCCAGCCCGAGCCGCGGGTAACGAGCTTGCCGAGCAGCTCGACATCGTCGTAGTCGCAGCCGAAGACACGCTTGTCGAGTGGCTGCTGGGCGGCCCAGACCGCGGCGGCGATCGCTCCGGCCGCGGCTCCGTTTGCGGCGCGGTTCACGCCGGGTGTTGCTCGAGCTCGCGCAGCGCCTCGTCGCGACCCTCGAAGAAGCCCCACCAGAGCACGAGTCCGTTGCGGTAGCGGCCCGCGCCGTAGACGGTCTGGTCGATCTCAATCCCGCTGCCCCGGCCGCGCATGTGGAGGTCAACCTCGCAAAGCGCCGCGTCGGGCGCCACCGTCTCGATCGAAACGATCCTGGCTCGGCGCTCGTCGAAGCTCGAGGCGAGCTCGTCGAACCAGCGCCTGATTCCACTGTGGCCCCCGTACTCGCCGCCCTCCACGCCGGCAATCAGCGGCCGGCAGACGACCTCGGCATCACAGAAGCCGACGAGCACCTCGGCGTCGTCGCCTCCGAGCAGCGCGAGCGCGCGGCGCGCGAGCTGTTCCGGCGACTGGCTCAACCCCGGCGCCCTCGGGCGGCGCCTTCACCGGCGAACTGCTCGCCACCGGCGAGCATCCGCGTCTCGGGTTCCGCGCTCACGGTTGCGCTCAGGCAGCTGCGCCGGTGAGGTGTGCCACCGCGTCGTCGCGGGTCGCGAACACGGGGATCGTCCGGTCGATCATCGTCAGCTCGAGCAAGCGGGTGATCTGTTCGTCGACACAGACGATCGCCATGCCGCCCTCGCCATCGAGTTGCTTCGCGGATCGCAGGAGCACGCCGAGCCCGGTCGAGTCGATGAAGCCGCAGCCGAGCATGTCGATGACAACGCGGCGGGTGCCCTCGGAGATTGCCGCCTCGAGGGGCTCTCGAACCTGAGGCGCGGTGGCGAGGTCGAGCTCTCCTTCGATCGTCAGCGTGAGAACATCCTCGTTCGTCTCCGTGCGCACTTCGAGCAGCTTCCCTGCTCCCGCACCGTCTGTCAAATTGCCGTCGTCGTCGCTCATCTGGGCCTCCTGCCGCCGCGGTTCTCGATTGTTTCGGCCCTGAGTGCGAGCTGATCCGAGCTTGCAGTGCCCTGCGCCGGCCAGTCTGGTGG
>JBPCRS010000141.1:0-11603 GCA_050996575.1 Solirubrobacterales bacterium
AGATGGGGAGAAGAGACATTCAAGGAGTTCGGCTACACGGGGTATCCCTGCTGCGTATTTCGAATCGCGCCAGCGGTGCCGCCGATCGGCGGCCCCGTTTCGCATTCGGGATCTGATCGATAGGGTCTCGCAAATGAAAGCGCCGAATCCTCCGAGGGATTTTTCCGCGCCCGGGTTCGGCTCGATCTCATCTCCATGAGATGAAGCTCGGCATCAACCTCGGCTACTGGGGCATCGGCCCGCAGGGCGATGACGCCGTCGAGATCGTCAAGGCGGCCGAGGCCGCCGGCTACGACTCGGTATGGGCTGCCGAGTCCTACGGCTCCGACGTCGTCAGCGTGCTCGCCTGGCTGGCGCCGCAGACGACGACGATCAAGCTCGGC
Source organism: Solirubrobacterales bacterium (assembly GCA_050996575.1). Lineage (GTDB taxonomy): Bacteria > Actinomycetota > Thermoleophilia > Solirubrobacterales > 70-9 > DASUSH01. Next base: position 384 of record JBPCRS010000141.1, read on the forward strand.
GCCGCGATCATGCAGGTCCCCGCTCGGCCTCCGGCCGCCGCTGCGATGGCCGGGGTGACGATCGACGCGCTCTCCGGCGGGCGCTTTATCTTCGGCTTCGGCCCCTCGGGCCCGCAGGTCTCCGAGGGCTGGTACGGGGTCCCATACGCGAAGCCCTGGGGCCGCACCCGCGAGTACATCGGGCTCGTCCGCGAGATCGTCGCCCGCGAGCAGCGCCTCGAGCATTCCGGCGAGCACTACACGCTGCCGCTCTCAGAGGGCGAGGGCGTCACCGGCCAGGGCAAGGCGCTGAAGCTGAACGTTCATCCGGTGCGTAACGAGATCCCCGTCTTCGTCGGCGCGATCGGTCGCAAGTCGGTCGAGCTCGCCGCTGAGATCTGCGATGGCTGGATCCCGATCTTCTCCTCGCCGGATGCCTTCGAGTCGACCTGGGGCGAGCACCTCGAGGCCGGCTTCGAAAAGGGCGGTCGCAGCCGCTCCGACCTCGAGATCTCGCCGACGGTCCAGGTCGCGATCGACGGCGACCTCGACTCTGCCCGCGCCGTCGTCAAGGCGGGGCTGCTGCTCTACCTCGGCGGGATGGGCAGCCGCAAGACCAACTTCTATGTCGACCTCACCCACCGCTTCGGCTTCGGCGAGGTTGCCGACGAGGTCCAGTCTCTATTCCTCGACGGCAAGCGTGACGAGGCCTACAAGGCGATTCCCGACGAGCTCGTCGACGCGACCTCGCTCGTCGGCTCCGAGGCCGAGGTCGCAGAGCGGGTGGAGAAGTTCAAGGCCGCCGGCGTTGACCGGCTGATCTGCTCGTTCATCCAGATGGACCGTGGTGAGCGCAATCACACGCTCGAGCGGATCGCTTCGCTCATCGGCGTCGGCGCAGCGGCGTAGCCACCATTTCGGTGCGAGCGTAGGATCAGCGTCATGCGCAGTCTCGAGCCGGGCACCGTCTTCGCCGGCCATCGAATCGAGGGGATCGCGGGCCGCGGCGGCATGGGCGTGGTCTACCGCGCAACCCACCTCGCGCTCGACCAAGTCGTCGCGCTCAAGGTGATCACGCCCGACCTCGTCGGCGATGACCGCTTCCGCGCCCGCTTCCAGTCGGAGTCGCGGATCGCGGCCTCGATCCGCCACCCGAACGTCGTCTCGATCCACCACGCGGGCGAGGAGGAGGGGCTGCTGTTCGTGACGATGGACTTCGTCGAGGGCACCGACCTTCGCGGGCTGCTCGACCGCGACGGTTGGCTCGAGCCGGCCGAGGCGGCGTCGATACTCGGGCAAGTCGCCGCCGCCCTCGACGCGGCGCATTCGCGCGGGTTGATCCACCGTGACATCAAGCCCGCCAATGTCCTGATCGAGGCGCGGGAGGAGGGCAACCACGCAGGAGATCACCGACGGGGATCGGCCGTTCATGCTTTTCTGACCGACTTCGGCCTCGCCCGCGCGATCGATGCCGAGACCGGATTGACCGCGACCGGCGCCTTCATCGGCACGCTCGACTACGCGGCGCCGGAGCAGATCGAGGGCAAGCGGCTCGACGCTCGCACAGACGTCTACGCGCTCGGTTGCCTGCTGCACGAGATGCTCTCGGGCTCGACCCCGTTCGCGAAGCAGACCGAGAAGGTGGCGAAGATGTTTGCCCACCTCTCCGAGCCGCCGCCCGATCTCGGCGAGCTGCGGCCGGAACTGCCGCCCGAGCTGGCGGCAGCGGTCGCCCGGTCGATGGCGAAGGATCCCGAAGAGCGCTTCCAATCGGCCGGCGACCTTTGGCGAGCGGTGACTGCCGCGATCGAGAAGCGCGCCGCCCCCGAGCAGGGGACGGTGGCGACCGGCGAGGCAGCGCCGCCGGAGAGCGAGATCGCAACGGAGCAGGTGGTGGCGCCGCTTGCAGTCACCGAGCCGTCGCAGCCGGCGACGGCGACTGCGCCCGGGCGGGCGACGGAAACTGCGCCGGAACCGAAGCCAGAGCCGGCGCCGACGGCGCCATTGCCGCGCCGCGATGTCGCCGCCCGCCGCCGGCGGGTCGCGCTCGGCGGCGCCGCGCTCGCCGTCGTCGCCGTGATCACCGGGATCGTCCTGCTCAGCGGCAACGGTGAGGACTCGCCCACGGTTCCCGACAGCACCTTGTCGAGCGGCGGGGGGGAGCAGGGGCAGGGTGGAGATGAGGGGCAGGGCGGGGGCGAACAGTTTCCGGGCAGGGCGAAGCTCGCCGGCAACCCGATCGCGGTCGGCGGATTCCCCGTCGGCGTCGCCGTCGGCTTCGATCACCTCTGGGTAGCGAGCCGTCTCGGCGGCACCCTGACCGAGATCGACCCGCAGTCGAAGGACGTGGTCCGCACGGTCCCGGGCCTCGCCGCTCCCGAGGGCGTCAGCGCCGGTCCGGCCTCGATCTACGTCGCGCTCAGCGATTCCGGCGAGGTCCTTCGCGTCGACGGCCAGAGCGGCAGAGAGTCGCGGATAGCCGTCGGCACGAACCCGCGGGCGATCGCCCACGGCGGGCGCGGGATCTACGTCACCAACGCCGGCGACGGCACCGTCACCCCGATCGCGATCGAGCCGGACAGCGAGACGCCGCTCGAGCCGATCCCGGTCGGCGTCGAGCCGCACGGGATCGCGATCGGCGAGGGCTCGGTCTGGGTCACCAACCGCGGCTCGGCCTCCGTCTCCCGACTCGACGAGGAAAGCGGTGAGCTGATCGATGACGCTATCCCGGTCGGCGCGAACCCGAAGGGCATCGCCGTCGCCGACGGCATCGTCTGGGTCGCGAACACCGACGACGGCACCGTCACCCCGATCGACGCGGCGAGCGGCAAGCCGGGGGGGGCATTCGACGTCGGAGTCGAGCCCCGCGGCGTCGTCGCCGGCTTCGACTCGATCTGGGTCGCGATCGGCGGCGGCAGCGTCGCCCGGATCGATCCGGTGAAGGGGGAGATGGTCCAGCAGATTCCTGTCGAAGGCTCGCCCGAGGAGGTCGCCGCCGGCGAGAAGTTCATCTACGCCTCGACCGGCGAAGGCGAGTCCGTCGCCCGGATCAAGCCGTAGTAGTCGAACAGCCTTATAGGCTCTCGCCCGCTTTGAGGGTGGGAGTACCAAGAGAATCTGTCGAGGGCGAGCGCCGCGTCGCGCTGATCCCCGACACCGTCAAGAGCCTGAAGAAGTCAGAGCTCGACGTTGTCGTCGAATCTGGTGCCGGCGTCGAATCGGGCCACCCCGATTCCGAGTACAGCGAGGCGGGGGCCTCGAGCGACGGCGCCTGGGACGCCGACGTCGTCGTCAAGGTCGCGCCGCCGTCGAGCGAGGAGATCGGTCGACTGAAGCCAGGCCAGGTCCTGATCGGCTTCCTCAACCCGCTCGCCGCCGGAGAGTCGAACAGGGCGCTTGCGAGCGCCGGCGTCACCTCGTTCGCGATGGAGGCGATACCGCGGATCACCCGAGCGCAGTCGATGGACGCGCTCTCCTCGCAAGCCAACGTCGCCGGCTACGCCGCCACGCTGCTCGCCGCGCGAGAGGTCGGTCGCTTCTTCCCGATGATGACCACCGCCGCCGGCACCGTCACCCCGGCCAAGGTGCTCGTCCTCGGCGCCGGCGTCGCCGGCCTGCAGGCGATCGCGACCGCGAAGCGCCTCGGCGCCGTCGTCACCGGCTTCGACATCCGCCGCGCCGCGTGGGAGCAGATCGCCAGCCTCGGCGGTCGCCCGCTCGAGCTCGACTTCATCCCTGACGCCTAGGACGAGGGCGGCTACGCGCGCCCCCTGACCGACGAGGAGAACGAGCAGGTGCGCGAAGCGCTCGCGGAAAACGCGACGAAGCAGGACGTGATCATCACCACGGCGCAGATCCCCGGTCGCAAGGCGCCGATCCTGATCACCGAGCAGGCGATCCACAACATGGCGCCGGGTTCGGTGATCATCGACCTCGCCGGCGAGACCGGCGGTAACAGCGAGCTGACCAAGGCGGGGGAGACGGTCGAGGTCGACGGCGTGCGGATCATCTCGCCCCGCAACCTGCCCTCCGACATGGCCGCCCACGCTTCGCAGCTTTACGCCAAGAACGTCGAGAACCTGCTCGGCCTGCTCGTCGACGAAGAGGGCAAGCTCAACCTGAACTTCGAGGACGAGGTCATCGCCGGCGCCTGCATCACCCACGAGGGCGAGATCAAGAACGAGCGGGCCAGGGAGGCGGCCGGGGCACCCGGACGCGAAGCAGAGGATGCCCCGGGGGGGTAATTCATGAGCCTGATCACCGAACTGACGATCTTCGTCCTCGCCGCCTTCGTCGGCTTCGAGGTGATCTCGAAGGTCCCGGCGACCCTGCACACGCCGCTGATGTCGCAGACCAACGCGATCCACGGGATCGTCATGCTCGGCGGGCTGATCGTCGTCGGCTTCGCCGACGGCGTGCTCGAGTCGACGATCGGCGTGATCGCGATCGCCTTCGGCGCGATCAACATCGTCGGCGGCTTCATGGTCACCGACCGGATGCTCGGCATGTTCACGAGAAAACCAAAGCCGGCCAAATCCTCGGCTGACGCCTCCGGTTCGGTCGAGTCCGAGAAGGGCCGAGCGTCCTGATGCCCGTGCTCGCCGTCTTCGAGCCGGGCGGGGACGCCGCGACGCTGCTCTACATCGTCTCGTTCTCGATGTTCATCCTCGGCATCCGCCAGGGAACGCACCCGACGACCGCGAAGCAGGGCAACCTGCTCGCCGCGGCCGGGATGGCGGTCGCGGTCGTCACCACTCTGCTGCTCGATGGAATTGGAAACTGGCACCTGATCATCCTCGGTCTCGCCGTCGGCACCGCTGTCGGCGTCGTCGCCTCGATCCGGGTGCAGATGACCGACATGCCGCAGATGGTCGCGCTCTACAACGGCGTCGGCGGTGGCGCGGTCGCGCTGATCGCCTGGTCGGAGTTTCGCGAGCTCGACTCGAAGATCCTCGGCGAGATCCCGCTCGAGGAGCTTGTCCCGATCCTGTTCGCCGCGGTGATCGGCTCGATCTCGTTCTGGGGCTCGAACATCGCCTTCGGCAAGCTCCAGGGGATCGTTCCGAGCCAGCCGCTCAAGGTTCCCGGCCAGCAGCTGATCAACGCGGTCCTGCTCGTCGGTGTCGTCGTCGCCTGCGTGATGATCGCGGTCAACAACGACGACCCGTCGCAGGCGATCTTCATCGCGATCCTGCTCGCCGCGGCGCTGCTCGGAAACCTCGTCGTCCTGCCGATCGGCGGCGCCGACATGCCGGTCGTGATCGCCCTCTTGAACGCGCTCACCGGTCTCTCGGCGGCGGCGGCGGGCTTCTCGCTCGACAACGTCGCGCTGATCGTCGCCGGCACGATCGTCGGCTCCTCGGGAACGATCCTGACACTCGAGATGGCGACGGCGATGAACCGCTCGGTCGGCAACATCCTCTTCGCCGGCTTCGGCGCGGCCGCCACCGGCGTCGCCGCCGGTGATGGCGAGGAGCGCCCGCATACCTCGATCTCCTCGCAGGACGCGGCGATCAAGCTCGCCTACGCCGACAGCGTCGTGATCGTTCCCGGCTACGGGATGGCGGTCGCCCAGGCCCAGCACACGGTCAAGGAGATGGCCGACCAGCTCGAGAAGAAGGGCGTCGAGGTCAACTACGCGATCCACCCGGTCGCGGGGCGAATGCCGGGCCACATGAACGTCCTGCTCGCCGAGGCCGACGTGCCCTACGAGAAGCTGCGCGAGATGGACGACATCAACCCCGACATGCCGCGGACCGACGTCGCCGTCGTCATCGGCGCCAACGACGTCACCAACCCGGCGGCGAAGAACGACCCCGACTCGCCGATCGCCGGGATGCCGATCATCGAGGTCGACGCCGCCCAGCAGGTGATCGTGATCAAGCGCTCGCTCAGCCCCGGCTTCGCCGGCATCGACAACGACCTCTTCTACAACGACAACACCTCGATGCTCTTCGCCGACGCCAAGACGGCCGCGCAAGAGATCGCCGGCGAGATCGAGAACCTGTAGCGCACCCCGGAGGCCGGTCTCAGGTCTTCTCGTCGTCGCGCCGACCGCGGCGGACGAGCGGCGCCAGCCAGCCGATCACGAAGCCGAGGATGCCCGCGGCCAGCAGGCCGAAGATCAGCGGCATCGTCGTCTCGACGAATAGGAAGTCGACGGGGACCTCCTGAGAGTTCTGGACGACGACGATCAAGAGCAGGAGCGCGGCGATGGCAAAGGCCCAGAGCTTCCAGTTCGATCCCTGTTTCTGTTGCTGATCGTTCACGCTCCGGCGACGATATCGACACCTTCGACTCACACGGGTGAATCCGTGGCTGACAGCGTCGGCGCATGCGCTCGGAGCGCGGCCAATCGACGGTCGAGTGGATCGCCCTCGTGCTGCTCGCGGCACTGCTCCTGCTCGGCCTTCTGCTCGCCGCGGGTGGTCGCCTGCCCGGCAGCGATCTCGCCCGCGCGGTGCTCGGGCGGATCGTTTGCGCGGTCGGCCTCGAGGGCGGTTGCGGCGACGACGGGGCAATCGCGCTGGCCGGCGAGTACGGCGCCGAGGTCGCGGCGCTGGTCCGCGAGAACGTCCCCGACTTGCTCTACGAGGAGGGGATGGTTGCGCTCCCCGTGGACTACCGTCGCTGCCGCGAGCCGTCGTGCTCGGATGGACCCGAGCGTGGGCTCGCCGCCCGTTCCTCCGCGGGAGAGGAGGTCGCCGCCTTCACCCACGTCGTCGACTGCCGCCCAGCGGGGCTCGAGGCAAGCCGTGAGGCGGGATACGACTGCTCCGGCGCCCGGGCGGGCAACCTCTACCTCCAGTTCTTCTTCTACTACCCGACGAGCTCGACCGTGCAGGCGCTGCCCGGCGACTCGGGATTTCATCTCGACGATTGGGAGTCGTTCGGCGTCCGGATCGAGCCCGGTGGCGCCGTCTTCGTCCGCGCCTCCTCGCACCACGGCTACAACTACGAATTCTCGAAGCTGAACGCCGGCTCGGACGCGGGCGGCTCCGTGGGCATTGCCGTCAACGACGCGATCGAGGCGGCCGGCGGGCGGCCAAGGGGCGGCTGGGGCCCCGACACCGGCCAGCTCCACGTCTCCGGCGGCAGCCACGCCGGCAACGCGAAGCGCGACGGCTACGTACCGCCGCGGAGGACCCCTGGGGGGCGGATCACCCTGATTCCGCTCGAGGTCCTGAGCGCAGCCGACCTCGCCGCTGCGTTCGACGTCGTCCCGCCCTGGCTGAAGCCCGTCTACGACGATCCGGAATCGGATGAGACGTGATTAATCATGGGGGATGTATGATGTATGATGTAATGAAGAAACACCGCACCCAGCTTCTGCTCGAGCCTGACCAGTACCGCTGGCTGCGCCGCCGTGCTGGGGATGGCGGCAGCATCTCGGCCGTCGTCCGCGGGCTGATCGACGAGGCGCGCCGGTCGGAGACGGGAAGCCTGGCCGACGATCCGTTCATCAGGTATCTGCTCGAGGAGCCGCCATACGAGTCGCTGACGGGCGAGCCCACCTCGGTCGAGGATCTGGACGAGCAGCTCTACGGCTACGGCCAGGACGAGGATCGGGGAGACGAGTGAGCCGGGTATTCGTCGACACGGGATGGTTCGTCGCCGAGCGCAGTCCGATGGACGCCAACCATCAGGCGGCGCGGATCGCGCTCACCGAGCTGGCCCGTGAAACCGTCGAGCTCGTCACCACCAACTACGTCTTCGCCGAGACCTACGTCGCGATCCTCGTACGAGCTGGCCGGGAACGCGCGATCGAGTGGGGGGAGCAGCTACGGGCCAGCGACAAGGTCGAGACGGTCCGGGTCGACCCCGACCTGGAGGACGGCGCCTGGTCGCTCCTGCGATCGCGCGCCGACAAGCGCTGGAGCTTCGTTGACGCCACCTCGTTCGCGCTAATGGAGCGCGATGGGGTGACCGAGGCGCTCACGTTCGATCGTCATTTCGCCCAGGCCGGATTCAAGATGCTGCCGGCCTGAGCGTTTGCCCAAACAGCCCCCGCCTACTGCGGCGGCATCCGCAGTGCGCCGGCTAATTTGATCGTTTCGCCATTCAACATCGTGTTGCCGACGACCGAGGCGACGAGGTCTGCGAACTCCTCGGGCCGCCCTAGCCGCGACGGGTACGGGATGCCGGCGCCGAGCGCCTGGCGCTGCTCCTCGGGCAGCGCCGCCAAAAGCGGCGTGTCGAACAGCCCCGGGGCGATCGTCAAGACGCGGATCCCGCGCGAGGCGAGGTCGCGCGCGGCGGGCAGGGTGAGGCCGACGATGCCGCCTTTCGAGGCGGAGTAGGCGACCTGGCCGATCTGGCCGTCGAAGGCGGCGATCGAGGCGGTCGAGACGTGGACGCCGCGCTCGCCTTCGGCGTCGGGCTCGTTGCCGTTCATCGCGGTCGCGGCCAGCCGGAGCACGTTGAAGGTGCCGATCAGGTTGACCTCGATCACGTTGCGGAAGATCTGCAGGTCATGCGGGCCCTGCTTGCCGGTCGTCCGCTGGGCCCAGCCGATGCCGGCGCAGCAGACGGAGATCCGCAGCCCGCCCTCGTTGCCGGCGGCGGCCTCGACCGCGGCCTCGACCGCCTCGGCGTCGGTCACGTTTGCCTCGACGAAGCTCGCCCGCTCGCCGAGCTCGGCCGCGAGCGCCGCGCCTTTCTCGGCGTTCAATTCGGCAATCACGACGCTGGCGCCGCCCGCGTAAAGCCGCCGCGCGCTTGCCTCGCCGAGCCCCGAGGCTCCGCCCGCGACCAGTGCTCCTGCGCCCTCCAGCTTCATCGGCGCCGGACACTATTTCACGGCGACTTCAGACGGCTGGAGACCGCGGCTGGGTAGGGTTCCTCCATCGAGGCTTCGGTTCAGCCAGCCGCGGCCGCCTCGCCGGCCGCCTCGCAAACGGAGATCAAGCAGGGGATCGCAAATCGCCTTGCCGAGGCGCGCGAACGCACCCTTCTCCTGATCGAGCCGCTCACCGAGGCTGAGCTCAATCGCCAATACACGCCGCTGCTCAGCCCGCTCTCCTGGGACCTCGGCCACATCGCCAACTTCGAGGAGCTCTGGCTCGTCCAGCAAATCGGCCGGCGCGAGCCGATGCACGGCGAGCTCGGCCGCTTCTACGACGCGATCGAGAACCCGCGGGCGAGCCGCGACGAGCTGCCGATCCTGCGCGGCGACGAGTGCCGGACCTACCTCGAGGAGATCCGCAAGCGCACGCTCGACGTACTCGACGGTGTGGACCTCGAGTCAGATGATCCGCTTCTGCGCGAGGGCTTCGTCTACGAGCTGATCCTCGCCCACGAGCACCAGCACAACGAGACGATGCTTCAGCTCCTGCAGATGGTCGACGGCTACGTGCCCGCCGAGCACGATCGCGGGCCGGCGGCGGAGCCGGTCACCGACGGCCCCGAGATGGTCCTCGTCGAGGGCGGCTCCCATGGCATCGGCGCGCCCGTTACAGGCTTTGCCTACGACAACGAGCGCGCCCGCCATGAGGTCGAGCTCGCGCCCTTCCTTGTCGACCGCACCCCGGTCACCAACGGCGCCTTCGCCGAGTTCGTCGCCGCGACCGGCGCCGAGCCGCCGATGTACTGGCAGGCCGACGGCGACGGCTGGGCCGTAACGAACTACGGCCGCCGCGAGACGTTGAACCCGAGGCTTCCCGTTATCCACGTCGACTTCAACCAGGCCGCCGCCTACGCCGAGTGGGCCGGTAAACGCCTACCTACCGAGCTCGAGTGGGAGGCAGCCGCGCGCGGCGCCGACCGCGATCGCGCCAACCTCGACCTGCTCGGCTTCGGCTGCGCCCCCGCCGGCGCCTACGCGGATGCGCCTTCAGAGCACGGCGCGCTGCAGATGCTCGGCGATGTGTGGGAGTGGACCTCGTCCGAGTTCACCGCCTACCCCGGCTTCGAGGCGTTCCCCTACCGCGAGTACGCCGAGGTCTTCTTCGGCGACGGCTACAAGGTCCTCCGCGGCGGCGCCTGGGCGACGAGGCGCAGCGTCATTCGCCCGAGCTTTCGCAACTGGGACCTCGCCGAGCGCCGCCAGATCTTCGCCGGCTTCCGCTGCGCCAAGGATTCAAGCGGCCCCCGGACGCGAAGCGGAGGAGGCCGCGTCCCCTCGCTATGAGCGCCGCGGCGACACCCGACGAGGTCACGATTGACGTCCACCTGCCGGAGACGGGACCGCTCGCCGGGATGGCCGACGACGTCCGCGAGGGCCTCTCCTGCCCGTTCAAGGAGCTGCCGCCGAAGTACTTCTACGACGAGCGCGGATCGCAGCTGTTCGAGGCGATCACCGAGTTGCCCGAGTATTACCCGACCCGCGCCGAGCGGGCGATCCTCGACGCGCGCGCGGGTGAGATCATCGCAGCGGCGAGCCCGCGCACCCTGATCGAGCTCGGCTCCGGCTCTGCCTCGAAGACTCGCTGCCTACTCGACGCGATGGCCGCGGCCGGCTCGCTCGAGACCTACGTCCCGGTCGACATTTCCGAGGCGATCACGCGCGAGGCTGCGACCGAGCTGGTCGCCGAGTACCCCGGGCTCAGCGTGCACGGCGTCATCTGCGACTACGAGACCCACCTCGAGCGGATCCCGCGCGCCGAGGGCGCGGTGATCGCCTTCCTCGGCGGCACGATCGGCAACTTTCGCCCGGCGCCGCGGCGCTCGTTCCTCGCCCGGATCTCGACGCTGATGTACCCGGGCGACTGCTTCCTGCTCGGCACCGACCTGGTCAAGGACCGGACGATCCTCGAGGCCGCCTACGACGACTCCGCCGGGGCCACCGCCGAGTTCAACAAGAACGTGCTCAACGTGCTCAACCGCGAGTTCGACGCCAACTTCGACCCGAGCCGCTTCGAGCACGTCGCCTTCTTCGACGAGGACAACTCGTGGATCGACATCCGCCTGCGCTCGCTCGAGGAGCAGTTCATCGACCTGCGCCGGCTCGACATGCGCGTCCATTTCGCTCGCAACGAGGAGATGCGGACCGAGATCTCGACCAAGTTCACGCCCGACCGGCTCGAGGAGGTCTACGCCGACGCGGGGCTCGAGATGACCGAGATGTGGACCGACCCGGACGGCCTCTACGCCCTCAGCCTCGCCCGGGCGACTCACTAAGGAATCGTCGATCAATTATCTGATGGCTTGATCGTGTAGTTCCACTCTGGGTGGAACGCGTCAGCGACCAGGTTGACGACGGCGAGTTGCTCGTCGGAGACCTCGACCTTGGGGTATTGCTGC
>JBPCRS010000010.1:0-4149 GCA_050996575.1 Solirubrobacterales bacterium
GGCCGCTACGTGCCGGAGACCCTGATCCCGGCTCTCGACGAGCTCGCCGCCGCATGGAGCGAGGCGCGCGCCGACGAGGCTTTCGGCGCCGAGCTCGACCGCCTGCTACGCGAGTTCGTCGGCCGGCCGACGCCGCTCTACCTCGCCGAGCGGCTCTCGGAGGCGGCCGATGGCCGCGTCTATCTGAAGCGCGAGGACCTTGCCCACACCGGCGCCCACAAGATCAACAACGCGGTCGGCCAGGCGCTGCTTGCCCGGCGGATGGGCAAGACCCGGGTGATCGCCGAGACCGGCGCCGGCCAGCACGGCGTCGCGACAGCCACAGCGTGCGCTCTGTTCGGACTCGAGTGCGTCGTCTATATGGGCACCGAGGACATGCGCCGTCAGGCGCCGAACGTCGAGCGGATGCGCCTGCTCGGCGCCGAGGTCGCCCCGGTCGAGATCGGCGCGCGGACGCTGAAGGAGGCGGTCAGCGCGGCGATCCGCGACTGGGTCGCGAGCGTCGCCGACACCCACTACGTGATCGGCTCCGCCGTCGGTCCGGCTCCCTACCCGGCGCTCGTCCGCGACCTGCAGCGGGTGATCGGCGACGAGGCGCGCGAGCAAGCCCTCGACGCCGAAGGCCGTCTGCCCTCCCGGGTGATCGCCTGCGTCGGCGGCGGCTCGAATGCGATCGGCACCTTCGTCCCCTTCCTCGACGACGCCGAGGTCGAGCTGATCGGGATCGAGGCCGGGGGGGAGGGCCTCGACGCTCGCCACGGCGCCTCGCTCGTCGCCGGCAAGACAGGCGTCCTGCACGGCGCGCTCTCCTCGATCCTCGCCGACGACGACGGTCAGATCGTCGAGGCGCACTCGGTCTCCGCCGGGCTCGACTATCCCGGCGTCGGCCCCCAGCATGCGCAGCTTCGCGACACAGGGCGGGCTCGCTACGAAGCCGTCACCGATCGCGAGGCGCTCGAAGCATTCCGTGAGCTCACCCGGCTCGAGGGCATCATCCCCGCGCTCGAGCCCTCGCACGCGATCGCCTGGCTGCTTCAGAACCCACGCCCCGCCTCGAACCTGGCCGCGCCCGGACGCGAAGCGCAGGACGCGGGCGGCGCCGGTTTTGACGTCCTCTGCCTCTCCGGGCGCGGCGACAAGGACCTCGCCGAGGTCGTCGAGCGCCTCGACGGCGTCGAGTCGGCGCGCGACGATGGCTGAACCGGGCTCCGAGCGGATCGCCGCGGCGTTCGAAGCTGCCCGCGGTGAAGGTCGCGCGGCGCTGATGCCATACATGGTCGGTGGCTACCCCGACCACGAGACCTCGCTCGCCGTCGCCGAGGCCTACGTCGAGGGCGGCGCTGACCTGATCGAGCTCGGCGTCCCGTTCTCCGACCCTCTCGCCGACGGCCCACTGATCCACGCCGCGGCGACCGATGCGCTTGCTGCCGGCGCGACGCTCGACTCGGTGCTCGAGGTCTGCGCGACGGTTTCGGACTGTGTGCCGGTCCTGCTGATGATCTACTCGAACATGGTCCTTGCGCGTGGGCCGCAGCGCTTCGCCGCTGCAGCGAAAGCAGCCGGCGCCGCGGGCGCGATCGTCCCAGACCTCTCTTTCGAGGAGTCGCCCGGGATCCGCGACGTACTCACGGCCGAGGGCCTCGCCCTTGTGCCGCTCGTCGCACCGACGACGCCGGACGACCGCCGCCGCAGGATCTGCGAGTCGGCGAGCGGATTCGTCTACGTCGTCTCGCTCGTCGGTGTCACCGGCGAGCGCGGCAAGCTGCCCGCCGATCTGGCCGAGTTCGTCTCGGCGGTCCGCGACGAGGCGCCGGTGCCTGCCGCGGTTGGCTTCGGCATCGGCAGCGCCGCGCAGGCAGCCGGTGTCGGCGAGATCGCCGACGGCGTGATCATCGGCAGCCGGCTGGTCCGCGAGGTCGGCGAGGCGAGCGATGGTGAGGCGCCATCAGCTGCCCGCGATTTCATCGCCTCCTGCCGCGAGACCATGGGATAGATTGCCGCCCGTGCAACTGATCGTCTTCACCGTCGTCGGGCTCGTCGTCTTCCTGGTCGCCTTTGCCTTCGGGCTTGGCGGCACCGTCAGCTCGCTGCTCTTCCTCGCGATCCTCTTCACCGGCGCGACCCTGCGGGTAGCCGAGCCTTTGCTCGCCAAGCTCCGCCCGTAGCCGTCAGCCGAACAGCGCGCTGACGATCTCGTATTCCTCCGGCGGCACCGTCTTCAGCTCGGCGACCGCCTCGGCGATCGGGACGAGCTCGATCTTCGTCCCGCGCAGCGCTGCCATCTTGCCCCAGGCGCTTTCGTGTGCCCCGTCGATCGCGGCGAGGCCGAAGCGGGTCGCGAGGACGCGGTCGCGGGCGGTCGGCGTGCCGCCGCGCTGGACGTGGCCGAGCACGGTCGCCCGCGTCTCGAAGCCGGTCCGCTCCTCGATCTCGCGCTCGAGCAGGTGGCCGATCCCGCGCAGTCTCGGGTGGCCGAACTCGTCGACCTCGTCCTCGGTCGTCGCCAGCTGACCCTCCTTCGCGGTCGCGCCCTCGGCGGCGACGACGATCGAGAAGCCGCGCCCGCGCGCCTTGCGACGGTGGAGCATCGCGCAGACCTCGTCGATGTCGAACGGGCGCTCGGGGATCAGGATCACGTCGGCGCCGCCCGCCACCCCCGAATGAAGCGCGATCCAGCCGGCGTGGCGGCCCATCACCTCGACGACGAGAATCCGGTGGTGGCTCTCGGCGGTCGTGTGCAGGCGGTCGATCGCCTCGGTGGCGACCTGGAGCGCGGTGTCGAAGCCAAAGGTGACGTCGGTGCCACCGAGGTCGTTGTCGATCGTCTTCGGCACACCCAGGACCGCGTTGCCGTCCTGGTGCAGGCGGTTGGCGGCGCCGAGCGTGTCCTCGCCGCCGATCGCGATCAGGCCGTCGAGCTCGAGGTCGGCGAGCGTTTGCGCGGCACGCTTCGGGCCCTCGTCGTCCTTGTAGATGTTCGTCCGTGATGTGCCGAGGATCGTCCCGCCGCGGGGCAGGATCCCGCGCGTCGACTCGATCGTCAGCACCTCGTGATCGGCCTCGAGGACGCCGCGCCAGCCGTCGCGAAAGCCGATGATCTCGTCCTCGTAGACGTCGATTCCCTTGCGGACGATTGCCCTGATCACCGCGTTCAGGCCAGGGCAGTCGCCACCGCCGGTGAGCACGCCGATCCGCATCTCACGCAGGTGAGATCCAGCCGAGCCGGACGCGAAGCGGAGGACTCGGCAATCCTGTTCCGGCAGGTGAGATAAAGCCGAACCGGACGCGAAGCGGAGGATTCGGTTTGGTCATTCAGCGAATATATGCGGATGCGGCTCCTCGCCACGGCCACCCTGGCCCTCGCCGGCCTCGTTCTCGGCGCCTGCTCGAGCGGGGACTACGACGATCAGGCCCGTGGTGGAACCCTGACCGTCTACGTCAGCTCGCCGCTGCGAGGCGAGAGCAGCGAGGAGGGCCGGGCAATCGTCAACGGCGCCAAGCTCGCCCTGGCCGAGGCCGGCGGCGAGGCCGGCGGGGTCGACATCGAGGCGATCTATATGGACGACACCTCGGGCGAGGGCGACGACGCGCGCTGGGATCCGGTGATCGTCGCCGACAACGCCCGCCGCGCGGCCCAGGACTCGACCGCGATCGCCTACATCGGCGAGCTCGAGTCGGGCGCGACGCGGGCCTCGCTGCCGATCACGAACCAGGCGATGATGCTCCAGGTCTCCGCCGGCTCGACCGCGGTCGACCTCGCCCAGGAGTCCTCCGCTTCCGACGACGTCCCTGACCTCGCCCAGCCGACCGGCGAGCGCACCTTCGGCCGGGTAATCCCGAACGACATCAAGCAGGCGGGGGCCGGGGCGGTGTGGGCGGATGAGCTGAAAATCCAGATTCCTTCTGTAATCGAAGATGGTTCCGAATTCGGCGAGGTCGTTGGTGACGAGTTCAATGAGGAAGCGGAGGCACTAGGGCTCGGGATCCGCAGGGCGTACTCCCTCGTATCGGGCACGGGCGATCCCAACGCCGCCGATCTCATCTACCTCGCTGGTGAAGAGGTGGAATTGCTCGCCTTCGCGACCGCCAGGTCGATGACAACCGACGCGTTCTTCTCCGACGCCGAGGCGCACAAGGCAGACGGCCTCC
>JBPCRS010000033.1:0-4291 GCA_050996575.1 Solirubrobacterales bacterium
CTTCTTGCCCTCGCCGGAGCCGGACGAGGAGCCCGAGCCGGAGCCCTGGCGGCGGCCGCCGGGGCCGGAGAGCATCCGGATGACCTCGTTGCGGATCTTCTCGGAGTCGGCGTCGAAGTCGCGCAGGATGCGGGTGGCGACACCCTCGTTCTCGCGGCCGAGGCCGAGCAGGATGTGCTCGGTTCCGATGTAGTTGTGCTTCAGCGTCCGCGCCTCTTCCTGGGCGAGGACGACCACCTGGCGCGCTCTCTCTGTGAATCGCTCAAACAAGTTTCTGCCTATCTACTAAGCCTCTCGGCTGCATCTCTACTCAACTGCGGGGACGCGAACACACCGGCGGTCCTATCCAAGCTCTTCGGCGGGAAACTGCCGACGGATTAGGCCTCCGGTCTTGTGGGTGGACGGCGAGGCGCAAGTATAGAGGGCGGGGTCCGGCGGCCAGCCGGTCTCTGAGCCCGCAGATTGCGGGCTTTCAGGATTGGTAATCAGTGATCTGGTCTGCGCCGGCTGCGGCTCTTCGAGAATTACGTCACCGACGCCGTGAAGCTGCGGGCGGCGGCGACCGGCGAGGGAGGCTGGGCTCCGCCGACCCAGTAGTTCCACGCTTAAAGCGGCGGCAGGACTCGGGTCGCGTCGCGCGCCTCGAACGGGGCCTGAAAGAGGATTGTCGTCGCGCCGCAGCGAAGCTCGTCGCCGTCATGCAAACGGCGACGCCGCTCGACCGCCTCGCCGTTGACGTAGGTGCCGTTGGCGGAGAGCCCGTCGTCGACAACGATCCAGGAATCAGCGAGCCGCTCGAGCTGGGCGTGGATCTGCGAGACGTCGGCGTCCCAGGCGAGGATCACATCGACCCCGGCGCCGCGGCCGATCGTGATCTTGTCCCACTCGTCGGAGAGCGAGAGCACGTGCTGTCGCCCCTGGTCGTCGCCGTAGACGAGGTAGGGGTACCCGAGGCGACGAGCCTCGACCACCTCGGTCGCCTCCTTGTCCTCACCCGGCATCGCGGGTATTGGATCACGCACGAGCCCCACGCGCAAGCCCCGGCAGGCGGCACGACTCAGAGAGCGGCAATACGAAGCGGTACGTGGCGGGCGATGCGATCGAAGTCGCGGTCGACGTGGAGCAGCTCGGCGTCGTGCTCGATCGCGACCGCGGCGATCAGGCAGTTGAACATGCTTCGCGGGGTGAAGCCGCCCCGCCGACAGGCAGAGTAGGTCTTCGCGGCGTGCCGGAACCCTTCGAGCCCGGATACCGGAAGCAGCTCAGAACCGGCAAGCATCGTGTCCACCTTCGTCTGCCCCGCGCGATCGTGTCGTCCACTCAGTAACTCCGCCCAAACCGGCTCTGTCGTGGCGACGGGATCGCCCGACTCGATCATGCCGGTCAGTCGAAGGTCGGCAGCGCTTTCGGTTCGCCGCAGATACTCCACCCAGACCGACGTATCTACGAGCGTCAAATTTCCTCGATCGTCTGGCGCGAGCGGATCTCGTCGAGATCCCCATCCCAACCTGAGCCGCGCATCGCCAGCGCCTCCTCGCGCGTCATCGGTTCGCCGACGAGCTCGCGGAGCGCGAGGTCGACTGCTTCGCGCTTCGTTCGCAGGCCGTAGAGCCGCATCACCCGGTCGACCTTCTCGTCATCGATGTCGATGTTCGTTCTGCCCATCTACACCATCGTACACCTTGAGGTGTAACGAAACGCCTGAGATTCGTGCCGAATCCGCGCCCGCTAGATGATCGATTCCCAATCGGCGTGTGCGCGGGGATTGGGAATCAATCATCTAGTCGCGCATCGCCGGGAAGAGCACGACCTCGCGCAGGTTGCTGGCGCCGGTGAGGATCATCACCAGCCGGTCGATTCCGAGGCCGACGCCGGCGGTCGGCGGCATCCCCTGCTCGAGCGCGACCAGGAAGGCCTCGTCGAAAGGCTGCGCCTCCTCGTCGCCGCGCTCGGCCTCGGCGCGCTGAGCCTCGAAGCGGCGGCGCTGCTCGTCGGGGTCGTTGAGCTCGGTGAAGGCGTTGGCGATCTCGATCCCGCCGACGAACGCCTCCCAGCGCTCGACCACACCCTGCTCGGTTCTGTGCGCCTTGGCGAACGGCGAGAGCTCGACCGGGTAATCGATGATCAGCGTCGGCTGGATCAGCTTTGGCTCGACCCGCTTCGAGAGCAGGTCGTCGAGCAGCTTGCCCCGGCCCGCTTCGTCGGGTAGATCGCCGCCGATCTCCGCAGCGAGGGCCTCCCGGGTCGGATGCTCGGTGATGTCGATGCCGGTCTCGTCGCGGATTGCCTCGCGGAAGCTGATCCGCCGCCACGGCGGCGCAAGCTCGATCTGCTCGTCGCCGTGGCTGACTTTGGTCGTGCCGAGCACCGCCTCGGCGGCGCCCGCGACGAGGTTCTCGGTGCGCTCGGCGGCGCCCGAGTAGTCGGCGTAGGCCTCGTAGAACTCGAGCATCGTGAACTCGGGGTTGTGCTTCGGCGAGATCCCCTCGTTGCGGAAGTCCTTGCCGAGCTCGTAGACGCGCTCGATCCCGCCGACGATCAGCCGCTTCAGATAGAGCTCGGTCGCGATCCGCAGGTAGAGGTCGCGGTCGAGCGCGTTGTGATGGGTGGTGAACGGCCGCGCCAGCGCCCCGCCGTACAGCGGCTGCAGGACCGGCGTCTCGACCTCGACGAAGCCGTCGCCGTCAAGCCGGCGGCGGATCTCGGAGATCACCCCGGCGCGGGTGACGAACGCCTCGCGGACCTCGGGGTTGGCGATCAGGTCGAGCTCCCGCCGTCGGTAGCGGGTCTCGGTGTCCTCGAGCCCGTGGAACTTGTCGGGCAGCGGGCGCAGGCTCTTCGCCAAAAGCTGCCAGCCGTCGACACGAAGGGAGAGCTCGCCGCGGCGGGTGGCGAATGCCGTGCCGTCGACGCCCACGATGTCGCCGAGGTCGAGACCGAGCAGCGCCTCGTGCGATTCGGTGCCGAGAGCGTCGGCAAGCGAGTGGAGTTGAACCCGGCCGGAGCCGTCGGCGAGGTCGAGGAAGGCCGACTTGCCGTGGCCGCGGCGCGCGGTGATCCGGCCGGCGACGCGGTAGGCGTCCTCGGTCTCCTCACCGGCCTCGAGGCCGTCGTGCTCGGCGCGGACCGCGGAGATCGAGACACGGTTCTCGAACTCGTGCGGGAACGGCTCGACACCGGCCTCGCGCAGGCGCGCGAGCTTGGCGCGGCGCTCGGCGAGGTGGTCGGATTCGGTCGGCTCGCCCTCGCTCATTAGCGGCGAGCCTAGCCATCCCGAGGAACGAGACCTTAAGCCTCGATCTTGGTGATCTTCAGCTTGCGCTTCGGACCGCGGGGCACGGCGACGGTGACGACGTCGCCGCGCTTGTGACCGATCAGCGCCTTGCCGACCGGCGACTCGCTGGAGAGCTTGTCGGGCGGCTCGGCCTCGGCGGCGCCGACTACGTCGAACTTGCGCGAGTCGCCGGACTTCTGGTCCTTGACGTGGACGCGGACGCCGACGGAAACCTGGGTGTTGTCGATCTGCTTCGAGTCGACGACCTTCGACCGGCGCATCCGATCCTCGAGCTGGGCGATCCGCTGCTCGAGCATCGCCTGCTCGTTCTTCGCGTCGTCGTACTCCGAGTTCTCGGAGATGTCGCCGAACTCGCGCGCCTCCTTGATTCGCTGGGCGACCTCACGCCGCCTCACGGTTGAGAGGGTTTCGATCTCGTCCTTGAGCTTGTCAAGGCCTTCCTTGGTGATCAGCGACTCACGGCTCACTGCGAAAAAAACCTCTTCCCTCTTGGGTCAATCGGGGCAAGCGCCCCCTATGCGAACAAAAAGGCCCGCAAACCACGACCTTTTGGGGCCGCTGGTCCGGGCGCGAAGGCGGGGATTATAGCGAGGCCGGAAGGCGGCCCTGGGACGCCGCCGCAAGCCTCGATCGCGGCATCTCGGCGAGCATCGCGCGCACGTCTGAAACCCGCTCCGTGCGCTGGAAAGCGTCAGCCGCAGGGCCTTCGACTCCGAGCCGCTCGAGATACCAGGGGTAGAACTTGCGCAGGTTTCGCGCCGCTCGCTCCTCGCCCCAATGGCGCTCGCCTCGCTCGAGCACCCACTCGAGCTCGGCGATGATCTCGGCCGGCTCGGGTTGCTGCGAGCGCCTGCCGGTCAGCTCTTCGAAAATCCACGGGTAGCCGAGCGAGCCGCGGGCGACCATCACCGCGTCGGCAGCTGACTCCTCGTAGGCAAGCCGCGCGTGCTCGGCGCTCTGCAGGCCGCCCGAGACGATCACCGGGACGTCGATCCG
>JBPCRS010000044.1:0-7047 GCA_050996575.1 Solirubrobacterales bacterium
GTCGCCCACATGGCGCTGCCATGCGGGCTCCCTGCGTCCTTGCCAGCCGGCGCCTGCGTCTCGCCGTTTCAGGCACAACGTTTCTGGAAGACCCACTAGCGGCTACGATTCGCGGTTCGGGCTTACCGCGATGATCATCCCGACCGCCGTCATGATGATCCCGCCGAGGACGACGAGCGAGGCCCAGCCGTCGATCCGCTCGATCGCCTGCCAGCTCAGCAGCCCGGCAACGACGACCGCGATCGCCATGTAGACGTACAGCCAGCGGTTGCTCTTCGTGCGGACGCTGACGTCGGTGCCCTTCAGGTCGGGCCGATCGAATTGCAGCCTCTGGCCTTCGGTCATATGGGACATGCGCTCTCCTCGGTAGTCCTACCCTTAACGGCACGCATCATCCTCCCACCCTCGGGCGCTCGTGTGTGACTGCGCTCACCCTGTGATGAAACGCACTCACGGCCGACCGGGGTTCGTCGAGCTCGCTCGGAGGTAGCCTGATCTGTGTGGGCGGGCGAGCGAACGCGGGTTTGGCGGCGGCGATCGCCACGGTCCTGATGCTCGTCATCGCTCCTTCGGCCTCGGCCGAGACCGCCGCCGACACGGGTGCGCTTCGCGCCGAGGTCGACGCCGATCCGTGGCGGCTGACGCTGACCGACGAGTCCGGCGCCGCGGTCCTGGCCGAGCATCCGGGCACCGACACACGGGCGAGTGGGACGGTTGGTTTTCGGACGGGCTCCGGTTGGCAGCACGCGACCCGAGTCCTGAGCTCGCGCCGAAACGGCGGCGCCTATCTCGCCGAGCTGGCGACGACCGACCCGGCCCGGACGATCGCGGTCCGGATCGCCGCCGCGGGCGAGGGAGAAATTGCTTTCGAGGCGCAGGTGATCGGCGCCGGTGCCGAGCTCGAGGCGGTCGGGATCGGCTTCGAGGCGCGTGCCGGCGAACGCTACCTCGGCTTCGGCGAGCGCTCGAACGCCGTCGCACAGTCCGGAGTGGTCGAGAACTACGTTTCCGACGGCCCGTACCAGGCCGAGGAGTATCCGTTCCTCGGCGCCTTCGTGCCGCCGTGGGGGCTTCGCGAGCGCACCGACGCGACCTACTTCCCGATTCCGTGGCTGCTCTCCTCGTCCGGTTACGGCGTGCTCGTCGACAACCCCGAGACGAGCTACTTCCGGCTCGGTGCAGATAGCGCCGATTCTTGGAGCGTCGAGGTCGTCAAGGCCCCCGAGGGCGAGACGGGCGCCGATTCGGCGCCGCCGCCGGACCGGATTGCGCTGCGCTTCTTCGCCGGGCCCGAGCCCGCCGACGCGGTTCGCCGCCTGACCCGTTCTACCGGTCGCCAGCCGATGCCCTCGGCGCCCTGGGTCTACGGACCCTGGTACCAGGCCGACGACGACGATTTCGCCGAGCTGGCGAAGTTCCGCGAGCGCGACGTGCCGGTCTCGGTGCTTCAGACCTACGCGCACTACCTGCCCTGCGGCGAGCAGCGAACCGAGGCCGAGCGCACCCGCACCGCCGCCGCCCACGCCGCCGGCGTCGCGATCACGACCTATTTCAACCCGATGGTCTGCCAGAATTATGCGGCGGGGTTCGATCCGGCCGCGGCCGCCGGTGCGCTGACGCGAAACCAGCTCGGCCAGCCCTATCTCTACCGCTATGGGGCGAGCCCCGAGGACTCCAACGTCGTCGGCCAGTTCGACTTCTTCGGCCAGGCCGGAATCGATGCTTACGGGCGACTGCTCGACGAGGCGGTCGCCGACGGCTACGACGGTTGGATGGAGGACTTCGGTGAATACACGCCGCTCGACTCGGTCTCGGCCGGCGGGATCGACGGCACCCGGGCCCACAACCCATATGCGACCCGCTACCACTGCGCCGCGTTTGACGCGGTCGCCGACGCGCCGCGGCCGATCAACCGGTTCCAGCGCTCGGGCTGGACCGGCTCGGCGCCCTGCGCGCAGGTCGTCTGGGGAGGCGATCCGACGACGGCGTTCGGATTCGACGGGCTGCGCTCGGCGGTGACCCAGGCGCTCTCGATCGGGCTCTCGGGGATCAGCGTCTGGGGCTCGGACGTCGGCGGTTTCTTCGCGCTCGGGTTCAACCGGCTATCGCCCGAGCTGCTCACCCGCTGGGTCCAGTTCGGCGCCGTCTCCGGGGTGATGAGGACGCAGGCCAACGGCGTCGCCCTGCCCTCGAAGGCGCGCCCTCAGGTGATCGACGACGATCAGATCGCGAATTGGCGCCGCTACACGAAGCTGCGCACCCAGCTCTACCCCTACCTCGTCGCGGCGCAGCGTGAGTACAGGCGCAGCGGCCTGCCGCTGATGCGCCACCTCGCTCTGGTCGAGCCCGGCGACCCTCGTGCCGTCTCCACCGACGACGAGTTCATGTTCGGCCCTGATCTGCTCGCGGCGCCTGTGACCGAGGATGCGGCGCGAGAGCGCAGCGTCTACCTGCCGCGGGGACGCTGGGTCGACCTTTGGCGAAGCGCCGCCTTCGAAGAGGGCGGAGGGGGTCTCAATCTCGGCGCGGTCATTGAGCTTCGCGGCGGGCGTGACGCGACCGTGCCGGCTCCGCTCGAGGAGTTGCCGCTCCTCGCCCGCGCCGGCTCGGTGCTTCCGCTGCTGCCGGCCGAGGTCGACACGCTCGCCGATGGCGGGCCCGACGGGCTGGTCGGGCTCGGCGAGCGCCGGCGCGAGCTCGAGCTGCTTGCCTTCCCGCGCGGGCGAAGCGAAGCGCGTTTCGGAGCGAGGGGCCGGATCTCATCGCGTGAGCGCGGAGGGACCTGGCGGCTGGCGATCCGCGGCAAGGAAGCGGCGCGCCGGTTCGAGCTTCAGGCGTCGCTCGCGACCCTGCGCCGGCCGCTCGAGCCGTGCGCCGTTCGCATCGACGGTGAGGAGCTCGCCGGCAGGCGCTGGAGCTTCGAGCCCTCGACGGGTGTGCTCGAGGCGAGGTTCCGCGGACGCTCGCCGAGGTTGACCGTTTCCACCAAGGGCTGCTAAGTGGCGGCCGGCAACAAGCCGAAGAAGAAGGTCACCGAGGCGGTCGCCGAGACCGCCCGCCACTCCGAGGCGCGCACGCGGGGCAGCCGCGGTCGTCGCGGCGGCCGGCCCTCCGACGTCTTCGGCGGCGAGCCCCCCCGCCGCGACCTGTTCGGCCTGCTCGTCCTCCACCTCGTCGGCGACGAGCCCGCCTACGGCAACCGGCTGATCGAGGAGATCGAGGGGATGACCCAGGGCGTGATCTCGGTCAACCCGAACACGATGTACCCGCTACTGCGCGAGCTCGAGGGCAGAGGCCTGATCGAGGGCCGCTGGGAGCACCCTGACCGCCGCACCCGCCGCTTTTACGCGATCACGCCCGCCGGCCGCAAGGAATACAAGCGGCTGCGCAAGGAGCTGAAGCCGTTCCTCGACTCGGTGATCCGCTCGGTAGGGCTGATCGAAAGCGAGATCTACGGCGAGTGACTGCGACGCCGGAGTCACCCAAGTGGGTTATAACCATCACATGAGTACAGGTGAGCGAGCATTGGCGATCGGTCTCGCTCTACTGGCGTCGTTCGTCGTAGCGCCCGAGGCCGGGGCCGTCCTGGTGCAGCCGAACATCGTCGTCGTGATGACCGACGATCAGCGGCTCTGGGACATGGAGGCGATGCCGAAGACGAACCGTCTGCTCGGTGAGGCGGGGACGACGTTCGAGAACAACTTCGCGACCTACCCGCTCTGCTGCCCGTCGCGCTCGACGTTCCTCAGCGGCCAGTACGCCCACAACCATGGCGTCACCGACAACGACGCCCCCGAGGGCGGCTACGCCAAGTTCGACTTCTCGAACGCACTCGCCGTCTGGCTCCAGCAGGCCGGCTACCGGACGGCGCACATCGGCAAGATGCTCAACGAGTACGGCTCCATACTCGGGCCGCCGCACGCCCAGATCGCCCCCGGCTACGACGACTGGTTCGCGCTGCGCGATCCGACGACCTACCTGATGTACGACTACATCGTCCAGGACAACGCGCTCAGGCGCCCGTTCGGCGTCATGCCCGAGGACTACCAGACCGATGTCCTCGCGAACCGGACGATTGCGGACATCCGCCAGTGGGCGCCGAGCGATCAGCCCTTTTTCATCCAGCTGGCGACGAGCGCTGTGCACTGGGAGTTCATCGACGCCGAAAACGGGCCCCGGCCCGCTCCGCGTCACGAGGGATCCTTCGCCGACCACGAGTTCCACCCGCGCCCGAATTACGACGAGGAGGACGTCTCTGACAAGCCGAGCGTAATCCGCCACTACGCGCGGATCGACTCCGGGCTCGAGGCGAAGATCGCGGAGAGCCACCGGACCCGGCTCGAGGCCCTTCAGGCGGTCGACGAGGCGGTCGCGCGGATCGTCGACGAGCTCGAGCAGGCCGGTGAGCTCGACAACACCCTGATCGTCTTCACCTCCGACAACGGCTACCTCCACGGCGAGCATCGGTTCCCGAGCGAGAAGGTCGTCCCCTACGAGGAGTCGGTGCGCGTGCCTCTGCTGATTCGCGGCCCGGGCTTCCCGGCGGGGGTCAGCCGAAGCCAGCTCGTCGGCAACATCGACCTCGCCCCGACGATCGCCGAGCTCGCCGGAGCCACCGCCGGCCGCGTGATGGACGGCGAGTCGCTGGTCCCGTTCGCCCAGGAGCCCGACCACCGCCCAGATCGCTCGATCCTCTTCGAGGCCGACTTCGACGAGGTCGAAGGCCAGCACGCGGTCGTGGTCCCGGCCTACCACGAGGGCGTCAACGTCTTCTACGACGCGATTCGCAGCGAGCGCTTCAAGTACGTGCATTGGTTCCGCGATGTCGACGGCAACCCCGTCTTCGAGGAGGAGCTCTACGACCTCGAGGCAGATCCGTACGAGATGCAGAGCCTGCACGAGAGCCCACGCCACGCCGCGGTGAAGCGCGAGCTCGCGGGCCAGCTAGACGGGTTCAAGGACTGCGTCGGCGCGGCCTGCCGCCAGGTCACCGAGGAGCCGGCGCTTCCCTGCTTGCGCGGGCCTCAGCGCGTCCGTCGCCGGGCGATCGGCTCGGCTCGGCTCGGAGCCCCGGGCGCCGAGCTCCTCACCCAGGCGGGGAGCCCAAAGCGCGTCGTCAAACGGCGGTGGACCTACTGCGCTCGCCCGAACGGGAGCACCCACGCCGTCCTCTCCAAGGCCGACCGCGTCCGCCTGGTCGCGACCACCGCCGCGACCCGCGGCGCCCGCGGCGTTCGTCGGCGCACCCGCATCGCGCGTGTCCTGCGGGCCTACCCGGGCGCTGAATCACTAACACCGAAGCTGATCGCGGCGCGTGGCGGCCTCGTCTTCGGCATCCGGCGCGGCCGCGTCCGCTTCGTCGCGATCGCCGACCGCGAGCTGCGCCGGGACGAGCGCGCGCTCGCCCGCAACCTGCGCCGGCTCGGCCTCTAGATGATCGATTCCCAATCCCCGCGCACGCGGATGACGCACGGATACCGTCGCTGGATCGCGCCCGTCGGAACTCGCACATGCCCACCGGCATGCGCTTCGCCCGCCGGCCACGCCCAGCTCGGTCCCGTGCGCCCCCGCGCACACGCTGATTGGGAATCAATCATCTAGCGGGCGGTCGCGAACGTCGAATTACTCAGTCGGGCTACGAGTCGGGGTCGAGGCGGGTCACGGTCGAAGCCCCCTCGTTCGCGGTCCAAACCGCGTCCAGCCCGATCGCGATGTCGGCGGGGTCGCGGCCGACGTCGACCGGCTTGTCGTCGAGCTCGAACGCCGCCGGGTCGACGCGGGTGACGGTCGAATCGCCGCAGTTCGCGACCCAGACGTAGCCGAGGCCGACCTTGACCCCGCGCGGCAGGTTGCCGACGGCCAGTGGTTCGCCGTCGACCTGCCTGCTGGCCGGATCGATCCGGGTAAGCGTGCCGTCGATGTTGTCGATCACCCAGACCGAGCCCTCGCCGACGGCGATGTCGTTCGGGCGCGAGCCCGGGGTGGGAATCGCGCTGCCGGCCCGCTTCGCGCTCGCGGAGTCGATCTCGGAGACGGTGCCGGCGTCGGTGTTGACGACCCAAACGGAACCGTCGCCGGTGGCGAGCGAGCGCGGCGCCTCGCCGACCTCCTCGGTCGCGTCGACCTCGTTCGTGTCCGGGTCGATCCGCGAGACCGTGCTCTCCTCCTGGTTCGTCACCCAGACGTAGTCAGCGTCGAAGGCGACGTCGGACGGGCCGCGGCCGACCGGGATCTCGATCGGTGCGATTCCCTCGGCGGGGTTCAGCCGGTAGACGGCGTCCTCGACCGGGCTCACCGCCCATACCGAGTCGAAGGCAACGGCAACCGAGGCGACACTCTGAACGCTCTCGGCCAGCTGCTCGGCCATGTTCGTCTCCGGGTTGACCGCCTGCACGTCGCCGACACCGCGTGCCGCGACCCAAACCTTCTCTGGGCCGATCGCAATCCCCGAGGGTGCGTCGCCGACGATGATCTCCGGGCCCGCCTTGACCACAGGGCCGGCGGACCCGTCGCCGCCTCCTCCTCCGTCTGAGCTGGGCGCGGAAGCCGGTGGATCCTCGCCGCCAACCGTCGCGATTACGAGGACCGCGGCGACGAGGGCGAGCGCCGCGAGGCCGAGGGCGATCGACAGCGCCCGTCTGCGCCCAGCGCCGGAGGGAAGCTGGCGAGTCGTAGCCGCGCGGGTCTCACCGGGATCCGCGACGCGAGTTGGTGTCCCGGCGGGAGCGGTGGCCACGGGCGGCACGACGGTTGACGCGGCGGCGCCAAGCGCGCGGGTCAACGCCGCGGCCAGCTCACCGGCCGAGTCGTAGCGATCGTCCGGATCGGTGGCCATCGCCCGCACGATCACCTCGTCGACGGCGGGGGGCAGGCTCGGGTCGGTCTCGGTCGGGCGCGGGCGCGGGGCGTTGGCGTGGGCGAAAAGCGTCGCCAGTTGGTTCTCGCGCGGGAACGGTGGGTGGCCGGTGAGGACGAAATGGCAGACGCCGCCGAGCGAGTAGACGTCGGTGCGGGAGTCAACCGGCTCTCCCGCGGCCTGCTCGGGGG
>JBPCRS010000058.1:0-5933 GCA_050996575.1 Solirubrobacterales bacterium
GTCTACAAGCGTGCGCGCGAAGCGCTGGCGCCCGCCGGCGGGCGCGAGCGAATCACCCGCAGGCTTGGACTCGTGCCCGCCGACGGCTCAGAGCGGGTACCCGCGCGGCGCTTGCCCTCGCTCGACCCGCCCTCGGTCGGGGGTGGGCGGCATCGAAAGCTGCGCCGGGTCGGGCTCGGCGTTGCCGGCATTGCCGGCCTCGGGCTGACCGCGATCGCGGCGCGCAAGATCGGCTTCGACAGCGTGATCGAGAGCGTCGTCCGCTCCGATCTGAGCTGGGTCTTGTTCGCGGTCGCGCTGATGTGCTTGTCGGTGTTTATGCGCGCCGAGTCCTGGCTCGCGATCGCGCGCTCGGCGCTGCCGCGAATCCCGTTTCGCCGCCGCGACGTGACTTCGGCGACGATGACCGGGGTGCTGATGTCGGCGACGCTGCCGGCCCGCCTCGGCGAGCCGGCGCGCGCGATGGTCCTCGCCAGGCGAAGCGGCCGGATGCGGGAGACGTTCACGGTTCTGCTCGGCACGCTGGTTTCGCAGACCGCGCTCAACATCCTCGCCTTGATTCTGCTCGGGGGCGTGATCGTCGGCTCGACCGACCTCTTCCACTCGAACACCGAGAAGATCTTCATCGCTTCGACCGCGCCGCTCTTGCTGCTGGTTGCGGTCGTGCTCGCGCCGAGCGTTGTCCGCCGCAACGGCAGCGGGCGGATCTCGCGGATCGTCGCCGCGATCCGCGACGCGCTCGTCCAAGTGCGCCTGGGGCTGCAGATCTTCCGCGATCCGCGCCACGGACCCCTCGCCGCGATCGCCCAGCTCGGCGCCTGGGCGATCCAGCTGCTCGCCTGTTTCGCCCTGCTCGAGGCGATGGGCCTCGAGGCGGCCGGGATCGGCGCCGCGGCCGCCGTCCTTTTTGCCGTCAACGTCACGGCGGTGATCCCGGCGACACCGTCGAACGTCGGCGTCTTCCAGCGCGCCGTGATCAGCGTCCTTACCACGGGTTTCGGCATCGGCGCCGCCGACGCGCTCGCCTACGGAGTCATCCTGCAGGCGGTCGAGGTCGCGACGGCGGTCACCCTCGGTCTGCCGGCGCTCGTCCGCGAAGGCATGACCTGGTCGGACATGCGGGTTCGAGCGCTCTCCGCGGCCCCGGTGCGGCTGGCGCCGCGCGGGGCTGCGATCGACTGAGCGGACCGAAGGCGGACGCGTAGCCACCGCGACCCAAGGCGTTTGTGGGTCGCGGGGCTGGTAAAGGGGGGTGAGTTCGGGCGGGGTTGGTGACCAGGTGCGCGTGTTTGGTCACGCGCTGGCGGTCGCTGGTCGACTTTGTCGCCTATCTGGAGACAAACTCGACAATCGCCCTCGATCTGGCCTCGCGGAGCCCGCTTTGGCCGGAACCGTGGCGATGGTGCGACTTTTGGTCGTGGCGCGACCAAAAGTCAGATCGCCTGCCCTACGAGCCCGCGACCACAGACGCCTTGGGTCGCGGACGCTGCGGTCGCGTCCCTCTGCGTCACCGCGGCCCGCCCAATAGCCTCGCCACCTGATGAAGTGGAAGCGCACCAAGAGCCGCGACGTGATCGATGTCCGCGGCGCGCCGAAGCGGTCGAGCGCGAGCGGCGGCTCGGGCGGGCTGCCGATCCCCGGCGGGCTCGCCGGGCTCGGCGGCGGCGCCGGGATCGTCGTCGTAATCATTGTGCTCGCGGTCCAATTCCTCGGCGGCTCCGGCGACACCGAGGGTTTCTCGGTCGAGGAGATCTTCGGCAGCGGGCTGAGCGCGCCCGGAGTGAACGACCCGCAGCCGATCCCGCCGGGGGAGGACCCCCAGCGTGACCTCAAGGATTTCTCGACCTATGTCTTCGTCGACGCTCAGGAGACTTGGGCCGAGACCTTTCAGGCCGACCAGGACCCCTACGAGGACGCCCAGCTCGTCCTCTTCGCCGACGCCGTTCGGACCGACGGCTGCGGCTCGGCCAGCTCGGCGGTCGGCCCGTTCTACTGCCCCGCCGACGGGCGCGTCTACCTCGACCTGAGCTTCTACGAGGAGATGGAGCGCCAGCTCGGCGCCGGTGGCGACTTCGCCTGGGCCTACGTGATCGCGCACGAGATGGGCCACCACGTCCAGGCTCAGACGGGCACCAACGACGAGGTCGCACGGCTCGAGAGCGCCGATCCCGATAGGGCGAACGAGCTATCGGTGAGGACCGAGCTTCAGGCCGACTGCTATGCCGGCGTCTGGGCCAGCACCGTCTACGCCGAAGGCGATCTCGAGGCGGGCGACATCGACGAGGCGTTCACGGCCTCCGAGGCGATCGGCGACGACCGCCTGCAGAGCCGCGCCGGCGGCACGGTTGATCCCGACAGCTTCACCCACGGCACCTCCGAACAGCGCCGCACCTGGTTCGAGAACGGCTACGAGTCCGGTGACCCTGCCGCCTGCGACACCTTCACGCCCGACAGCATCTAGCTGCATCCGGAGGGTCCTCATGTCCTAACATTGTCGGCACCATCCAGAGCGGCAGATGGGCCCGGACCTGAAGCCGCCGCAACCGGCAGACCTCCCCGGAGGTGAGCACGGTGCGACAGCCGGGATCGATGGAGGTGACCGACTCTCAAATGGCGGATAGGGACTTCATAAGGGCTCTGAGCGAACGCGTCGTCGTCTTTGACGGCGGCATGGGCGCGACGCTCGAGCAGTTCGAGCTGACCAGCGAGGACTACGGCGGGCTGCCCGGCAAATGCCACGAGGCGCTAGTTCTCAAGCGCCCCGACGTGATCGAGGGCGTCCACGCCTCGATGATCGAGGCCGGTGCCGAGGTGCTCGAGACCGACACATTTCAGGCTTCGCGGATGAAGCTCGAGGAGTGGGGCCTCGCCGAGCACACGCACGAGATCAACGTCAAGGCGGCCGAGATCGCCCGTAAGGCCGCCGGCCCGGAGCGCTTCGTCGCAGGCTCGATCGGGCCTACCGGCCACCTGCCCGCCTCCGACGACCCGACGCTAGGCAGGGTCACCTTCCGCGAACTGGTCGAGGTCTTCACCGAGCAAGCCAAGGGCCTCGTCGAGGGCGGCGTCGACCTGATCATCATCGAAACCGCGCAGGACATCCTCGAGGTCAAGGCCGCCGTATTCGGTGCCCGCGCGGCGTTCGCCGAGGCCAACCGCACGCTGCCGATCCAGGCCAGCGTCTCGCTTCTGCCGCAGGGCGGCAAGATGCTGCTCGGCACCGACATCGAGGCGGTGCTGACGACGCTCGTCGCACTCGACGTCCAGGTGGTCGGGCTCAATTGCTCGACCGGCCCCGAGGACATGCGTGACGCGATCCGCTATCTCGGCGAGCACTCGCCTCTGCCCGTGCACTGCATTCCCAACGCCGGCCTGCCGCTACAGGGCCCAGAGGGGGAGACGATCTTCCCCGAGAACCCCGAGCAGCTCTCGAAGGTGCTCGGCGAGTTCGTCGAGCGAAACGGCGTCAGTGTCGTCGGCGGCTGCTGCGGCACCACCCCCGACCACATCCGGGCGATCAAGGAACGCGTCGGCGACCACAAGCCGGGCGAGCGCCCGGCGGCCGGCCAGGTTCTGGTCAGCTCGATGATGACGGCGACCCCGCTCGTCCAGGAGCCGGCGCCGACGCTTGTCGGCGAGCGGGTCAACTCGCAGGGCTCGCGCAAGGCGAAGGAGATGCTGCTCGCCGATGACTATGACGGCATCGTCCAGATCGCCGAGGACCAAGTCACGGGTGGCGCCCATGTACTCGACCTCTGCGTCGCGCTGACCGAGCGCCAGGACGAGGACGAGCAGATGGCCGAGGTCGCGAAGCGCGTCTCGCTGACCCAGCCGGCGCCGCTTCAGATCGATTCGACCGAGCCCGACGTGATCGAGGCCGCGCTCGAGCGCACGCCCGGCCGCGCGATCGTCAATTCGGTCAACCTCGAGGCCGGCCGGGACAAGCTCGACCGCGTCGTGCCGCTTGCGATCGCGCACGGCGCCGCGCTGATCGCGCTGACGATCGACGAGGTCGGGATGGCGAAGACGGCCGAGCGAAAGCTCGAGATTGCGAAGCGACTGCGCGAGCTCGCCTGCGACGAGCACGGTCTCGACCCGGACTTGCTGATTTTCGACGCTCTGACGTTCACCCTGACCACCGGCGACGAGGAGTGGCGGCCGTCGGCGGTCGAGACGATCGAGGGCATTCGGCTGATCAAGTCCGAGCTCCCCGAGGTGAAGACCTCGCTCGGCGTGTCCAACGTCTCGTTCGGCGTCTCGCCGCCCGCTCGCGCGGTGCTCAATTCGGTCTTCCTCCACCACTGCGTCGACGCCGGGCTCGACCTGGCGATGATCAACCCGAATCACATCACGCCCTACGGCGAGATCTCAGAGAACGAGCGCGAGCTCGCCGACGACCTCGTCCTCAACCGCCGCGAGGACGCGCTCGAGCGCTTTATCGAGCACTTCGAGTCGAAGGGCGAGGACGCCGAGGCCGAGGCCGAGAACCCGACCGAGGGGATGGAGCCCGAGCAGGCCCTGCACTGGCACATCCTGCGCCGCCGCAAGGAGGGGGTCGAGGAGTGGATCGATCGCTCGGTCGAGAAGATCGGCGCAGTGCCGACGCTGAACACGGTGCTGCTGCCGGCGATGAAAGAGGTCGGCGACAAGTTCGGCGCCGGCGAGCTGATCCTGCCCTTCGTCCTGCAGTCGGCCGAAGTGATGAAGCGCGCCGTCGCCCAGCTCGAGAACTACCTCGAGCGGATCGAGGGCCACAGCAAGGGCAAGGTCGTGATCGCGACCGTCTTCGGCGACGTCCACGACATCGGCAAGTCGCTCGTCAACACGATCCTGACCAACAACGGCTACACGGTCGTCGATCTTGGCAAGCAGGTTCCGGTCGAGACGATCATCTCCTCCGCGATCGAGGAGGACGCCGACGCGATCGGCCTCTCGGCCCTGCTCGTCTCGACCTCGAAGCAGATGCCGGCCTGCATCGGCGAGCTGCACGAGCGCGGGCTCGAGTTCCCGGTCCTGATCGGCGGCGCGGCGATCAACCGTGACTTCGGCCGCCGCGTGCTCTACCCGCGCGGCAAGGAGTCCGACGAGGTCTACCAGCCCGGCGTCTTCTACTGCAAGGACGCCTTCCAGGGGCTCGACACGATGGACGCGCTGGTCGACGAGGGCGCGCGCGAGTCGCTGGTGACGAAGATGCGCGACGAGGCTCAGGAGTTCCGCGAGAAGCCGGTCGTCGTCGACACCGGGCCGCCGACGACCGACGACTCGGTGCGCTCGGCCGCCTCGACCGAGAACGAGATACCCGAGCCGCCGTTTTGGGGCGTGCGCGAGATCGAGGCCGACCTCGAGGAGGTCTATCCCTACCTCGACCGCCACGTGCTGTTCAAGTTGCACTGGGGCGGGCGCGGCAAGAAGGGCGAGGACTGGCGCCGGATCGTCGAGGGCCACGAGGGCGAGGAGGGCTTCGCCCCGAGGCTCGAGCGGATGTGGCGCGAGCAGGACTACCTGAACCCGCGCACCAAGCTCGGCTACTTCCCCTGCAACTCCGAGGGCAACGAGCTGGTCGTCTTCGATCCGGAGGATCGCGACCGTGAGATCGAGTGGCTCGTCTTTCCGCGCCAGCCTCGCCACGACCGGATTTGCCTCGCCGACTTCTACCGGCCGCTGAACGACGCGAACGAGCGCGATGTCGTCGCGCTCCAGGGTGTGACGGTCGGAGGAGAGGTGACCGAGCTGATGGCGAAGCTCGAGCAAGACGGCGAGTTCGCCGAGCAGCTCTACACGCACGGCATCGGGGTCCAGGCTGCCGAGGGGTTGGCCGAGTGGCTGCACGCCAAGGCGCGCGCCGATCTCGGTGTCGAGCTCGACCAGGGACGCCGCTACTCCTGGGGCTACCCCGCCTGCCCCGAGCAGTCCGAGCACGAGAAGGTCTGGCG
>JBPCRS010000130.1:0-7637 GCA_050996575.1 Solirubrobacterales bacterium
GGGTGAAGGTAGGCCGAGTAGCCCGGCACCTTGAGCTCGCCAAGCACGGTCGGATCGGTCGGCGTGGAGAGGTCGACCGTATAGAGCGGGTCGACCTGGCGGAAGGTGACGACGTAGGCGACGTCGCCGATGAAGCGGACGGCGTAGATCTGCTCGCCGCGGCCGAGGCCGCCGACCTGCCCGACCTCGGCCAGCTTGTCGCCGACCTCGCCGAGCACCGTGACGAAGCTCTCGCGATCGCCGACCTCGAACTCGGGCGACTCGCCGGTGCTCGCGACCCGCAGCAACCCGTCCTGCTCGGAGAGCGACCACTGGCTGAGCATGAAGCCGGGAACCTCGCCGCTTGACGTGTAGGCGGTCTCGCCCGGGCCGAGCGCGAACTTGTGGATCGCGGTGGTGACCGCGGAAGCGCGCTTCTCGGTGGCGTCGAAAGGCAGCCAGCGCTCGGTCGCGACGTAGAGCGCGTCGGCCGAGCTGTAGACGGTGTCGCCCTGGGTCATGATCGAATCGGTGTCGACCGGCTCGATGCCCTTCGCCAGGTCAAGCGTGAGAACGCTAAGCATCTCGAGCCCGGAGAAGCGGCGCGGACGGCGAATCTCGCGGCAGGGTAGGAGGCGGCGCTTCTCGCTCGCGCCCGTGGTCTGGTCGGTGAGGACGGTGTTCGGGACGAGGCCGCCGGCGCGGCGGCGCTGTGGTCTCGGCTGCGGCTCGACGATGCCACCGCCGCCGACCGGGGGCAGCTCACCGAACGCGTAGGTCGGCGAGGAGGAGACGACGACGCGCGCCGTCCCCTCGCTGAGCCGGGCGTCGACGTATCCGCCGTCGACCCGCAGCGTGCGGACGAGCTTCATCGCGGTTGGGTCGGAGACATCCACTTCGGAGAGCAGGGTCTCCGGCGTGTAGTAGTAGTCGGCGGTCGTCGAGGAGGACTGGGCGAGGACCAGCAGGCGGTCGCCGTCGAGCAGCAGCTCCTGGCCGTAGGCGGCGTCCGCAGAGTCGTCCTTGCCGCCGCCGAGCTTGGAGAGCCCGAGCGAGCCGAGCTCGACCGGTGAGGCGCCGGAGACATCGAGCGCGCGAAGCTTGCCGTCGGCGACTGCGAAGACGCGCGAGCCCGACGCCTTGACGATGTCGGGCTCATCGATCCCCGCCTCCTGGACGTTCGTCTCGCTGGTCGTCGAGCCCGAACCACCGGCGGCGGCCGCGCCGCCGGCATCGCCGGGCGCAGCGGTGACCGGCGCCCCGCCGTCTTCGGCGACGGCCCCACCTCCGACTCCATATCCGCCGATCGCCTCAGAGTGCCGGCGCGCGTAGCGCTTTACCGCGGCGCAGGAACCGAAGCCGCGAAGCTCGGCGCCGGCGGCGCGGGCTCCGGGGGTGTCGCGCTCGGGGCTCGGAGCGTCGAGCGCCAGCGCCGCGATCGGTACCGCGACCAAGATCGCGAGCAGGACGGTCGCGACGGCGCCGGTCAGACCTGCTCTTCGAAGCGATTCCCTGATCTGCCTCACATCCCCACTACGTCAACCCTGAGGTTACGTCACAGTTGCGTCAGCGTCGCGGTCCCGAGCTTTCCGTGTGGTAGGAAGGTCGCCGATGGGTTTCCTGACACCCGCTCCGCCGCCGGTCGACGTCGCCGAGTGGAAGACGAAGCCGCACCTCGAGCGGATCAAGCCGCTTGCGCAGGACTGGGCGGTGAACGGCTTCGGCACCCCGTCGGCGATCTACCTCATCTACCTCGTCAAGCTCGTCCTCTTCGGTTTTGGTGCCTTCGCCCTGATCGCCGCGACGACGACCGGGATCGGCGGGCTCGGGGACTTCTCCGAGTGGTGGACCGAGCCGATCGTCTTTCAGAAGGTCGTCGTCTGGCTCGTCCTCTGGGAGGTCCTAGGGCTCGGCTGCGGCTCGATGCCGCTGACGTTCCGCTTCATTCCACCGATCGGCGGCATCCTCTACTGGCTTCGCCCGGGCACCGTCCGCCTCCCGCCCTGGCCGAACCACGTCCCGCTGACGAGCGGCACGCGACGCTCGCCGCTCGACGTCGTCCTCTACGCCGGCGTCCTCGGCTCGGCCATATACCTGCTGCTCTCCGGCGGTGAGCCGGTCGCGGGCGAGTCGGTTGGCCGACTCGACCCGAGTGCGGTCGGGGTCCTGATCGGGTTCCTCGTCCTGCTCGGCCTTCGCGACAAGGTTTCCTTTCTCGCCGCTAGGCCCGAGGTGTATGGCCCGCTTCTCGTCGTCTTCCTGTTCGGTCTCGGCAACCTGATCGTCGCCTCGCAGTTCGTCCTCCTCTGCA
Source organism: Solirubrobacterales bacterium (assembly GCA_050996575.1). Classification (GTDB taxonomy): domain Bacteria; phylum Actinomycetota; class Thermoleophilia; order Solirubrobacterales; family 70-9; genus DASUSH01. Next base: position 2,291 of record JBPCRS010000130.1, read on the forward strand.
TCTGGCTCGGCGCCGCGGCGTCGAAGCTCAACCGCCATTTCCCCTTCGTCGTCTCGGTGATGATCTCCAACACCCCCTGGAATCGCTCGCGCAAGGCGAAGGCGATGCTGTACGAGAGCTATCCCGAGGACCTGCGCCCCTCGCGTGTCGCTGTCCTCGCCGCGCACATGGGCACGGCGATCGAATTCACCCTGCCGGTCGTCCTCTTTTTGACGAGCGGCGGGTTGGTCGGCACGGTGGCGATGATCGGGATGATCGTCTTCCACGTCCACATCACCTCGACCTTCCCGCTCGCGGTGCCGCTCGAGTGGAACCTGTTCATGATCTTCGGCCTCCTCTTCCTCTACGGCCATTACGGCGATGTCCCGCTCTCGACGCTCGACGATCCGCTCCTGATCGCCTTTCTGATCGCCTGCTGCGTTCTCGTCCCGGTCGTCGGCAACTTCTGGCCAGAGAAGGTTTCCTTTCTGCCGTCGATGCGCTATTACGCCGGCAACTGGGCGACGAGTCAGTGGCTGTTCAAAAAGGAGAGCGGCGCCGAGGAGAAGCTCGATTTCTCGATCACCAAGCCGGCGCGAATCGTCGTCGAGCAGGTGAGCAGGATCTACGACCGAGACACCGCCGAGGTCCTGCTGGCGAAGGGCCTCGCCTTTCGCTCGATGCATTCGCACGGCCGCGCCCTGAACGGCCTGCTGCCGCGCGCCGTCGACGATGTCGAGGCCTACCATGTCCGCGAGGGGGAGCTGGTCTCGGGCATCGTCAACGGATGGAACTTCGGCGACGGGCATCTCCACGACGCTCAGCTTCTCGCCGCGGTCCAGGAGCGCTGCCGCTTCGAGCCTGGCGAGCTCCGGGTGATCACGCTCGAATCCCAGCCCGCACACGTCCAGCGCCAGCGCTACCGGATTCTCGACGCGGCGAGTGGCCTGCTCGAGGAGGGGTTCGTCGAGGTGGCGGAGATGGTCGCGCGACTGCCCTGGCTCGACGACACCTGGGACTTCCCGGTCGAGGTGACGAGCCGGCCCGAGGCGAGGCCGGCACCCGCGACCGCGGCATGAGCGACGCGATCGTCGTCGGCTCGGGTCCGAACGGCCTCAGCTGCGCGGTGGCGCTCGCCCGGGCCGGTGTCGACGTGACCGTGCTCGAGGCCGACGACGAAATCGGTGGCGGCGCGCGGACGAGCGAGCTGACCCTGCCGGGGGTCCTCCACGACCACTGCTCGGCCGTCCACCCGATGGCCGCCTGTTCGCCGTTTCTCATCTCGCTCGGGCTCGATCGCCACGGGCTCGAGTGGCGCTGGCCGGAAGTCGATCTCGCTCACCCGCTCGATGACGGCAGCGCCGCCGTGATGGTCCGCTCGCTCGAGCAAACCGCCGACGGTCTCGGCGCCGACGGCGCGGCCTGGCGGCGGATCTTCGGTCCGCCGGTGCGCGGGTTCGACCGGCTGAACGCGGATCTGACAAGGCCGATCCTCCATCTCCCGAGCCATCCTCTGCTGCTCACCCGGTTCGGCTTGCCGGCGGCGATGCCGGCGACGCTGCTCGCTCGTGCCTGGCGGGGGGCTCCGGCTCGCGCCCTCTTCGGCGGCGTCGCCGCGCACGCGGTCAGCCGGCTCGACCGACCGATGAGCTCCTCGATCGGCGCGGCGCTGATCGTCGCCGGCCACGCCCACGGCTGGCCCGTCGCCCGCGGCGGATCGGGGGCGATCACAGCGGCTCTCGCCGCCGAGCTCGCGGCGAACGGCGGCAGGGTCGAGACCGGCCGGCGCGTGCGCTCACTCGACGAGCTGTCGACGGCCGACATCGTCGCCCTCGACCTCGCCCCCGCCGCGGTCGTCGAGATCGCAGGCGACCGGCTGCCGCGTCGGGTCGCCCGCGCCTACCGGCGCTACCGCCACGGCCCCGCGGCGTTCAAGGTCGACCTCGCCGTCGACGGGGGGGTCCCGTGGACGAGCGAGCCATGCCGCCGGGCGGGCACCGTCCATGCCGCCGGGAGCTTCGAGGAGATCGTCGCCGCCGAGCACGAGGTGAGCCGCGGCCGGATGCCGGAGCGGCCCTTCGTCCTCGTCGCGCAGCAATACCTCGCTGACCCCGAGCGCTCGGCCGGAGACGTGCATCCGATCTGGGCCTACGCCCATGTTCCCAGCGGGCATGCCGGCGACGCCTTCGAGTCCGTGATCGACCAGATCGAGCGCTTCGCGCCGGGCCTTCGCGAGCGGATCGTCGCGCACTCGGTCCGCAGTCCGCTCGAATTCGCCGCCTACAACCCGAACTACATCGGCGGCGACATCATCACCGGCGCCAACACGCCAAAGCAGATCCTCTTTCGGCCGCGCCTCGCCCTCGACCCGTACTCAACCGGGATCCCCGGCGTCTACATCTGCTCGGCGGCAACGCCCCCGGGCGCCGGCGTTCACGGCATGAACGGGTTCAACGCCGCCAATTCCGCGCTCGCCAACCTCGAGCAGACCTGAGCCGTCGTTCAGCTCGTCCCGTAACCTCAACCGTGTGACCCGCAGCGGCGAGCGCTTCGCGAAAGTCGGCGATCTCGAGCTCTGCTACGAGGAGTTCGGCTCGTCGGAGAACCCGCCGATGCTGCTCGTCATGGGCCTGGCAACGCAGATGATCGGCTGGCACGTGGACTTCTGCTCTGAGCTCGCCGAGCGCGGCTTTCGGGTGATCCGCTATGACAACCGCGACATCGGCCGCTCGTCGAAGATCGGCGACGCCGGGGTGCCGAGTCGGGCGCAGATGCTCTTCGGCCTCGGCACGTCGGCCTACACGTTGTCCGACCTGGCGGCCGACGGCGTCGGCCTGCTCGACGCGCTCGAGATCGACTCGGCGCACGTCGTCGGCGCCTCGATGGGCGGGATGATCGCGCAGACGGTCGCGATCGAGCACCCGCGGCGGGTCCACTCGCTGGCATCGATCATGTCGAGCGTCGGCGAGCGCCGCACGGGTTTGCCCCGGCTGCGAGCCTTCGGCCCCCTGATGAAGGCAGCGCCGAGCGACCGGGATGGCTTCATCGGGCACACGGTCAAGACGTTTGAGGTGATCGGCTCGCCGGGCTTTGAGACCGACGAGGATCGGCTGCGCGAGACGGCCGGCCAGAGCTTCGACCGCTGCCGCTATCCGCAGGGCATCGCCCGACAACTTAACGCGCTAACCTCCTCGCCGGGTCGCCGCCGGGCGCTCGGCGGCGTCCGGGCGCCGACCGTCGTCATCCACGGCGACAAGGACCCGCTCGTCCGCTTCGCCGCGGGCAAGGCGACCGCGCGGGCAGTTCCCGGCGCGCGGCTCGAGGTCGTGCGCGGCATGGGGCATGACCTGCCACGTGGGGCCTGGCCGCAGATCGTCGGCGCGATTGTCGAGAACGCTCGCGCCGCGGAAGACGGGCGACTGGCGATGCCTGGCTCCGTGCCGGAGCGGGTCGAGGGCTAGATGATTGATTCCCAATCCCCGCGCACGCGGATGACGCACGGATACCGTCGCTGGATCGCGCCCGTCGCGACTCGCACATGCCCACCGGCATGCGCTTCGCCCGCCGGCCACGCCCAGCTCGGTCCCGTGCGCCCCCGCGCACACGCCGATTGGGAATCAATCATCTAGTGGCCTCGGCTACCTAGTCTCGGGCGTCCGCCGCCATCGCGGCCCGAGCCACTGCGAGCGCTCACCTTGTCGGCTGGTCGAGCACGATCGGCCAGTCGGCGGGATCCCCTTCGGGGCGCTCGATCTTCTCCGGGCGGCCCTCGGGAAGCTCGTCGAGCAGCGAGCGCAGCGGGTGCTTCTGGAGGTGCTCGGCGACGGTCATCCGGGCGGTGTCGATCGCCTCGTTGCGGCGCTTGCCGCTCATCAGGTTGTTGCCCATCACCGCCATGTCCTCGCCGGTGGGCTGGACCAGGATCACCTCGGTGCCCGCGGCGCGCAGCTTCTTTGCCTCCGAGCCGAGCTTTCGCCCGGATGCGTTGCGCCAAGTCGTGGCGATGCGGTCGGCGGGGTTCCAGGCACGGATCGGGTGAAGCGAGGAGGTCGGGTTGAGGCAGATGACGAGGTCGAGCTCCTCGTCGCAGAGGATGTCGAGGTTCGAGGTCGAGTAGATGCCGCCGTCGACGTAGAGCCCGCCGGCGATCGCGACCGGCCGGTAGAAGCCGGGGATCGCGCATGAGGCGGCTACCGCATCGGCGAGCTCGGCCTGGGGCGTGCCCTCGCGGCCGAAGGGGACGCGGCGCCCACTCGAGTAGTCGCAGGCGACGATGCGGAGGCCCGGGTGGTTCGACCAACCCTCGGGGACTACACGGCGGATCTGTTCGCGCAGCGGCTCGGTCGAGATGATCCCGCGCGGCAGGAAGCCGGCGGCCATCGTCACCGGCGTGTGGCTGCGTGGGCGGGTGATCGCGTTGAAGGCGAGCCTCCACGAGCCGGGGGCGAGGGGGAGGGCGCCGCGCTCGACCCTGTAGACGGCGCCACCTGTGCGATCGGCGGTCGCGGCCGGCCGTCCCTCGGCATCGGTGACGCCCTCGAACGACTCCCCCTTCGAGAACCCGACCATGAACCAGGGCGGGACACCGGCGGCGCAGAGCGCGCCGATCATCGCGCCCGCCGAGGTGCCGACGAGGTAGTCGGCCTCGGCCGGGTCCCAGCCGGTCTCTCGGGCGAGCGCGTCGAGGCCACCGGTGAGCCAGGCTCCGCCCATCACTCCGCCCGCCCCGAGTACCAGCCCCACTCTCACCTCGGAGAGGTTATGCGAGCGCGTCGTCGATCGGGAACCAGGCGACGCTCATGTCGACGCGGGGGCCGATGAACGGAGTGCCCTCGGCCTCGAGCAGGCGGCGCTGTCTTTCGCCTTTCGCCAGCGAGCCGTCGGCCCGGACGACGCGGTGCCAGGGGAGGTTGGGGTCTGGGTTGTTGGCGAGGATCGTGCCGGCGAACCGGGGCGCTTCGGGGCAGAGATCGCCGTAGGTGGTGACGAAGCCCTCGGGCACGGACCTGACCCGCTTGATCACGTCTGTCTCGCGTCGGTCGTCTGCCATGGACCCGATTGTCCGCTTCCGCGCCACCGTCCTGCTTTGCGACCACCTGTCGGACACAGGGCAGGACAGCGAAAGAGTTGCCCCCGGTACTCTGAGGCCGTTCCCGCGGCCGTGGCGGAACTGGCAGACGCGCGGCGTTCAGGTCGCCGTGTCCGAAAGGGCGTGGAGGTTCGAATCCTCTCGGCCGCATCGAAATCCGGGCGTAAAATCACCGATTTCACCCGCTAATATCGGCTCCCTGCCGCTATCGTCTAGGGGACTAGGACGCCGGATTCTCAGTCCGGAAACCGGGGTTCGAATCCCCGTAGCGGTGCCTCA
>JBPCRS010000153.1:0-11168 GCA_050996575.1 Solirubrobacterales bacterium
CTGCCCTGGTGCGCGGACGCGGGGCCGGAGATCCTCGCTGACGAGAAGATCCGCTATCGGCAGGCATTTCTGCTGACCAAGCGCAGCCACTTCGCCTACGAGCCGCTCGGAGTCGTCGGCGTGATCGCGCCCTGGAACTACCCCTGGTCGATCCCCTTCGGCGAGGTCGCAATCGCGCTGATGTCGGGCAACGGGGTCGTGCTCAAGCCGGCGAGCCTGACGCCGCTGCTCGGCGAGCGGATCCGCGAGACGTTCGAGAAGGCCGGCCTGCCCGAGGGGCTCGTCCGCACCGTCCACGGCGGCGGCCAGATCGGCCAGGCGCTCTGCGAGTCGTCAGCGGGCAAGATCTTCTTCACCGGCTCGGTCGAGGTCGGCCGTCGCGTCGGCGAGACCTGCGCCAGCCGGATGAAGGGATCGGTGCTCGAGCTCGGCGGCAAGGACCCGCAGATCGTCTGCGCCGACGCCGACCTCGCCAACGCGATCTCCGGCGCCGTCTGGGGAGGCTTCGCCAACGCCGGCCAGACCTGTTCGGGGATCGAGCGCACCTACGTCGTTCGCGAGGTCGCCGAGCCCTTCATCGAGGGTGTGATCCGCGAGACCGAGCGGCTCAGCGTCGGCGACCCGCTCGAGTGGACGACCGAGGTCGGGCCGATGATCTCTGCCGACCAGGCCGACCTGGTCACCGCGCTCGTCGACGACGCGATCAGCTCCGGCGCCGTCCGGCGAACCGGCGGCCCCGAGGAGCTCGGCGGCTACCCCGGCCGCTTCATCGCACCGACGGTCCTCACCGACGTCGACTCGGAGATGCGGATCATGCGCGAAGAGATCTTCGGCCCGGTTCTGCCGATCACCATCGTCGAGGACGAGCAGGAGGCACTCGTGCTCGCCAACGACTCGAACTTCGGCCTCGGCGCCTCGATTTGGACCCGCGACCGTCGCAAGGGCGAGCGGATGGCGCGGACGATCGAGTCGGGGATGGTCTGGATCAACGACCACTCGTTCACGCACGGCGCCTGCCAGTGCTCGTGGGGCGGGGTGAAGGAGTCCGGCCTCGGCCGCTCGCACTCGAAGTTCGGCTTCTATGAGTGCGTCAACGTGAAGACGATCACATGGGAGCCCGGCCACACCCGCGACCTCTGGTGGCAGCCGTATGACCGCACGCTCGGCGATGCGATCCGCAGCTACGCCCGCCTCCTCTACGGCCGAAACGGCCAGCGCGTGCGAGCGTTTCGCGAGGGCGCCGAGCCGCTGGTCAGGGCCGGCGCGCGGATGCTTCGCAAGGGGCGATAGTTCGCTAGTGGGAGGCCCACTAGCCCTTCAGCTTCAGCTTCGGTGAGAATTCGCTGGTCGCCTTGCCGATTCGCGAGCGAACCCGAAACTCGTACTTCGTCCCGCCCTTGAGCTTGAAGGCGCCCTCGATCGCCTTCGTCTTCTCCTCGACCAGCTCCGGCTTCTTCGAGCCGATCTTCTGTTCGACGTCGAACTTGGTCCCGGTGTCGGTCGTCTCCGTCGCCCAGGTGATCAGCGCCTTCTTGCCCTGCGGCGTGGCGGTCGGCTTGACCGCGATCTCGCCACCCATCCCGATCACGTTGTCGCCGTTGACGAAGCCGTGTACGTCGCAGACGTAGAGGAAGGTCCCGGCCGATGGGGTCACCGTCAATGAGCCGCTCGTCTCCGGCGAACCCGAGGAGAAGATCCCTCCGACTTCGCTGACGTTGTGCTCGCCCGAGCTCACCGGCGGGCCCCATTGCCAGAAAAAGCTCTCGACGCCGACGTCGCTCGAGACCTTCTCGGGGTTGAAGAAGTTGTCGCCGGTGGCGATCTCGGTCGTCGTTCCCTGAGCCCCGGCGAAGGCCGGGAACGCAAGCGCGACCGCGATCGGTGCGAGCAGCCCTCTGTTCAAGTTCCGTCGTTTCAACTGGCTCCCTGGTTGCGAGTGATTGTACGTCTCCCCGATAGCGTCAACACCCCTTGGCGCCTTCTGATGCGATCGCGTTGCGCGAGGTCTCGCGTGCCTACGGCGAGTCCCTCGCCCTGCGCGATGTCTCGGTCGGTCTCGCTCCGGGCGAGACCCTCGTCGTCCTCGGCCCGAATGGCGCCGGCAAATCGACGCTGCTGCGGATCCTCGCGACGCTCTTGCGCCCGAGCGCCGGTGAGGTCACCGTGCTCGGCTGCGAGTTGCCGCGCCAGGCATGGAAGATACGCGGGCGGATCGGTTTCCTCGGCCACGACCCGCTTCTCTACCGTGAGCTGACCGCGGCCGAGAACCTCGCCTTCCACGCGCGCCTGCACGGTCTTGGCGGTGGTGGGGCAGCTCGCTCGGCGGAGTTGCTCGAGCGGGTCGGCATGGGGGCCGCTGCGGGTGTTCGCGCCGGCGAGATGTCGGCCGGGATGCGCCAGCGGGTCGCGGTCTGCCGCGCGCTCCTGCACGAGCCCGAGCTGCTCCTGCTCGACGAGCCGCTCGCCCACCTCGACCCCGGTGCCGCCGCGCTGGTCGAGCCGCTGATCGGCGCCGGCACCGGCTCGACCCGCGTCGTCGTCACCCACGATCCGCGCGCCGGCCTCGCCGAGGCCGATCAGGTGCTCGCGCTCCGCGCCGACGGCTCGTTCGCTTTTGCCGCTGTCGCCTCCGGGGTCGGCCTCGCGTTGCTCGGCGAGGCGTATGGGGCCTCCGTCGGAGGCCCGTCGTGAACGCCTACCGCGCGATCCTCGGCAAGGACCTGAGGATCGAGCTGCGAACGCTCGAGTCGGTGCCGGCGATGGCGCTGTTCGCGATCACCACCTTCATCGTCTTCCGCTACGGCCTCGATCGCGAGCAGCTCGCCGGCAGCCTCGCCGCCGGGGTCCTGCTGGTGACGATCCTGTTCGCCGCACTGCTCGCGATCAACCGCGTCTTCGTCGCCGAGCGCGAGCAGGGCGGTTTCGACTCGATCCGGCTCGCCCCGGTCGACGGCACCGCCCTCTACGCGGCGAAGGTCTCGGCACTGCTCGTCTACCTGTTCGTGCTCGAGCTGATCGCCGTCCCCGTCTTCGGCCTCTTTTTCCTCGAGAGCTGGTCCGGCCTCGGACCGCTCTGCGCGGTCCTCGCCCTGACCGACATCGGGCTCGCCGCGACCGGCGTCCTCGTCTCCTCGATCGCGGTCAACTCGCGCGCCCGCGATCTACTCGGCCCCCTGATCCTGCTGCCGCTTTCGGTGCCGCTGATGATCGCCGCCGCCGGCGGTGCGGCGCCGCTACTCGAGCTGGGCGGGCCGGACTACGGCGATTTCGGGCGCTGGCTTGCGGTCCTCGCGCTTTACGATGTGGTGTTCGGACTGATCGGCTACGCCGTCTACGACTACCTCCTGGAAGACTGACCCCAAATGAGCCCCGGCCGCCTTCGCACACTCGCCCTGACCAGCGCCCTCGTGCTCGTCGTCGGCCTCGGCATGGTCTTCTTCTACGCGCCGCTCGAGGTCGAGGGCTTCGTCCAGAAGATCTTCTACATCCACGTCCCACTCGCGATCGTCGCCCTGGTCGGGTTCATCGTCGGAGCGATCCACGCGATCCGCTACCTCCGCAGCGGCGATCCGGTCCACGACGCTCGTGCCTACGTTTCGATCCACATGTCGGTGATCTTCGGCGTCGTCGTCCTGATCACCGGCGCGATCTGGGCGAAGGCGCAGTGGGGTGTGTGGTGGGAGTGGCGCGAGCCGACGCTGGTCAGCTTCCTGATCATCTTCCTCCTCTACTGCACCTACTACCCGCTGCGCTTCGCGATCCCCGAGCGCGATCGACAGGCCCGCTACGCCTCGGTCTTCGCGATCACCGCAGGCGCCTTCGTCCCGCTCAACTTCCTCGCGGTGAGGATGGCCGAGCCGCTGATCCACCCGCGCACCTTCTCCTCGGCGGGCGGGCTGCCGGCGGAGATGATGTTCACCTTCCTCGTCTGCCTGGTCAGCGTTGCGCTGTTGTGGACGACGCTCGTCGCCTTCGAGCTGCAGGCGAAGCGCACTCGCGCCGACCTCGGCCGCCTGCGGCGAGCGCTCGCCGAAGGGGCGCCGGCCTGATGCCCGCGCTACCTCTCGACGAAGCCGGCAAGTATGTCGCCGCTGCCTACACGGTCTTCGCTGGCCTCTTGCTCGTCTATGTCTCGATCATGGCCGTTCGCCTGAGCCGGATGCAGGAGCAGATTCGTGAGCTCGCCGACCGCGCCGAGGCCGGATCGGTCCGCGAGCCCGCGACGCGCAGCATCGGCGAACGAATCGCTCCGGCGCCGAGTCCGAGCCCCGCGGCAGCGGAAGCGGAGCAGAGCAGCCGCGGGAGTGGTTCATGAGCGAGCTGATCGCACTCGGTGTCTCTCACCGCACCGCACCGCTCGAGCTGCGCGAGCGGATGGCGCTGACCGAGGGCCGCGCGGTCGGCGTCCTCGGTGAGCTCGCCGAGTCCGCTCATGTCCACGAGGCGGCGGCGATCTCGACCTGCAACCGGACCGAGCTCTATCTGTTCGCAGCCGACGCGGTCGAGGCCGAGTCGCTCGCTCTCGGCCTGCTCGCCCGTGAGGCCGACATCCGCCCGACCGAGCTCGTCGAGAGCCTCTACTCGCTGCGCGCCACCGAGGCCGCCCGCCACCTCTTCCGGGTCGCCTCCGGGCTCGACTCGATGATCCTCGGCGAGGCCGAGATCCAGGGCCAGGTCAAGCGGGCCTATGAGCTCGCCTTGGTCGAGGGCGCGACCGGGCCGGTGCTCAACCGGCTCTTCCGCGGCGCCCTGGCGACCGGCAAGCGCGCCCGCAGCGAGACCGGCATCTCCGAGCGCGGCCTGTCGATTCCCTCCGTCGCCGTCGAGCTCGCCCAGCGAACCCTCGGCGACCTCGCCAGTCGCTCGGTGCTCCTGGTCGGCGCCGGCGAGACCGCCGAGCTGACCGCGCGTGCTCTCTCCGCCCGCGGCGTCGAGACCGTCTTTGTCGCCAACCGCCATCACAACCGCGCGATCGGGCTCGCCCAGCGCTTCGGTGGCCGGGCGGTGCGGATCGACGAGCTGCCGGTGCGGATGGAGGAGGCCGACATCGTCGTTTCCTCGACCAACTCGCCGCACCACATCGTCGAGCGTGAGGAGCTCGATCTGGTGATGGCCGCTCGCAAAGGAAGGCCGCTGTTGATGGTCGACCTGGCGGTGCCGCGCGACATCGCTCCCGAGTGCCGCGAGGTTCCGGGCGTCAGCGTCCACGACGTCGACGACGTCCAGGCAATCGCCGAGCGAAACGCCTCGGGCCGTGCCGCCGAAGGGCGCCGCGCCGAGCACGTCGTCGAGGACGAGCTCGGCCGCTTCGAGGGCTGGATCGGCTCGCTCGAGTTGGTCCCGACGGTTGCCGCGCTGCGCCGCCACGGAGACGAGGTCGTCGCCCGCGTGCTCGCCGAGAACGAGGGACGCTGGGAGAGCCTCTCCGATGCCGACCGCGAGCGAATTGGCGCGCTCGGCAAGGCGATCGCCAGCCGGATGCTGCACGAGCCGACGCTGCGGCTGAAGCGAGCCTCGGGCGACGACGACTCCTATCTCTACGTCAGCGCGCTGCGCGAGCTCTTCGGCCTCGACACCGGTACAGAGCCGCTCGGCTCCGCCGAGGCCGAGGTCACCGAGCTCGACTCGCGCCGCAAGCGGCCCGCGAACTAGTTGTTCTGAGTGGCGATTCTGAGGCTCGGCACGCGGGGTAGCGCCCTCGCCCTCGCCCAGGCAGAGGTGGTGGCCGGCGCCCTCGGCGACGCCGAGATCGTCGTCATCGAGACGTCAGGTGATCGCGGCGAGATCGGCGACAAGGCGCGTTTCGTCAAGGAGATCGAAGCGGCGCTGATCGACAAGCGGGTGGACCTCGCCGTGCACTCGGCGAAGGACCTGCCGGCGGAGATCCCGGACGGCCTCGCGCTGGTCGGCGTCAGCGCCCGAGAGGACCCCGCCGACGCCTTCGCGGGCGGCGCCGGATCGCTCGGCGATCTGGTGTCCGGCGCCCGCGTGGGCACGTCGAGCCTGCGCCGCCGCTCACAACTGCTCGCGCTTCGCGACGACATCGAGGTCGTGCCGGTTCACGGCAACGTTGACACGCGGCTGCGAAAGATCGCCGAGGAGGACCGCGGCGGTGTCGTCCTCGCCCCTGCCGGATTGCGGCGGCTCGGTCGCGAGGACGAGATCGCCTTTCGCTTCTCCGAGGCGGCGATGACGCCCGCCGCCGGGCAGGGAGCGCTCGCGCTCGAGGCTCGCGAGGGCGACGCTGCTGCGGCCGAGGCAGCGGCCGGGCTCACCGACAGGGCAGCGCTCGTCGAGCTCACCGCCGAGCGGGCCGCGGTGATCGCGCTCGGGGCGAGCTGCAACACGCCGGTCGGGATCCGCGCCCGGCTCGACGGCGACAGGCTCGAGCTCGACGGCTTCGCCGGCCTGCCCGACGGTACTCGCTGGGTCCGCGACTCGCTCTCGGGTGACCCCGGCCAGCCGGCGGCGCTCGGGACCGAGCTCGCCGAGCGGATGGCCGGCGCGGGCGCGGTCGCCGTCCTGCGTGAGGCGGAGCGGGCGGCGTGAGCAGCGGACCGGGTGCTCGCCCGGGAATCGTCTATCTGGTCGGCGCAGGACCCGGCGACCCAGGTCTGATGACGGCGCGTTCGCTCGAGCTGATCGCGACCGCCGACGTCGTCTTCCACGACAGGCTGATCCCGAGGGGTGCGCTCGACGGTGCGCGCGCGGACGCCGACCTCGTCTTCGTCGGCAAGCGCCCGGGGGACGCCTCCGTCGAGCAGGCGGAGATCGAGCAGCTGATGATCGAGCGAGCGCTCGCCGGCGCGAGCGTCGTCAGGCTCAAGGGCGGCGATCCGTTCGTCTTCGGCCGGGGCGGCGAGGAGGCCGAGGCGCTGGTCGCTGCCGAGGTGAGGTTCGAGGTCGTCCCCGGGGTCACCGCCGGCGTCGCCGCGCCCGCCTACGCCGGAATTCCCGTGACTCATCGCGATGACGCCTCAGCGGTCGCCTTCGTCACCGGTCACGAGGACCCCGAGAAGGGCGGCTCGGCGATCGACTGGAAGGCGCTGGCTGCGTTTCCCGGCACCCTCGTCCTCTACATGGGCGTCAAGCGACTCGAGGCGATCGTCGCCGAGCTGATTCAGGCCGGTCGCGACCCCTCCGAGCCGGCGGCGGTGATCGAGCGCGGTACCTGGAGCGGCCAGCGGACGGTTACCGCGACGCTGCGCGAAATTCCCCGGATGGTGCTCGACATCGGCATCGGGCCGCCGGCGATCGTGCTTGTTGGCAGGGTCGCGGCTCGGCGCGAGGCGATCGCCTGGTTCGAGCGCCGCCCGCTTGACGGCCGCCGCGTCGTCGTCACCCGGGCCCGCGCCCAGGCGAGCGCCACGGCGGCGACGCTCGCCGGCCTCGGCGCCGACGTCGTCGAGTTGCCCGCGATCAGGATCGAGCCGCGGCTCGACAGCGAAGAGGTGCGCGCCGCGGTTGGCTCGTTGGCCGAGTACGCGCTCGTCTGCTTGACCAGCCCGAACGGCGCCGGGCTGCTGCTCGAGGCGATGGCCGCCGAGGGCCTCGACGCTCGCGCGCTCGCCGGCGCGACGGTCGCCGCGATCGGGCCGGGGACTGCGAAGGCGCTGCGCGAGCGCGGGGTGATCGCCGACGTCGTTCCCGAGCGCTCGATCGCCGAGGCTCTGGTAGAAGCGCTCGCCGAGGTCGAGGTCGACGGCCGGCGCGTGCTCGTCGCTCGCGCGGCCGAGGCGCGTGAGGTGCTTCCCGACGCGCTGCGCGAGCGCGGCGCCGTTCTCGACGTCGTCACGCTCTATGCGACGGTCCGCGAGCAGGCCGACCCCGAGGCGCTCGAGCGTGCCCGCGACGCCGACTACGTCACCTTCACCTCCTCATCGACCGTGACCAACTTGCTCGAGGCGGTCGGTGAGGACTTTCCCGGCGAGGCCCGCATCGTCTCGATCGGCCCGGTGACGAGCGCCACTGCGCGTGACGCCGGCCTCGAGGTCGACGTCGAGGCGGAGCGCCACGACCCCGACGGTCTCGTCGAGGCGCTGGTCGAAGACGCCGCCGGCCGCCGCGAGTAACCGGCGAACGGGGGCCGCGCGCTTGCTAGCCTGGGCCGGCCCAGGGAGGGCGGTCGGGACAAGGAGGTAACGACGATCGAGACCGGAACGGCAGGGATCCAGAAGGCGCGCAGGCCGGCTGCCGTTGCCGCGGCTGCCTTGGCGATCTCGATCGTTGCCGCCCCGAGCGCCGACGCCGCGGTCTCCTGCGCTTTCGGCGGCTCATCGGGCCCCGAGGCGGGCATCGTCACCCTCGACCTTGGTGCGAGCGGCGATTCGGCGACGATCTCGGTCGCCGGGGGGGCGCTGATTGCGAACGGCGCCGGCTGCACCTCGCCCTCCTTGATCGGCGAGAGTGCGACGACACGAAACACCGAGGTCGTCCGCGTTCGCGACAGCTCCGGCGACGGTTCGGTCGAGCTGCGGATCGTCGACCCTGCCGGCTTCGCGCCGGGTCTCGTGAACGAGAGCGACGGCTCGGCCGAGATCGAGTTCGACATCAACTTCGGCCCGGGCGCCGCTGACATCCTCCGGCTCGAGGCGGGCGGCGCCGACACCGAGGACCGCTTCGAGCTCGGGCTGCTCGGCTCGATCCCCGCCGCCAACCTGAACGCCCGCGCCGAGGGCAGCGCCTCCGAGGACGTCGACCTCGGCGTCGTCGGGGCCGAACGGATCGTCGCCGACGGCAGGACGCTCGACGACAAGCTCGACGGCGCCGGCGGTGCGCCGTTCACCGCCGCGCTCGACGTCGGGGTCGAGCTCTTCGGCCAGGACGGTGAGGACCTGCTCGGCGGCGGCTCGCGCGCCGACATCCTGCACGGTGGGAACTCCGACGACCTGCTCAGCGGCGGCGACGGTCGCGACGTCCTCCTCGGCGACGACCAGGAGGACATTCTCGCCGGCGGCGAGGGCGCCGACCGGCTCGACGGCGGCCCCGACGACGACCTAGTCGACTATCGCGTCCTCGGCCGTGGCGCAAAACGGGGCGTCGATCTCGACCTGCGCGGCGGCACCGTTGGCGGCGCCGGCGCCGGTGACCGGATCGTCTCGATCGAGGGTGCATTCGCGTCGCCGCTCGACGACACCGTGGTCGGCAACGGAGCGCTCAACTTCGTCGACGGCGGCGGCGGCGATGACGACCTCGGCGGCGGTGCCGAGCGCGACGCCCTGCTCGGATCGGCGGGCGATGACCTGCTCGACGGTGGCGGCGCCCGCGACATCCTCTTCGGCGGGCCCGGCGACGACGCGATCCACGGAGAGCTCGGCAAGGACATCGTCTTCGGCAACGCGGGCCAAGACCGGATCACGACCGAGGAGGGCGTCGACGTCGTCGACGTCTCCGGCGGCGGTCGCGACGTGGTCGACTGTGGGCCGGGAGAGGACGGCTACGACGCCGACCGCCGCGACAAGATTCGCTCCTGTGAGGTCGCGCTCGATATCGACGATTGACCAGTAATCCGACGAACGGGTCAGGCGTTAGCCTGACCCGCCATCGCGTCCCCTCGCCGCGCTCGATGAAACCGATCACCTTTCTCTCCGACTACGGCTACGAGGACGAGTTCGCCGGAACCTGCCGCGCGGTAATCGAGGCGGTCGCGCCGGGCGCGACCGTGATCGACATCTCGCACGGGATACCGCCGCAGGACGTCCAGCGCGGCGCCTTCGCCCTACTGGCGGCGCTGCCCCATGCCCCCGAGGGCGTCCATCTCGCCGTCGTCGATCCCGGCGTCGGCACCAGCCGCCGGCCGGTCGCGATCTCGGTGCGCGATTCGGATCGGGTGCTCGTTGGCCCCGACAATGGCCTGCTCTGGCCGGCCCTCGAGCGACTTGGCGGGGCCGGTGAAGCGGTCGACCTGAGCGCGTCGCCGTTTTGTCGCGAGCCCGTATCGGCCACCTTCCACGGGCGCGACATCTTCGCCCCGGTCAGTGCCCGCCTCGCCGGCGGCGCCGAGCTCGCAGATGCCGGCACGCCGATCGATCCCGACACCCTTGCCCGGATCGCACGACGACCGCCGGTGATCGCCGATGACCACGTTGCCGCCCACGTCGCCGTCGTCGACCATTTCGGTAATGCCGTCCTCGACCTGCCCGCGGAGCGGATGCCCCCAGACCTGTTCGAGGCCGGTGCCCCGGTCTGCATCGAGGTCGGGGGTGAGCGCCACGAAGCCGTCTTCGGTCGCACCTTTGGCGACGTCGCCGAGGGTGGCACCCTCGTTTACGAGGACGCGACAAGGAACCTCGCGATCGCCGTCAACCGTGGCAGCGCCGCCGCCGCGCTCGGGATCGTCGTCGACGAGCAACTGCTCTTGCGACGCGGCCGTTGAGCGAATCGGTCGCGGCCTTTGGTCGTCCGCGCCATCACCATCGAGTCATCGACTCGACCAACATCCAGGCGCGTGAGCTGGCCGACGGGGGCGCGCCGAGCGGCACGATCGTCACCGCTGCCGAGCAGACCGCGGGCCGCGGCCGCCAGGGCCGCAGCTGGAGCGCGCCTGCGGGCGGCGCGCTTCTCGTTTCGGCGATCCTCGCTCCGCTCGGCCCCGAGCACGGCTTGCTGCCGCTCGCGGCCCCGCTCGCCGTCTGCGCGGCGGCCGAGGAGCTCGGCGCCGGCGAGTGCCGGGTGAAGTGGCCGAACGACGTTTGGGTCGAGGAACGAAAGCTCGCCGGAATCCTGATCGAGGCCCGGCCACCCGACTGGGCGGTGATCGGAATCGGCCTCAACGTTTCGATCGCCGTGGAAGAGTTCCCAGCCGAGCTGCGAGAGACGGCGACGTCGATCGGCGGCGAGGTCGAGGTCGAGGACGCGCTGGCGGCGGTCTGCCGCGGCCTCGACGAGTGGGTCGGGGCCGGCGACGAGCGGGTACTGGCTGAGTTCGAGCGCCGGAACGCGCTACGAGGTCGAGAGATCAGCTGGAGCGGCTCGGGTTCGGATCGCGCGGACGGGACAGGGTTAGTAAGGGGGGTGGACGAACGGGGTCATCTGCTCGTCGAGCTCGAGTCGGGCGAAACCATCGCCCTCGGCGCCGGCGAGGTCCATTTACGCGTTCACTGAAGCATTACCGGTGCCATCGCCCCGGTAAGCGCACACTCAATCGTCCGAGGACTCCCCGATGCCCG
>JBPCRS010000210.1:0-3633 GCA_050996575.1 Solirubrobacterales bacterium
CTCCGGGTTCCTCGTCACCGTGCCCGGCCTGATTGCCGCCCTGCGGCGCTCTTGGTCGGCGCTGTTCTGTCTTGCTGCCGCCGCCTCGCTGATCGCGACTGGCGTATGGGCGCTGATCGACGCGCACGCGGCGGGCGGGCTCTTCTACTTTCCGAACGCGGCGGCCGACGCGACCCTGCACTTTGCCACCTCGACGATCTTCCTCGCCGGCGCCGCGCAGTACTACACCGGACTCAGAGCCGGCCGAGGAATGACAGCAGCGCCGCGATGAACTCGTCCTCGCCTTCGCGGTGGGGCCAGTGGCCGGCGCCGCCGACGATCAGCGATTCCGATCCGGGGCCGAGCAGCTCCGGGGTCTGCTCGAAGATCTCGGGCTTGACGATGTCGACGGTGCCTCCGACGACGAGGCCGCGCACTGCCGGCGGGGTCAGGAACTCGGCCGGCGGCTTCGGCGCGAGCGACCTGTAGTAGTCGAGCGATCCGCTCAGCGACGAGGGCTCGGCGAAGCAGGCCTTGGCGTTTGCGATGCATTGCTCGCGCTCGGGCCCGGACCAGTTTGGCGCCCAGCGGCTGTAAAGGGTCTCGACGTAGTGGAAGTCGCCCCTTCGCACCGCGGCCTCGGCCCAGGGCATCTTCAACGCGAGGAAGTGGCGAGCGCCCCAGAGCGTGGCTGGGTCTCGCGGCAGCTGGGTCGGGTGCGGTATCGCGATCGGGACGATCGCGCGAACGCGATCGGGCGCGATCGTCGCCGCGCCGTAGGTGAGTGCCGCGCCCCAGTCGTGGCCGACGAGGATCGCTTGCTCCTCACCGAGCGCATCGAGCAGGGCAACCGGGTCGCCGGCGATCGTCAGCGCGTCGTAGCCTCTGCCCTCGACCAGGGTGTCGGGGTGATAGCCGCGAAGCCATGGGCGCACGGCGCGGAATCCGGCCTCGGCGAGCGCCGCCGCGCTTCGCTCCCACCCGTGCGGGGTGTCGGGGTAGCCATGCAGGAGAATGACGAGCGGCCCATCGCCCTCGTCGGCGAAGACGAACTGCTGGCCGTCGGCGGTCGCGGCCCGCGACCATTGCTCGGTCATCGGGCCGTGCGCTCGTCGCGCTCGGGCATCTGCTTGGCGAGCACCGAATTCGGGACGACCCGCAACAGCCGGGCGATCACCGTCCAGGGGAAGCGCGGCACGGTCGAGTGCGAGACGCCGCGCTCGATCAGGTCGGCAGCGATCCGGGCGCCCTTCTCGACGTCGATCAGGAACGGGCGGGAGGCCATCTCCTCGTTGATTGGCGTGTCGATGTACCCGGGGGCGAGCGCGGTCACCGTGATCGGCTCGCCGTGGGTTTCGGCGCGGATCGCCTCGAGATAGACCGAGAGAGCGGCCTTCGAGGCGCTGTAGGAGCCCGAGGTCGGCAGGCCGCGAAACCCCGCGACCGAGGTGATGCCGACTATCTGGCCGCGGCCCTGGCGGCGGAACAGCGCGACTGCGGGGTCGATCGTCGCCATCGCGCCGATCACGTTCGTCTCGATCACCGCCCGGTCCTGCTCGAAGCGGCCCTCGCCGACCGGGCCGGTGCTGCCAACCCCTGCGTTGGCGATGACGATGTCGAGCCCGCCGAGCTTCTCCGCCGCTTCGGCGATCGCCGCGGCGACGTCGGAGTGTTCGGTGACGTCGAGCGCCCGGACCTCGATCCGGCGGTCCGGGTGTGAGGACTTCAGCTCCGCACTGATTTGATCGAGTACCTCGAGCCGGCGCGCGGTCAGAAAGAGGTCATAGCCGCGCCCGGCAAGCTCCGCCGAAAGTGCCTTGCCGATTCCCGAGCTTGCGCCGGTGATAAAGACGTTCTTCGCCATCGGCGCGATCCTATTCGCGGCTAGCCGTCGGTGAGCTTGAAGATTCCGGTGCCTTCCTCGTCGTCTCGAACCTTCTCGAGCCGCTCGGCCTGACGAGCTTCCTTGAAGCCCGACTTGAGCTCGGTCGTCTTCACGCCCAGCTTCTCCGCGATCTGGCCTCGAGTGAACTCGACATCGCCGAGCTCTTCGGCCGCTTCAACTACTTGGTCCGCCGTCACCGTCTTCGCCATTACTGTCCTTTCGGTAGGTGAGGAACGGTAGTGCCGCCCAACTCTGCGCTCGGCGATGCCGATTGCGCCAATCTACCCCTGAGCGTGCGACTGCGTCCCGCCGGCCCGCCAAGAACTAAAGTAAAGCGGGTGGAAGTATCGGGAGGCGGATCGGGGAGAGTTGTGCCCGCGCTGGCGGCGCTAGTCGTCGCGCTTGCGGTCACCCCGGCGGGGGCGGGCGCGGCGAACACGGACTGGACAAAGCTGCGGACGCTCAACATCGCCCACCAAGGCGGCGAGGACGAGGCGCCCTCGAACACGATGTATGCCTACGAGCGCTCGCTCCGGCTCGGCGCCGACATGCTCGAGGTGGATGTCCACACCACCTCCGACGGTGAGCTCGTCGCCCTCCACGACGCGACGGTCGACCGCACCACCAACGGCACCGGGCGCATCTACGACAAGACACTCGCCGAGGTCCGTGAGCTCGACGCAGCCCACAACCTGGTTCCTGGCGAAGGCACCGAGCGCGGCCTCGGGGCCGACAACTACCCCTACAGGGGAGTCCGCCTCGGCGAGCGCGAGCCGCCGCGTGGCTTCGGGCCCGAGGACTTCCGGATTCCGGCGCTCGCCGAGACGATCGCGGCCTATCCCGACGTGCCGATCAACATCGAGATCAAGGGAGCCGCCGATACCGACGCCGCCTCTTTCCAGCGGAACGCTCAGGCGCTCGCCGCTTACCTCAACGAGCTCGGGCGGACGGAGGGGATCATGGTCGCGTCGTTCAATGACGCTGCGCTCGACACGTTCCACGACCTCGCCCCCCAGATCGACCTCGCGCCGGCGATAGCGGCAGTCGCCGCCTACAAGCTCAGCGGTGCCAAGCCCCCCGAGGGGACGGCGGCCTTCCAGGTGCCGATCGAGTTCAACGGGGTCAGCGTCACCGACCAGTCGTTCGTCGATCGCGTCCACGCAGACGGCTACGGCATCCACCTGTGGACGATCAACGACCCGGCCGAGATGAACATGCTGCTCGACTGGGGCGTCGACGGGATCATGACCGCCGAGCCGATCCGGCTCGAGCAGGTGCTCTGCGAACGCGGCGTGGCACGTCCGCCGCGCCCGCCGTCGGCTCCAGGCGAGCACTGCTCAAAGCGGTCTTCGATCGCTTGCGATGTCGAGCCGGTTCAGGCGAGGCGAACCGGGCGCAGCCTTCGCATCACCCTCCGTCGCCAGGATGATTTCGCCGGTCGCTGCGCAGGCAGGCTCACCGCCTCGGCCCCAGATGACAGGGCGCTGAGCGCAACGAAATTCGCCCTCGGCGAGCTGCCGCCGGCCGAAGGAGGCAAGGCAAAGGTGCTCGCGGAGATCGAGCTCTCTCGCAAGCTTCGGCGTCTGCTCGAGCCAGGCGAGATGGCGAAGCTGAAGGCCAGGCCGTACCTGGCCTTCGCCGAAAGAGCCGAACTCACCGTCCGCTAGATGATTGATTCCCAATCCCCGCGCACGCGGATGACGCACGGATACCGTCGCTGGATCGCGCCCGTCGGGACTCGCACATGCCCACCGGCATGCGCTTCGCCC
>JBPCRS010000025.1:0-5045 GCA_050996575.1 Solirubrobacterales bacterium
CGATGTCGGGGATCGCCGCGCTCACCGGGGAGCCGGAGGGCAAACCCCGCCGGGTGGCGGCGCCCGTGGTCGACGTCGCCACCGCACTGACCGCCGCTTTCGTTGCGCTCGCAGCGCTCCGCGAGCACGAGCGCTCGGGCGAGCCGAAGCTGGTCGCCGTCTCGCTGTTCGAGATCGGTCTCCTGCTCAACGGATCGGCGTTCGCGATGCGCTCCGCCCGCGGCGAGCCGCTCGAGCGACTCGGCAACGCGAGTCACGCCCTGCTCGCCGACCAGTTCGCCGCCGCCGACGGCCTCGTTTGGCTGGCGATCTGGGAGGAGCGCCAATGGCAGCGGCTCTGCGAGCTGCTCTCGCTGAGCGATCTGGCTGCGGACGAGGCGTTCGCCTCGAACGCCCTCCGCGTCGCCAACCAGGAGCGACTACGACCTCTGCTCACCGGCGCAATCGCGGGCTGGGAAGCCGAGGCGCTTCGTGGGGTGCTGGCGCAAGCAGGGATCCCGGCCGCGGTCACGCTTTCCCTCGAAGAGGTGATCGCCGATCCGCATGTTCGCGAGAGCGGCGCGATGCGGACCGAGACGCGCCTGGCCGGCCCGGCCCTGACGCTACCCGCCGGGCCGCTGCGAATCGACGGTGCCCGCCAGGCGGCGGACAGACCCGCCCCGCTTCTCGGCGAGCACACAGGCGAAGTGCTCGCCGAGCTCACCTAGACGGTTCTCGACGTGCCTCGCGACTCGTTCAGCGCCTGATCGGCGCGGTCGATCAATTCCTGCAACGTGTCGCCGGCTTGAAGCTCAGAGAGCCCAACGCTCATCGAGCCGGAGTGGTCGCGACCGCCAAGGACGACGTTGATTTCGTCGAACCTCGCCTTCACGTCTGCCGTTCCGACTCCCACGAACGAGCAGAGAAACTCGTCCCCGCCGTACCGGACTATCGGCTCGTAGCTTCGAATCTTCGATCGAAGCGCGCTGACCAGGTCGCGGAGCCGAGCGTCGCCCGCCGCATGACCCTCGTCATCATTGGTTGACTTGAGGCCGTCGGCGTCCACGAATGCGAGCACGAGGGTCTCGCCGGAGCGGTCGGCCCGATCCATTTCCTGCTGAAGCACAGCTAGACCCGCCCCGCGCCGAAAGGCACCGGTCAGATCATCCTTATGGGCGCGCTCCAGCTCGGTACGAGCCTGGCGCCTGTCTATTGCCGCGTGCTCTCGGTCGATCGCCGCGTGCTCTCGCTCGATGGCGGCACGCTCTCGGTCGAGCGTGGCCCCTGCCCTGTCAACAGCCGCCTGCTTACGGTCGGTAGCTGCGAATTCGCGGTCGTCGGAGGCCTGGGCGCGTAATTCGCCCGCGTGTTTGATTGCCGCTTCGTCCTCGCCCTCGGCAGGCTCGTGGGCAAGCTCGAGTTTCTCCGCAGCAAGATCGCGAGCATCGGCCGCGGCGTCTCGCGCTGTCGAGATCTCTTCCCGGTTTGCAGCGGCGTCGTCGCGGTCCAACGCGGCTCCGTCGGCTTTGGCACTTGCCAGGTCGGCGATCGAACTGGTTTGGTCCGATTCGATGGCACCTAGATCGCTTGTTAGCGGTCCGGCTGCCGCGACATCTTCAGCGCTTGGCCTGACCGTCCGGTTCCTCTGCGTCGCAGACGCCGTTTTTCTCGACATGATTGCGGCCCTCGAGATCCAGTTCCCCCGACGCGGGTGCGGCAGGACTGCTTCGTAGGGTAGTCATCGGACTGCCACGCCCGGGAACGGAAGACCTAAGGGTTCGCCGGGTTGAAGCGCTGATTGCAGCGGGCGATCACGGTGGTGTTCCCCTGGGCATCGGTGATGCAGGCGAGTAGCTTGTTCGCTTCCTCGACCTGAGCCGCCGTCGACGCGGCCTGCTGTTCGGACAGCTTCTGCGCCTCGCGGACCGACTTCTGCACGTTCGGCGAGAAGTTGTCGAAGCCCTCGATCGAGTCGAAGCCACGGTCGATTGCGTTGTCGGTCGTCTCGAGGACCGGCTTGACGATGAAGAAGTAGCTGGCCGCCAGGATCGCCACCGTGGTGACGACCTTGAGCAGCGGGCTGATGAATGTCCCCGCTCCGATCATGGCCCCAGGTTACGCACAAGGAAGGCGGTTTGGTCGGCCACCGCCTGCTCGAATAGCTCGCCGACGTAGATGTCGAAATGCCGGGCGGGGTAGTGGATCGCCTCGCCGCGCGGCGCCGCCTCGGCGACTTTGACCGCCGGCCCGGCCGGAGTGATCCGGTCGGCGTCGGTGACGCAGACAAGGATCGGTGCGCTGATCTTCGAGGCACCGCGGACCGGCCGGTAGAGGCCGAGGCGTAGATCGACCGCCGCCGTGTGGCGGTTCTGGAACGTCGACCGCTCGGGGACGATCGCGGCGTAGCCCTCAACGGCATCGTCGTTCGTCAGCGCCGCGATCTCACCGGGTCGACCGATCAACGGCAGGTAGACGCGGGGGCGACCGCGAAGCCGCGCGATCTCGTCGCGAATGCCGGCCACCGTCAGGCCGGCCATCTGACGAGGGGAGAGCTCACGCAGCGCCGCGATTCCGTCAGCCATCGGGTTCTGCGCGACGATCGCACCGATCCGCCCGTCCTCGGCGCCAAGGGTGATCACGTGCCCGCCCGAGAACGACGTCCCCCAGAGCCCGATCCGCTCTGCATCGACCGACTCGAGCGAGCGCGCGTGCGCGACCGCCGTGCGCCAATCTTCGAGCTGGAGCTTGATCTCGAGCTGTTGCCTCGGCTCGCCGGTCGAGCCGCCGAAGTAGCGGTAGTCGAAGACGAGCACCCGCATCCCCGCCGCCGCGAATCGCTCCGCGTACGGCTCCAACCCCGCCTCCCGAACCCCGCCCAAGCCGTGAGCCATGACGACACACGGGGTTGAACCCTCGTGCGCGGGGTCGTAGAGCCAGGCGGCTATCTGCTCGCCGCCGGAGATGAACGAGACCTCGCGCCGCCCGATGTCGGGAAGTTGTCACAGAATTGCTCCGCAAAGGGCGCGATTCCACCTCCGCACGCCTCATTGCCGCGTCTATCCTCGACTGCGAAATGGCCAAGGACACCGAAAAGCTGATTCGCCAGCTCTCGCTGATCTCGTTCCTGATGGCAAACCGCCGTCCGGTCTCTGCGCTCGAGATCAAGCAGGAGGTCGAGGGCTACAGCTCGATGAACGAGGACGCCTTCGCGCGCCGCTTCTACGCCGACCGCGCCGAGCTCGAGAGCCTCGGCATCCACCTGCAGGTGCAAAAGCCCGGCGAGGGCTTCTTCGAGGCCGAGCTCTACGCGCTCCCGCCCGAGAACTACTACCTGCCGACGATCAAGTTCGCCGACGCGGCGCTGGCGGCGATGCGCACCTCGCTCGTCCCTCTCGCCGGCCACTTCGCATACGCCGAGCCGCTGCGGCTCGCTCTTCAGCAGGTCTCATGGGGCAGGCCGAGCCCGCTTACCGGGCCCGACACCGCGCCGATGGACGTATCGGTCGAGGCCTCGGCCGGTACCGGCGGCCGCGAGCTCTCGCAACGGCTGTCGAAGATCGAGACCGCGATCTCGCGCCGCAAGACGATCGTCTTCAGCTACTACACGATGCAGCGCGACGAGGTCTCCGACCGCAAGGTCAACCCCTATCACCTCGTCTTCCGCGGCGGCCAATTCTATTTGATCGGCTACTCGCACGAGCGCGACGCGGTCCGCGTCTTCCGTCTCTCGCGGATCCAGGGCAAGGTCTCCTACGCGACGAAGGCCGAGCACGACTTCGCACCTCCGGAGGACTTCGACCGTCGCGACTACGCGACCCGCGCCGACTGGCAGATGGGCGAGATCAAGGGCCGCGCACAGATCTTCGTCCGCGAGCGGATCGCCTGGCTGATCGAGCGCGACTTCGGCAACTACGGCGAGCTCCGCCCGGCGAAGAAGGCCGACGGCGCGCCCGGCAAGGGAGCGATCTTCGAGACCGACTATGCCAACGCCCAACAGCTGATCGCCTGGGCGCTCGCCTGGCGCCACAACGCGCGGATCCTCGACCCTCCCGAGCTCTCGATCGATGCGACCGAGCGCCTGCAGATCCTGCGCGAGCGCCACGAGGGCGAGTTCGTCCCGGCCGAGACCGTCGCCCGTCCATTGGAGAATGGCGCCGTCTCGCCGCCGCGCTCGAACGGCCGCTCCGAGTCGGTGATCCGGCCCGAGCGCTTCGCCCGCCTCGTCACCCTTGCCGGGATCTTCATCGACGCCGCCCGAAACGACAAGCGGCTGCGAATCGCCGACGTCATCGACCAGCTCAAGATTTCCGAGGAGGAGCTGCGCGAGGACGTCGCCGTGCTCAACGTCGTCAACTTCGGCGGCGGCACCTACGTTCTCTACGCCGACGTCGGCGATGAGGAGATCGAGGTCGACGCCGATACCTACGGCGACAGCTTCGCCCAGCCGGCGCGCCTGCTCCCGCTCGAGGCGAAGGCCCTGATCGCCGCGATCGACCTGCTCGGCGACCACCTGCCGCAGACCAGCCTGCGGACCGCGCGCGAGAAGATCACCACCGCGCTCGGCCACGACCCCTCCCAAGAGGGGCTCGAGATCGCCCCCGGATCGGATGACTCCGCAGTGGTTCGGAAGGTCAACGACGCGATCGCCGCCAACTGCGTGCTCGAGCTCGACTACTACAAGGAGAACGAGGACCAGTTTTCAAAGCGCCTGGTCGAGCCGTATCGGCTCGCCAACGGCAACGAGGGCTGGTACGTCGCCTGCTGGGACCTCGGCCGTGAGGACGCCCGCCACTTCCGTCTCGACCGGATCCGCGAGGCGACGGTCACCGACGAGGAGTTCGAGCCCCGCGACTACCTGAGCGAGGTTTTCGGCGGCGAGAGCTGGCTCGAGCGCGGCGAGGTCGAGGATGCCCGCGTCGCCCGCGTCTGGGTCTCGCCCGAGCGTGCCCGCTGGGTGCGCGAGGACCGCACCGTCGTAGCCGAGCTCGCCGCCCACACGATGATCGCCGAGCTTCCCTCCCCCGGCGTCTCCTGGCTACTGCGTGGGGTCCTCCGCGATGCCGGCG
>JBPCRS010000031.1:0-8973 GCA_050996575.1 Solirubrobacterales bacterium
CCGCACTTGCGCATGCGGGCGCCCGCTGCGCCTAACCTTGTTCCATGGCGAGGGGTAGAGCAAGCGGGGTGGTCGCATTCGCGGCCGCGGTTCTCGTGGCCGGCGCGGCGCCCGCCGCTGCGGCAGGCGGGGCCGACGGCGGTTCTGGCAAGCCCTGCAAGCCGGGTCTGACCCTGCTGACCAACTCGCAGACAGAGATCCTCGACGGCAAGTCGATCCGCGTCGTCGTCGAGCAGGCCCCGTGTGAAGCTGGATCGCCTGTACGGGTGCTGGCCAAGGACCGCGTCAAGGGCAAGCGGCGAGAGGTCGCGAAGCCGGCGCGCTTCGAGCTCGGCGGCGCGCAGTCGATCTCGCTTCGCCTCAACAAGAAGGGGCAGAAGCGGGTCAAGCGGTGCGACCGGCAGACCCTGATCGTCCGCGTTAAGGGCCCCGGGCTGAAGGCGCAAACCCGCGACCGCGTCCGCCGCGACCGCAAGGAATGCGGCGGCTCGGGTGGTGGTGGCTCCGGCGGAGGCGGTGGAGGAAACGGAGGCGGTGGAGGATCCGGTGGTGGCGGAGGCGGCGGCAACCGGCCGACCGAGCCCGCCGGGATCGACACCTCGACGGCGAACCGCTGCGACTTCCTCGACCCGGCCGTCTGCCTCTATCCCTGGCCGAACGACGCTTTCACCGCCGAGTCCGCCGACCCGGCGTCCGATCGCTCCGCCGGCTACACCGGCCGCCGCCTCGCCTTCAACGCGCTCTCGATGCCGCGCAACCGCGCCCAGGTCCCGATCAACCCGTCCGACTACACGCGAAACGACGGCTTCAGCCCCGGCAACATGATCATCACCAAAGTTCCGGGCCTGAATAGTCAGGCGGCGTTCGACGCGACCGGCGCGGTGCCGATCACCGACATCGGCCGCTACGACGACCCCAAGCAACCGATCGTCGTGATCGACGCCGCCACCGGCGAGCGCCACCCGGTCTTCTCCGAGATCGACTCGAACCCGATCCTCGCCCCCGACGACGAGCAGACGAACCCCAACGACGGCAAGCCGAACCCTGAGGACGTAACCCTGCTGGTCCGGCCGGCGGTCAACTTCGAGGAAGGCCACCGCTACATCGTCGCGCTGCGCAACATGCGCGAGGCGAACGGAAAGCTGATCCCGGCGCGGCGTGGCTTCGAGCTCTACCGCGACGACATCCGAACGAACAACGAGGCGGTCGAGAGCCGGCGCAAGCACTTCGAGCAGATCTTCAAGCGACTCGGCGACTCCGGGATCGCCCGCAAGGACCTCTTCCTCGCCTGGGACTTCACCGTCGCCAGCGAGCGCAGCCTTTCGGAACGGGCGCTTTCGATCCGCGACGCAGCCTTCGCCGCGCTTGGCGACACGAACCTCGCCGACCTGCAGGTGCAGGGCGCGCCGCCGAAGTTCACGATCAGCTCGGTCACGAACTTCACACCGAGTCAAGAGGACGGCCGGATCGCCCGCCGCGTCGAGGGCACCGTGACCGTGCCGTGTTACACGAATGCGCCGCGCTGCCCACCCGGCTCGCAGTTCCTATTCGCTCCCGGCTCGAACGTGCCGCAGGGCATCCCCGGCAACACGATGGATGCCAACTTCATCTGCAACATCCCGCGATCGGCGCTCGACGGTGCCAGCCCAACAGCGGCGAAGCCGGTCATCTACGGGCACGGCTTGCTCGGCAGCGCGAACGAGGTCAACAGCGGGGCCCAATCGACGATGGCCGCCGAGCACGGCTACGTCTACTGCGCGACCGACTGGAGCGGTTTCTCGACGCTCGACATCGGCACCGTCGCCGCAACCCTCCAGGACCTGTCGAACTTCCCGAAGCTGGTCGACCGGATGCAGCAGGGCTTCGTCAACTTCCTCTACCTCGGACGAGCGTTGATCCACCCTGGGGGCTTCAGCGCGAATGCCGCATTCAAGACAGCCGGCGGCGCCAATGTGATCAACACCAACCGCCTCTACTACGACGGCAACAGCCAGGGCGGGATCATGGGCGGCGCGCTGACCGCGGTCTCGCCTGATCTCGAGCGAGGCGTACTCGGCGTGCCTGGGATGAACTATTCGACCCTGCTGCGCCGCAGCGTCGACTTCGACCTGTACGCGAAGGGCGAGCTCGCCGGCGTCGCCTGCGACGAATTGCCCGGCCCCGGTGCCGCACCTGATCCGTTCGATCCGATTTTCGCACCGCTCGGTCCGGCCTTCGACCAGTTCCTCGCGTTCTGCGGACAAGCCCCAACTCCGGTCGGCCTCTACGACAACTATCCGAAACAGCTCGAGCGCCCGCTGGTGCTCTCGATCATCCAGCTGCTCTGGGATCGCGGTGAGGCGAACGGGTACGCGCAACACATCACAACCGACCCGCTCGCCAACACTCCGCCGCACGAGGTCCTCCTCCACCCGGCATTCGGCGACCACCAGGTCGCCCAGGTGACTGCCGAGGTCGAGGCGCGGACGATCGGCGCGGTGACCAATCTCAACCCGCTCGACCCCGGTCGCAACGCCGACCTCGAGCCGCTCTGGGGCATCCCCCGAGTTGACCTCTCGACGCCGCACGCCGGCTCGGCGATCGTCTACTGGGACTCCGGGTCGCCGTCGCCGCCGACGACGAACATGCCGCCGCGCGAGGGCAGGGATCCGCACAGTCACCCGAGAAATGACGTCAAGGCGCGGCGACAGAAGGCGGCTTTTCTCAGCCCGGGCGGTCGGGTCGGCGAGTTCTGCGGTGGCGGCCCCTGCTACGCCAACGGCTACACCGGCACTCCCTAATCGGTCGTTTCGCCGCTTAGCGGGACCCGCTCACGGGTAGCGTCCCCGCAATGGCGAAGCTTTTACTCGGGCCGATGGTCCGCTACGTCTCTGACACCGAGGCGACGATCTGGGTCGAGACCGACTGTCCGTGTGAGGTCAAGATCCTCGAGGGAAGCGCACCGACGTTCGGGATCGCCGACCACCACTACGCGCTCGTCTGCCTGACCGGGCTCGAGCCCGGCGAGCTCTACGAGTACGAGGTTCACCTCGACGGCGAGCGCGCCTGGCCCGAGGAGGGGTCCGAGTTTCCTCCGAGCGTGATCTCGACGCTCGATCCCGACGGCAAGACCGACCTAGTCTTCGCCAGCTGCCGAGTCGCCCTGCCGCACGAAGAGCCCTACATCCTGCGCAAGGACGAGGACGAGCGTGGCCGCGAGGTCGACGCCCTCTATGTGCTCGCCAAGCAGATGCTCGAGAACGACCGCTCCGACTTCCCCGAGGCGATCCTGATGCTCGGCGATCAGATCTACGCCGACGAGGTCTCGCCGAAGGTCCACGACTTCATCGAAGAGCGGCGCGGGGACTCCAGCGGTGAGGACGACGCCCCGCTCGACGAGGTCCGCGACTACGAGGAGTACACCCGCCTCTATTGGGAGGCATGGTCGGAGCCGGTGATCCGCTGGCTGCTCTCGACCGTCTCGACCTCGATGATCTTCGACGACCACGACGTCCACGACGACTGGAACATCTCGCGCTCGTGGGTCGCCGACATGCGCCGCAAGGCCTGGTGGCACGACCGGATCACCGGCGCCTTCATGAGCTACTGGATCTACCAGCACATCGGCAATCTCTCCCCCGGCGAACTCGCCAAGGACGAGACCTTCCAGGACGTCACCAGCGCCGCCGGGAGCGATCGGCTGGCGACCAAGCTGCTGCGCGAGTTCGCCGTCCGCGCCGACCGCGAGGAGGCCGGCACCCGCTGGACCTTCTACCGCGACATCGGCAAGACGCGGGTGATCATGATGGACTCGCGTGGTGGCCGCTGCCTGACGCCCGACCGGCGCTCGATCTTCGACGACGTCGAGTGGGACTGGATCGTCGAGCACGCGACCGGCGACTTCGACCACCTCGTGATCGGCAGCTCGCTGCCCTTCCTGCTCGGCCAGGGGATGCACTACTTCGAAGCCTGGAACGAGGCCGTCTGCGACGGCGCCTGGGGCAGGCTCGCCGCTCGCGGCGGCGAGTGGGTCCGTCGCGAGCTCGACCTCGAGCACTGGGCGGCGTTCTCGAAGTCATTCGACCGCTTGGCGACGCTGCTCGAGGAGGTCGGCTCGGGTGAGCGCGGCAAGCCTCCGGCCTCGATCGTGATGCTCGGCGGCGACGTCCACCACGCCTATCTGGCCGAAGTCGCCTTCCCGCGCTCGGCCGGAGTCGAGAGCGCGATTTACCAGGCGACCTGCTCGCCGATGCGAAACCCGCTCAACGACTCCGAGCGGCGCTTCATCAAGGCCGGTGTCTCGCGACCGGTGCACGCGATCGGCCGCGCCCTGGCCCGTTCGGCGGGCGTTGAGGATCCGCCAATCCGCTGGCGCTTCAGCGAGGGCCCCTGGTTCAACAACCAGGTCGCAACCCTAAAGATCGACGGTCGCGAGGCGTGCATGCGCCTCGACAAGACGAATCCGCCGACCGGTGGCAAGTTCGAGCTCGAGCGCGTCTTCGACCACGCTTTGACGCCCGACTGGTCGGACGATGACTCGGCCTAGATCAGTGATCTAGATGAGCACCGCCGCCCTGCTCGACGTCGACGGCACGCTCGTCGACACCAACTACCACCACACCGTCGCCTGGTACCAGGCGCTTCGCCGCCACGACGCGGTCGTGCCGATCTGGCGGATCCATCGTCACATCGGCATGGGCGGCGATCAGCTCGTCGCAGCGGTCGCCGGGGACGAGGTCGAGGACGAGAGCGGCGAAGCGATCCGCGACGCCGAGTCAGAGCTCTACATGGCGATGATCGAGGAGGTCGAGCCGCTCGAGGGGGCGCGTGAGCTGATCGTCGATTTGAAGGAGAGGGTCGACCGCGTCGTTTTGGCGAGCTCGGCGAAGGCCGAGGAGGTCGAGCGCTACATCGATCTGCTCGATGCCCGCGAGCTCGCCGACGACTGGACGACCTCCGACGACGTCGAGCAGACGAAGCCCGCGCCCGACCTGGTCGTCTCGGCGATCGAGAAGGCGGGCGCCGACGAGGCGCTACTGATCGGCGACACGCCGTGGGACGTAAAGGCGGCAAAGCGAGCGGGGATTGTTACGGCGACGATCCTCACCGGCGGTTTCTCCGAACAGGAGCTCCGCGACGCCGGCACGATCGCGGTCTTCGAGTCGATTCCCGCCCTCCGCGAGGCGCTCGGCGAGCTGCCTGTGACAGGGTCCGGCCAATGGCCGAGAGGGACGGCCGAGTGGAACCGCAATCAGGTGATCTGAGATCAATGATCCCCAATCCACGCACGCCGATTAGGAATCAGTGATCTAGACTCGGGCTAGTCATCCGGGGGTGCTCGCGGGAAAGCGGGCTGAGATAGCGCCCTCCGTCGGCGGTTTCGTCGCCGAAAGCCTGGCGCTGACCCTTTGAACCTGTGTGGTAATGCGCGCGGAGGGAGAATTGGAAGCAACATTGGCGAAACCGCTGCGAAGCGCCGAAGGGTCGGTTTCGACGCAGGTCTCGGTGGGCGACGTGTCGCATCGGTTCGGCGAGCTCGAGGCACTCGACCGGCTTTCGCTGAACGTCGCCGAGCGCGAGGTCGTCGCGCTCGTCGGCCCCTCGGGCTGCGGTAAGTCGACGCTGCTCGAGCTCGTCGCCGGACTTCGTCAGCCGGCGGTCGGTGCGATCGAAGTGGATGGTGCCGCCGATCCCGAGGGACGCCTGAGTCGCTGCGCCTACATGCCCCAGCGCGACCTGCTCTTCCCCTGGCTCGCCGCGATCGACAACGCCTCGCTGGCGCTCCGAAACCGCGGCGCCTCACGCAACGACGCCCGCGCCGCCGCCGCGGAGCTGTTCGACCGATTCGGCCTCGCCGGCTTCGAGCGCTCGACGCCGTCCGAGCTCTCCGGCGGGATGCGCCAGCGCGTCGCCTTCCTGCGCACCCTGCTTGCCGACAAGCCCGTTCTGCTTCTCGACGAGCCGTTCGGCTCGCTCGACACGATCACGCGTGCGGAGATGCAGGGCTGGCTCGCCGAGGCACTCGCCTCCGAGCCGCGCACGGTCCTGCTCGTCACCCATGACGTCGAGGAGGCGCTCTATCTCGCCGACCGGGTCGCGATTCTCTCGCCGCGGCCAGGGCGGATCGTCACCGAGCTCGCCCACCCTTCCCCGCGCGGGCCCCGAACCGAGACCGTCACCGCAGCTCAGTTCGGCGAGCTCCGCGAGCGGGCGCTTCGAGCGCTCGCGGGGGATCGCGGATGAGCTCGGCCCGCGGCCGCGCCTTCGCCGTGCTCGCCCCGGTCGCGATCCTCCTTCTGCTGCTCGCGCTCTGGGAGATCGCCGCCCGCTGGGAGATCCTCGCCGACGCGCTCTCGATCGAGCCCTTCCTGATCCCGGCGCCGAGCGACATCGCAGATTCGCTCTGGGTCGACCGCAGCCTGCTCGCCGACAACGCTCTCGTCACCCTCGAGGAGGTGCTCGCCGGGTTTGCGATCTCGCTCGTCGCCGGCGTCGCGTTCGCGATCGGCCTGCACCTTTCGGAGACCGCGCGGCGCGCCTTCTATCCGCTGATGGTCGCCTCGCAGACGGTGCCGATCATCGTCGTCGCGCCGATCCTCGTCGTCTGGTTCGGCTACGGGATCGCGCCCAAGCTCGGAATCATCGCGCTGATCTGCTTCTTTCCGATCACCGTCAACACGCTCGACGGACTGCGCTCGGTCGACCCCGAGTCGGTGAAGCTGATGCGCACCCTCGACGCCGGCCGCGGGGCGATCCTGCGCCGGCTCGAGCTGCCGGCCTCGCTGCCCTACCTGTTCAGCGGCGCCCGGATCGCCGTCGCCGTCGCCGTGATCGGCGCCGTCTTCGGCGAGTGGGCCGGTGCCGATTCAGGGCTCGGGCACCTGATGCTCGTCTCGAGCGGGCAGCTCTTGACCTCGCGAACTTTTGCCGCGGTCGTCGTCCTCTCGCTGTTCGCCGTCGGGCTCTTCGGCCTGCTCGGCCTGGCGGAGCGACGATTTGCCTGGTGGAACCGAACTACGAGAGAAGGAGCTACATGAACGCACGGCTTGCAATATTGATCGCCGCAGTGTCGATTGCCGCCCTCGCCGGCTGCGGGGAGAAGTCGGAGAAGCACTCCGGCGAGGCCGAGCGCTTCGATCTCGCGCTCGACTTCTACGTCAACCCCGATCACGCCGGGATCTACACGGCGCTTGAGCGCGGCTACTTCGAAGATGCCGGCCTCGACGTACGGCCACAGGTTCCATCGGACCCCGCCGCGCCGATAAAGCAGGTGGCCGCGGGCCGCGCCGACCTGGCAATCTCCTACGAGCCCGAGGTACTGCTCGCCCGCGACCAGGGCCTCGACGTCGTCGCCGTCGGCGCGCTCGTCCAGGAGCCGCTGAGCTCGCTGATCTCGACCGGCGAGGCCGGGATCGAGGACGTGCCCGACCTCGAGGGGAAGACGATCGCCACCGCCGGGATCCCCTACCAGGACACCTTCCTCGACGCGATCCTCGAGCGCGACGACCTCAGCCGAGACGACGTTTCCGTCGTCAACGTCGGCCTCAACCTGCTGCCGGCGGTGATCTCGGGACGCGCCGACGCGATGCTCGGCGGCTTTCGCAACATCGAGGGCGTCGACCTCGAGCTCCGCGGCGACGACCCCCGCGTGGTCCCCGTCGATGAGCTCGGCATCCCGACCTACGACGAGCTCGTCATCGTCGCCAACGGCCGCCGAGCCGCCGAGGACCCCGAGTCGATTCGCCTCTTCCTCGCCGCACTCGAACGCGGCACGGCGCTCGCCGCGCGTGATCCCGAGCTGGCGACGGAGGCGGTGCTCGAGGCCGGCGACGGGCTCGATCCGAAGTTGACCGCGGCATGGACCGAGGCAACAGTTCCGCTGCTGCTTCCGCCCGGTGACGAGGACTACGGCTTCATGGAGCCGCGGGAGTGGGAGAAGTTCATCGGCTTCATGGCCGACGAGGGCGACATCTCGACCCGCTTCACGACGTCCGAGGTGCTGACAAATGAGCTATTGCCGGGAGCGATCCCAGAGTAGGAGGGTCAGTGCCCTGCTCTCCAACGCGGGAGTGGGGTCCAGGTCAGCCCTTCGTCGGCATCGACGTGACCTGCGAGACTGATCGAGGTTGAGGGGGCCGTAGGAGGCCTTCGGTACAGGACGGAGCGGCTAATGAAGCGGATTGGGGAGCACCTACGCAACCAGTGGATGGGCGCCTTGGCGCTCTTCCTGGTGATCGCGGGAGGAGGCGCTTACGCGGCCTTCGACCCGGTAGGCAGCGACGGCGACATCGACGCCTGCTTCGAAAAGAAGTCCGGTGATCTCGACATCCAGAAGGGCAAGAAATGCGGCAAAGGAGAGAAGCAGCTCGCCTGGAGTCAGGTCGGGCCCCAGGGTGAGGCTGGCCAGCCGGGACAGCAGGGCGCGCCGGGCGAGGCGGGGGTGGCGGGGTCACAGGGGCCCGCCGGAAGCGCCCGAGCATACGGCCGGGTCAGCGACACGGGCGTTCTCTCACGTGGTCGTAACGCCACCGTGGTGCCCAAGCCCGGGGAGCCGAGCCGATACTGCATCACGCCCGGCGCCGGGATCGACCCGGCCACCACAGTCCTGATCGTGACGCCGGACGACACAGACAGTAATACGGGGGCAAAGGCGTACTGGGACTCGGGGGACACCAGCTGCCCGGGCGGGTTCAACGTATTGACACTTAACGCAGCCAGTGCCCCGGCTCCGGAGTCGTTCTCGTTCATGGTGCCCTGATAAGGCGGAGACCGGCTCGACGATCGCCACCGCCGAGGGAAGACCGCCTCCTCGCTCGTCGGTCAGTTCTCTCAACCTCGGTACCGCATCCACGTACTGACTATCGAGCACATGCGTCTCACGGGCCAACCTGCTTTTCGATGCCCGGGAGCGGGTCGCTGTAACGACAGCTCGGTCGGCGAGACTGTGTGCCGAATGGGCTTCTACGGCGATCAAGTCCTGCCCCGGATCGTGAA
>JBPCRS010000041.1:0-3985 GCA_050996575.1 Solirubrobacterales bacterium
AGGTCCCGCCGCGCGCGCTCGCGCTGGCGCTGCGCGGGATGCGCACCGATGCCTTCGTCCGCTGGTCTTTCGACCATTACCTCAACGTCGCCCCACCCGAGTTCGTCCAGGCCCCCCGCTCGCAGCCGCAGCCGCGAGCTGAGCTACCGGCCGCCGCCTAGCGCGGCCTAGAAACCGCGCCGCTCGCGCTGCATGTTGAGCGAGCGGTGCAGGTCGGTTCCGTGGCCACCCTCGAGAGCGTGGTGCACGCGAAACAGATGGACGGCGAACGCTGCCGTCATCACTGCCGCAACGATCGAGACGACGATCGTCTCCGCCGGCGAGAACGCGCCGAGGGCGGCGAAGAACAGGAAAAGGACGACCAGTCCGACAGCCAGCGTCATCAGCGCCGTCGTGGCCGTACTGAGCGGGCGCATTCGCGACCACCTCCTTGGGTCACACCGGGCGTTCTGAACACGCCCGAACCTGATCTGGATTGTAACGCTCTGTGCCTCTAACGGACGATCAGGTAGGTCCCGGCGAGCAGGAGGGAGACCCCGGCGATGCGCTCGACGGTGATCGGCATCTGCTCGAGGCCAAACACGCCGAGGCGGTCGAGTACGACCGATGCGGCGAGCTGGCCGGTGATCGTCGCCGCTGCAACGCCTCCCACGCCGATCGAGCTCACGGTTGACAGCGCGGTGAACACGTAGGCGGCGCCGAGCACGCCGCCGAGTAGGTAGTACCAAGGGACGTCGAAGCTGGACGGGAGCCCGCCGGCGTTGCCGCTCAGGGTGACGATCACTGCGAGCACCAGCGTGCCGACCGCGAACGAGACGAGTGCCGCGGGAAGACTTCCCGTCTCCTTCCCGAGGCCCGCGTTGATCGCCGGCTGCATCGCGATCAGCCCGCCGACCGCGGCCATCCAGATAATTGCCACGCCCCGGTCCACGGCTACTTCGCGGCGAGCCAGTCGGACCCGACCCCTACATCAACCGCAAGCGGTGGGTCGAGGTCGTAGGCGGCGATCATCTGCCTGCGAGCGAGTTCCTCGGCGGCCTCGACCTCGGCATCGGGGCCTTCGAAGAGGAGCTCGTCGTGGATCTGGAGGACGAGCCGCGTCTCGAGACCGGCGGCGCCAAGCGCGCGCCGACAGCGGACCATCGCCAGCTTGATGATGTCGGCGGCGGTTCCCTGGATCACCGTGTTGACCGCGAGTCGCTCGCCGAGCAGGTAGCGCTGGCGGTTCGATGAGCGCAGCTCGGGGATCCGCCGGCGGCGGCCCATCAACGTCGCGACGAAGCCGTCCTCCTTCGCCTGCTCGATCGTCGCGTCGATGAATCGCTGAATCGCCGGGAAGCGCTCGAAGTAGCGGGTGATGTAGGCGCCCGCCTCCTCGCGGCCGATCCCCAGCCGCTCGGCAAGGCCGTAGTCGGAGAGGCCGTAGGCGATCCCGTAGTTGACCATCTTTGCCTTCGATCGCTCGGCGGGGCCGACGTCGTTGCGATCGATCTTGAGGATCTCGGCTGCGGTCGCCGCGTGCACGTCCTCTCCGGAGGCGAAGATCTCGCGCAGCGCGTCCTCACCGGCGACGTGGGCGAGCACCCGGAGCTCGACCTGGTTGTAGTCGCACGAGACCAGCTTCATCCCGGCCTCGGCGACGAAGCAGGAGCGGATCGGCCGG
The DNA here is from genome assembly GCA_050996575.1 of Solirubrobacterales bacterium. Lineage (GTDB taxonomy): Bacteria > Actinomycetota > Thermoleophilia > Solirubrobacterales > 70-9 > DASUSH01. The sequence continues at coordinate 1,664 of JBPCRS010000041.1, forward strand.
CCTTCGTCGGAGCGGATCGGGATGTTCTGCAGGTTCGGGTTAACCGAGGAGAGCCGTCCGGTCGCCGCCGCTACCTGGTTGAAGGTCGTGTGGATCCGGCCGTCAGACGCGATCAGGCCCGGCAGCGAGTCGAGGTAGGTGTTCTTCAGCTTGGTCAGCTCGCGCCAGCTCTCGACTTTGGCGACGATCTCGTGCTCGTCGCGGATCTGGCCGAGCACGCGAGCATCGGTCGAGAACCCGGTCTTGCCACGACGCTTCTTCGTCAGCTTCAGCTCGTCAAATAACACCTCGCCGAGTTGTTGCGGCGAGCCGATCGTGAACTCGCGGCCGGCGAGCTCGAAGATCTCCGCCTGAAGCGTCTCGATCCGCTCGCCAAACCCGGAGGAGATATCGGTCAGGCGCCCAGCGTCGACCTTGATCCCGACCGCCTCCATCGCCGCGAGGATCTCGATCAGCGGCATCTCGACCTCGGCCAGCACCCGCCCGAGCCCCCACTCCTCGATCCGCTCGCGCTGGCGCGCGGCGAGCTCGAACGAGAGTCTGGCGTCAACCGCAGGGTCGCCGGCGGCCTCGCCGTCGGCGGCCTCGAGTGACATCTGCCCTTCCTCGGCCGAGGCTGGAGCGGCGGCGAGGCCAGAGTCGGCGGCGAGCTCGGCGAGCTCGTAAGCGCGCCGCGCCGGGTCGAGCAGATAGGCCGCGACCATCGTGTCGATCGCGAGGTCGAGCGCCTCGCCGTTGTCGGCCGCAGCGAGCAGCCCCTCCCCCGCTCCGCCACCGAGGCTCTTCAGGTCGTGGCCGATCAGCGGCCTCGCGCGAAGCTCGGCGGCGAGTTGGTCGAGGTCAGCGGCGTCGCCGGCGAGGATCCGCTTGCCGTCGGTCGCCGCCCAGCGGCCGGCGCCGATCGCGACCGCGATCTCACCCTCGGCGAGGTCGGCAATCTGCCCCTCCTCGGCCTCGACCTCGATCTCCTCGGCGACGGCGCGGCCGGGGATCACCTCGTCGAGATCCTCCTCGAGCCGGGCGATCACCTGGCGCAGCTCGAACTGATTGGCGACCTCGCGGAGCCCGGTTCGGTCCTGCGGGCGCGCCATCACCTCCTCGAGGTCGATCTCGACCGCGACGTCGTACTGGGCGGTCGCGAGCTCCTTCGAGACGCGGGCGTCGTCGGCGTGCTCGGTCAGGTTCTGCTTGCGCTTCGCGCCGGAGATCTCGTCGAACGAGTCAAGCACTCTCTCGAGCGAGCCGAAACGCTGGAGCAGGTCGGCGGCGGTCTTGTCGCCGACGCCGGGGACGCCGGGGATGTTGTCCGAGGTGTCGCCCTTGAGCCCGATCAGGTCGGGGACGAGCTCCGGTCCGATCCCGTAGCGCTCGACGACTCCTTCGGCGTCGTAGATCTTCGTGTCGGTGATCCCGCGCGAGGTCGTCATCACCCGCACCGTCTCGCCGACGAGCTGGTAGACGTCGCGATCGCCGGAGACGACCATCACCGGAATCCCGGCCTCGGTCGCCCGCCTCGAGAGCGTCGCGATCACGTCGTCGGCCTCGAAGCCCTCGGCCTTGACGTTGGCGAAGCCGAACGCCTCCGCGAGCGGGGCGAGATGCGGCCACTGCTCCTTGAGCAGGTCGGGCCGCGACTTGCGGTGGGCCTTGTAGGGCTGGTAGGTGACCTCGCGGCCGGACCAGCCCGCGTCCCAGCAGACGACCACGGCCGCCGGGTTGTGTTCGGTGATGATCTTCGCCAGCATCGAGGCGAACCCGTAAATCGCGTTCGTCGGCCGCCCGTCGGCGGTCGCCATGTCCTCGGGCAGGGCGAAAAAGGCCCTGTAGGCGAGGCTGTTGCCGTCGATAAGGAACAGCTCGCGCTCGGAATTTGGCTTCCCCTTCGCCACGCTTCGATCATATGGAGCGGGCTCGCCGGTACGACGGAGGCCCCCTCGTAGACTTCGCCGCCCGATGGCCACCGTCTCCGCCCAGTACTCAGTCACCGTCCGGGTCGAGCTCGACGCGCGGCGCGAGCCGCTCGGCAAGCTGACCGCGGCGATCGCCGAATGCGGCGGCGCGCTCTCGAGCGTCGACCTCCTCCCCGGCGCCGGCAGCGAGGGAAAGCGGGTCCGCGAGTTCACGATCGACGCCCGCGACCAGTCCCATTGGGAGCAGATCCTGCGCGCGATCGGCTCGACCCGCGGCGCCCGCGTCATCGACTACGTCGACCGGACGATGCAGATGCATCGCGGCGGCAAGATCGAGCAGCACAACAAGTACCCGCTGAAGACGCGCGACGACCTCTCGATGGCCTACACGCCTGGCGTCGCCCGCGTCTGC
>JBPCRS010000125.1:0-15924 GCA_050996575.1 Solirubrobacterales bacterium
CCATGTGAGTGACCTCCTGACGTCAGGCCGCGGCTGCTCTAATCAGCCGCTTTTTGCCTGCTCAGGAGGTCATTTTGTTGATCGGGTCGGACGGATCAGGCGTGGATGCTCGGTGGATCCAGGCTAATAGGATGACTCTCGAACCAAGATGCCGTTCGAGCGATCCTCCGGCTCGAAGAAGCGCTGAGCCGCGACCGCTCCGAGAATCCTCCTGACAATTCAACCCGTGCCCGGCTTTCAGGCGGACGCACTAGCCATTTCAGCTCAGTCCTTCGAGGTCAACTCGATCCAGACTGCCCGTCCGACGGCACAGAGCTTTCCCTCGGCAGAGAAGAGGGCGCTAGCCGTATTCAGCTTGCGGCCATCGCGACTGATCGGCCATGCCTGGACCACGTATGGGAGCCCGGCTACCACCGGATGCCTGAGGTCGGCAGCCAGACGGCCGAGCAGGATGAGGCCGACATTGCCGAAGAGATCCGTGACGATGCCGCTCGGGCAGTCGAGCGCCCCCCAGACGAACTCGACACCGACATTGCCCTGAGCATCCGCGAGCGACGGCTCAGGAATCCACGGTGCGGCGAACAGCGGCTCGTCGCCGACTGGCCCTGGGAAGATCCTCAGTCCGTCGCCGTCGTCCCGCAACGGTCCGCAGACGAAGCACGTCGGATATGGATGCTGGTCGCGCCAGGGATATCGCGACGCAGCGAGTCGCGCCGCATCAACTGAAACTGGTTCAGGGACATCAATCTGCAACGTGGTGGGAAGCGCCTCGGCAATCAGTAGGTCGTCGTCGTCGAGCAGCGCGATCACCTGTTCGCGCCGTTGGAGATGCAGCCGTTCGCCGAGTGGAGGCGGTGCTCGGAGCGTCACCTCGGCAGGCCCGTCGAGCCACCGCGCGGCCATGGCACACGCGTAACCGCCGTTCGCGCTGTCCGGAGGGCCGCGAAAGCGCTCGTCGATCACGATGGTCGCGGTCACAGCGCCCAGCCTCTCACGCCGCCCACGCCACAATCAACAGCCACCGGACGGGCTCCCGCTTAGCGCGAAAGCATCCGCGTCATCGGCCTGACACCCCGGCAGCAGCAACGACGTCTCCCCAAGCAAGCAACCAACCGAAAGGTGAGCGACGGGGCTCGAACCCGCGACCACCTGGACCACAACCAGGAGCTCTACCAACTGAGCTACGCCCACCACGGTCTGATCAATCTAATGGAACGCCGGGCGCTCTCATCTCCATCTCGATGCCCTGGACGCGCTCGAGCTCACCCGTTGGCAGGCTGACGTAGACGGCGCCGTCGCGCTCGAGCCGCTCGCGCGGGCTCATCAGGGTGATGCCGCGGAATTGCCCACGGTCGTCGAAGTGCCAGACGTGCTGCTCGGGGGTCGGCTCTCGGCGCGACTTCGCGAGCGCACCGATGGTCGCGTAAAGGACGTCGCTGAGGCCGTCGTAGATAACCTCGTTGAACGTGTATGGACCTACTCGTAGGGACAAGGTGCCCCCGGCAGGACTCGAACCTGCGGCCCGCTGCTTAGAAGGCAGCCGCTCTATCCAGCTGAGCTACGGGGGCTCGCGCTGAGAGTATGGCTTTGCCCTGCGGTTTCCTGCTCGGGCACCTGCACCGGCGCCGACACTTCAGACCCCTAATCGGGGCCGTTTGTGCCCACTCGTGCCCGTCAAGCGGGCCCGCGCCGGGTTCAGCCAAGCCCACGCCAGATCGGCGCCGGCACGCCCATCGCGCGGTTGAGTGCGAATCCCGCGGCGGTTAGGAGTAGGACTCCAACCACGACCGCCGCGAGTTGCACGGGCTCGTCGAGGAGGCCCGAGGAAACGATGATCGTCGTCGCGCCGCCGGGCGGGTGAGCCGCGCGAAGCAGCCGCAGCGTGCCACCCGTGAGTGCAACCGCGCGCGCGACCGCACCGATCCGCGCCGGATCGACGCCGCTCTCATATGCGCTCGGCGCGTCGAGGAAACCGAATACCGAAAGCGCGACCACCGCGGCGGCAATCGCGACGAGGTGGCCGACGATCGCGTTGCGCGGGCTCGCCACATCCGCCATCGGTGTCTCGAAAAACAGAAAAGCCGTGGCGCCAAGGCTCGGGAAGAGCAGCGGCTCGTCGAAGGCCCAAGCTGCGGTCCCGCCGCGAGCAGCGATCCGGTGAACGTGTAGATCGCATTGCCCCGGTTGCCCCAGCGCGCGTAGAGCCAGCGCTTTAGCCCGTAAACCCCCGGCACGCCGACGAGTGAGCCCTGGCGCTGGATAACGCGAACCGAGGAGTCGGCGTACTCGGCGATTGTCTCGAGCTGTTCGCCGGGGTTAAGCATGTGCCAATCCTGCGATCCGAAACATCTGATCCGCCGGGATTCACGCTAACGCGTGGGAGCGCGGCCTCTTCGCTTGAAAGCGACAAGCGACGATCTAGATGACCACGCGGGGACAGGGAAAGCGCATTACCACTTCGAGGCCTCTCTCTCTGTGCAAGAACCTGCTCTCCGAAGTAAGTGCGCCAATAAGCGCCAAGCCGAGTCCCATGCCCGGGGAATCGAGGTCCGGTTTGAGGCCAACACCCTCGTCGGTGACGGTGACGAGCAAGTCGTCGTCGATTAGCTCCGCGCACAGGCGCACCGGCCCCGGCTCGGTGTCTTTGTAGGCGTGAACGACTGCATTCGTGACCGCCTCTGAGATTGCCAGTGCGACCCGATCGGCTTCCCCGTCGCACTCCCTCGCATAGTTGGCCACTACGTGGCGCGCGACCGGGATGCTCTCCGGAACTGCATCGAGCATGAGCACCATTGGCGATGGTGTTTCCTCTAGCCCCACCAGGAACCTCCTCACTTCGACACAGCCGGCTGGCCGGTCCCCCTTTTGACCGACCCGGCTCTATCGATGGTTACCCGCATGAGGGGGAAAGAAACCCCGTGTCGGAGTAGCGCCCGCGCTGGAATACTGCCGTGGGGATGTCGAGCGAGAACGAGAAGATTGTCCGCCGGCTCTTCGACCATTGGGTAAAGGGCGAGTGGGCGGCCGGCCAGGCGTTCTTCGCTGACGATTGCGAGGTGGTCTTTGGGACCTCGGCATTCCCGGACGCAGGCACGTACTCGGTTGGGCGAGACGCCCTCGATGCGTGGCGCGGGTTCATGGACCACTTCGACACGTTTTCGACCGGGGTCGAGTCGATTGTTGACACGGGTGACCGCGTCGCCACCCTCGTCGGAGTAGCGCGCCAACGGCGCGCCTACCGGTGGGATGCTGCGGCGGGGATGTCGCAGGAAAACGTCTGTGAGCAGCCGTTTGCCGGGGATTCCCCCTTACGCTGGCCCCCGTGAGACAAATCTGGGGTTTTCTCCTGAGGACCATCGCGGCGATACGACTCCTCGCGCGGGACGACCGCATCCCCAAACCGCTGCGATGGGTCGCCGCCATCGGGCTCCTGCCTGTTCCAGGACCAGTTGATGAGATCGTTCTGGTCCTGGTCGCTCCGGTTTTCCTTGCCTTCTATCGGCAACCGATGCGCGAGGCTTGGAACCGCTCGAAGTGTTCATAGCATCTTCGCTTTGGCAAGGGCGATTTCCAGGCCAGCCTGTGCCAGCGCGGAGTCGGATCGGAAAGCGGGGCCGCTACTGAGTTCCGCTACTTCCAGGTCTGGTCGTTCCGAGGTCCGAAGGTGATCCGCCTCGAGAACTTCAGGGAGCGGCCGGACGCGCTCGACGCCGCCGGCTCGACTCCGTCCGCACGAGGCACTTAGGATGCGCCGCCGATGGAAGCCGCCGCCCCGCCGCCACCCGCACCGGTCGCAAGGCGTATCGACGTCGGGCGCGTGATCAGCGAGACCTTCTCGATGTACGGCCAGCACCTCGGCGTCCTGATCGGACCCGCGATCATCATCTTCGGCGTCGTCGGCATCATCAACGGGTTCCTGCAGGACGAAGGCGGCATCTTCCTCACCTTGATCGCGCAGATCCTCTCGCTGATTGCGAGCGCGGTCTACACCGGGTTCGTTGTCAAGCTCGTTCAGGACGTTCGCCAGGACGGGCGCCGCGACCTCTCGGTCGGAACCCTCGTAAATGCGGCAATGCCTGTGATCGGTGTCCTCATCGTCAACGGACTCCTCAAGGGGATCGCCGTCGGGATCGGAATCCTGCTGCTGATCATCCCGGGCATCATTCTGGCGACGATCTGGGCCGTCACCGCGCCGGCGATAGTCGTCGAGCGAGCGGGCATCATGGACGCTTTCGGTCGCAGCTACGAGTTAGTCCGAGGCGAGTTCTGGGCGGTCCTCGGTGCCTTCGTGCTGATCTTCCTGATCGTTGCCGCCGCCGTGATCATTGGCGGCGCAATCGGCATTGCCATCGGTGGCTTGGCGGCGGTCATCATCCTTACCATCATCGTCGGGATCCTGACCGCACCGCTCACGGCCCTGGTCAGCTCGATCCTCTTCTTCGACCTCGGCGGCGGCCAGACGGTTGCCGCCGCCCCGGCGGCGCCGGTGCAGCCGCCCCCGGCCCCGGCTACCTAAAGCCGCTTGGACGGCGTCCGGGCTCGCTCACCGGTCCCGACCGCCGGACCGAACGCGCTCGAAACCGGGAACGGCGCCGGCCCTTCGAGCACCGGTCCATCGCCGACTCCCGGATCGGCCGATTGGCCGATCGCAAGCATCGCGTCGAGCAACTGGAACGCGCCGGGCATGTCGCGACGGCCGAGAAGTTCGCGCGCCGCAAGCTCGGGGGCGCCCTCGTTGAGACGCATGGCTTCGCGCAACCCGACACGCGCCGCGATCCGGACGCGCGCACCCGTTCTGCCCAGCATCCGGCGTACCGCTCCGCCCCGGGGCTGCGTCCCAGCCCACTCGATGCAGAGGTCGCGACGCTGGCGGGCGATCGCCGGTGAGCTTCGGGTACCTACAACGCGCTCGGCGTACGGGCGGAGTGCCTGGCGATGCGCGTAGGCGGCGCGGTCGTTCCAGGCGCGAAGGTAAGCGCCGATCACGGGACAAACGCATCGTGGCCGGTCGCTGAAGTCCTCACCGGCGATAAGCGATGCGAGTTCAACGACGCAGGCACCTTCTCCCGGGGATCCGTGACGGCCAGGTGTCAGCCGAACCCTCTCGGCCCGTTGATTCGTGGCGCTCACGCTCAGAACCCCCTTCTCTCGCGTTGGCGATTGAGCGCACGGCGTAGCCGGGGGTCGCCGCCCGGGTCCGCGAGCTCATTCTCGACTCGGAGATTGTGGAGGGTGACCAGCAAGGCCAGAGCACCGGCGACGATCGACACCGCCCCCACATCGCGCGGCGGCACGGCGGCAATGGTGACGAAGAAGACGTAGAGCACCACGGCGCCCAGAGCAACCAACCAGAACGACAGCCTCAATTGACCGAGCACTGCACCCCCATCTGTTCGCGACTCTCCCCTCGAGAACCGTCTGCCGGAACCTTACAAAAAGGCGAACGTCGGCATGACCGTTGGCTCAGCCGCCCGCCGGAACCGGCTCGGCGGCGTTCTCGCGCTCGTGCTTGGCGGCCTCGACCAACTGCTTGAACTGGACGACCTGGCCGGCCGCGCCCCAGCTCCCCTCGTCGATCTCGCGCATGATCACCCAGACGCGCATTGAATCCTCGGCGCTGAGGCCGGCGGCCTCGAGCACGACCTCGGTTCCGCTCGCGACCATCTCCTCGCGACGACGATCGGAGAGCGCGCCCTCGGGGGTCGTGACCATGACGCGGAACGTCGGCTCGGCGACCGGCGCGCCGGCGGCGTTGACCGCGTGGGCGGGCAACTCGTGCACGTAGACCCAGGTGACGTTGCGGAAGAACTCGGTGTCGGGCGCACGTTCGGCACGCAGCAGTGCCGTGGTTAGGCCTGCGACGAGCTTCTCACGGGCCTCGGCGCTGAGCGCACCCTCGGGGTAGGTCACATCGATCATCGGCACGGCGGGCTCCCTTCGGATTTTTTATGACGAGCGTCATAGTAACATTCCTGGCGTGTCCACCGCGACTCGAGAAGAAGACCGCCGCCGCAGCGACGCCCGCGAGCGCATGGTCCGAAGCGCCGCGGTTCTATTTCGAAGCCGCGGCGTCGAGGGCACCGCGTTCTCAGAGGTGATCGAGCTCAGCGGCGCCCCGCGTGGCTCGATCTACCACCATTTCCCCGGCGGCAAGGACGAACTCGCCGAGGCGGCGACGCGATACGCCGGCGACTTCATCGCCGTGGCGCTGGCGGCGGCGCTCGAGCGCGGCGATCCGGATGCGGCACTCGGCGACTTCGTCTCAGTTCTCTCCGGCGCGCTTCGAGACAGCGAGTGGGAGGCCGGCTGCCCCGTCGTCGCCGCGGCGCTCGAGGGCGACCGCTCACCCGCCGCGCGCGACGCGGCAGGCGAGGCGATCGGCAAGTGGGAGTCCCTGCTCGCCGCATCGTTCGAGCGAAACGGCGTCGCGGCCGGGCGGGCGCGATCGGTCGCGACGCTGGCGATCGCCTCGATCGAGGGTGCGATCGTCCTCGCCCGCGCGCAGAACTCGACCGCGCCGATCGAGCGGGTCGGTGGTGAGCTCGAGCGGCTCGCAGCCGAGGTGCTTGCTGAAGCGCGGGCCTAGGCGGGTGGGCGGAAGAACTCGGAAAGGATCCGGGCGATCTGCTCGGGACGGTCCTCCTGGCAGAAATGGCCGCAGCCGGGGAGCGCGGTGAGCTCAACCGGGCTCGGCACGTCGGCTACGACCTTGCGCATCGTCCGCGCGACGTCGGGCAGGATCCGGTCCTCCTCGCCGTAGACGATCCGGACCGGTACCTCGACCGTCTTCAGCCATCCCGAGAGCTCCTTGAACCCACTGGGATGCAGGCCGTAAGCGGCCTTGCGGAGCGCTGTCCGGGCGTCGTCGCTGCCGAACGGCTCCTGGTAGGCGGCGATCGTCTGCGCGGAGAGCCCGCCCTTGTCGGAAACGCCGAGGCGCATCGCAAAGCGCAGGCCGTCCGCGCTGGTCAGCCACGAGCGGATGCCGGGCGTGCGGGCGGCGAGCACGAACGCGATCGCCGCCATCGACGGGCGCGCGTAGACGAGCGTGTTGAGCAGGGCGATCTTGCTCAGGCGCTCGGGGTGCTTCGAGGCCCAGTAGAGGCCGATCGGCCCGCCGAGGTCGTGGACCGCGAGGCCGGTGCTCTCGATCTCGAGCTGGTCGAGGAAGCCCTCGAGCACACGATCGAAGAAACGAAAGCTGTAGGAGGCGTCGGTCGGCTTGTCGGAGTGGCCGAAGCCGGGAAGGTCGAGTGCGATCGCCCGGTTTTGCTCGCCGAGGATCGGCATCAGGTTTCGCCAGAGGTAGGCGGAGGTCGGCCAGCCGTGGAGCAGCAGGACCGGGTCGCCCTCTCCGACCTCGGTGTAGTGCAGGCGCAGGCCCTCTACCTCGACGAAGCTCCCCGGGGCGATCATCAAATCGGAGGCTATTCCGCGGCGCCAGCGGCAACCGGGCGACGGGCGGCGCCTCTGATCGTCGGCCGCACCGAGGGCATCGCCCGCGGCATCGAGCCACGCTCGAGGCTCTCGACCTCGAGCGGCGAGGAATCGAGCATCTCCGCCATCCGGCGATTCGGGTGACAGCCGGCGGCGATGTAGCGGTGCGGAACCTCGATCGCGTCCTGGAAGCGCCCGAGCATCGTGCCCTCGCCCGCGTGGACATGCTCGAGGTAGATGTAGAGGCCGCCGGGTTTGAGCACTCGCGCCAACTCGGCAAGCGCTTGCTCCGGGTCGGGGATCGAGCAGAAGACGTAGGTTCCGACGACGGTGTCGAAGCTCGCGTCTTCGAACGGCAGCGATTCCGCGCCCGAATCGACGAGCTCCCAGGAGCCGACGGGCAGCGGATCGGATTCGAGGATCGAAGTCAGGTGTTCGCGCATGTGCGGGCTCGGCTCGGTGACGACGAGCTCCGTGACCGCATCGGTGTAGTGCGGCAGGTTGAGCCCGCTGCCGGCACCGATCTCGAGCGTCCGGCCGCTGGCGTCGGCGATCAGTTCCCGCCTGATTTCGCGCTGGCCGGCATTCTCGGAGAGCCCGCAGACGTAGGGGTACCAGAGGGCGAAGAGGCGTTCGTTGAGGCCAAGGGGATCACGCATGAAATCGGGGCGCCCGGATTTGAACCGGGGACCTCGGCCACCCAAAGGCCGCGCGCTACCAAGCTGCGCCACGCCCCGACGCAACTCGATTCTAGGTGCTGACGCCGCGGCGATCGTGATCACTAGGGTTCGGCCCGAATGGCCGAGGTCAAGCCGCTCGAGGCGGTCCATTACGAGCTTTCGATGGTCGGGTCGCTCGGCGACGTCAGCGCTCCTCCCTACGACGTGATCGGGCCGGAGAAACGCAAGCAGCTGCTCGAGCGCTCGCCGTTCAACGTCGTCGAAGTCGACCTTCCCGAGGGACCCGGTGGCGCCGACCGCTACGAGCACGCCGCCGAGACCTTCGACGAGTGGCTCCTGCAGGACGTGCTCAAGCACGACCGCGAGCCCTCGATCTGGCCCTACGCGCAGGAGTTCACCGGGCCCGACGGCCAGACGAGGACGCGCCGCGGCTTCCTCGCCCGCGTCCGGCTCGAGCCCTACGGAGCGGGCGGCGTCCGCCCGCACGAGCGCACCCAGCCAGGCCCGAAGGAGGACCGGCTGCGGCTGACCCGGGCAACGCGGCACAACATGTCGCCGATCTTCTCGCTGCACAAGGGCGACGCCTGGCAACACCTCGAGCCCGCGCTTGAGGAGCCCTGGGGTGAGGCGACCGACGACGACGGCACCGTCCACCGCGTCTGGCGAATCACCGATTCCGCCGTCCACGAGGCGATCGCCGCCGAGCTCGCCGACTCCGAGCTGCTGATCGCCGACGGCCACCACCGCTACGAGACCGCGCGCACCTACGAGGCCGAGATCGGCGCCGAAACGACCGGCCCCCACTCCTACGTGCTGATGTCGCTGGTCTCACTCGACGACCCGGGACTCGCCGTCTTCCCCACCCACCGCCTGCTTCACGGCCTCGACCCCTCGCAGTACCGCCCGCTCGGTGAGGGACTGAAGGAGCTGTTCGAGGTCGAGGAGGTCGCGCTCGCGGACCTCAACCCCACCGACGAGCAGGGCGTCGGCGTCTTCGGCTACGTCGACTCCTTCCACAAGCAGGGCTACCGGCTGCGCCTGCGCGACAGCGCCGCACTCGCAGAGGCGCTGCCCGACAAGCCCGAGGCCTATCGCGAGCTCGATGCGGTGATCCTCGAGACGCTCGTCCTGCGCGGCATCGTCGGCCTCTCGACTGACGACATCGCCGCAAAGCGCGGAATCGCCTACGACTCCGACCCGGACTCCGCGGTCCGCTCGGTGACCGAGGGCGAGCGCGATTGCCTGTTCATGCTCCGCCCGACCCCGGTCGAGGCGGTCCACGAGTGCGCCGCCGCCGGAGAGACGATGCCGCCGAAGTCGACTTACTTCTTCCCGAAACTGCTCACCGGAATCGTCTTCAACCCGCTTAGCTGACCCCTAGCCGATGGTCAAGATCTACACGAAAAAGGGCGACGACGGAACCACATCCCTGTGGTACGGCGGCCGAAAGCAAAAGTCGGACTCCCGGATCGAGGCCTACGGCTCGATCGACGAGGCGGGCTCGGCGCTCGGCGTCGCCCGTTCGCTCTGCGGCGCCGACGACATCGAAGTCCACGACGACGTGCTCGCGCTGCAGAACGAGCTCTTCGTCTGCGGCGCCGAGCTGGCTACGGCGCCCGAGGCCGCGGGACGGCTCGAGGACGGGGTAAGCCGTGTCACCGAGGCGATGGTCGACCGCCTCGACGGCCGGATCGACGCCTACATGGACCGGGTCGAGCTGCCGCCGAAGTTCGTGATCACCGGGGGCACGCCGCTCTCGGCCCAGCTCGACCTTGCGCGCGCGATCATCCGCCGCGCCGAGCGCCGCACGATCGCCCTGCGCGAGGCCGAGGAGCTCGGATCGGACACCGTGATCAGCTACCTCAACCGCGCCTCCGACTTCTCCTACGCGATGGCCCGCTACACCGACGTCGACGACCCCGAGCTGTTCGAGGGTCGCGGTGGCTGAGCCGAAGCGAGCCGTCGCCCGCCGCGGCGAAGGCTACACCCACGACGTCGAGGTCCGCGGCCACTCCGTCGTCGCCGACGAGCCCGAGTCCGCGGGCGGCAAAGACCGCGGCCCGAGTCCGACTGAGTACCTCGCGATCGCGCTCTCCTCGTGCACGGCAATCACGGTCGAGATGTACGCCGACCGCAAGGGCTGGGACCTCGGCGAGCTCGAGGTCGTCGCCGACTTCACCCAGGCCCGCGGAGAGACCGACCACTTCGAGGTGACGATCAAGCTGCGCGGCGGCCTCAGCGAGGATCAAACCCAGAGGATCAAGGCGATCGCCGGAAAGTGCCCGGTGCACAGGACGCTCGCCGCCGAGGCGGAGGTTTCGATCGTCGATCGCGTCGAGGCCCAATAGTGGACCTCGGCATCGTCGGCAAGACCTGCGCGGTCACCGGGGCGAGCCGCGGAATCGGCCGCGAGACCGCGCTCCAGCTCGCCGCCGAGGGCGCGAACGTGCTCGCCGTCGCCCGCAACGACGAGGCCCTTGCTGAAACCGTCGACGCCTGCGAGCGCGCCGGCGGCAAGGCGAAAGCCCTCGCCCTCGACGTCACCGTCACCGACGCCGGCGAACGCGTGCTCGGCGCTGCGACCGAGGCCTTCGGGACGCTCGACGTGCTCGTCAACAACGCCGGAGCCGCGAGCTGGCGAGCGCTCGAGGACGTGCCCGACGAGGACTGGCAGGCAGCATGGGAGTTGAACGTGATGGCACCGATGCGGCTGATGCGCACCGCGGTGCCGGCGATGGCCGAGCGCGGCTGGGGCCGGGTCGTCAACGTCGCCTCGACCGCCGGCAAGCGGCCGTCGGCATCGATGCCCGCGTACTCGGTCGCGAAGTCTGCCGAGCTCTGCCTATCGCGGCTCTACGCCGATCGCTACGCCGCCGACGGCGTTCTCGTCAACGCCGTCTGCCCGGGCCCGGTCGAGGCCGAGATGTGGCTCGAGCAGGGCGGTCTGCTCGACCAGTCGATGGAGCTCTCCGGACACGACTCGCGCGAAGAAGCCCTCGACGCGGCCGGCTCGAAGCGGCCGATCGGCCGGCTGGCGACGCCGGATGAAATCGCCGCCACGATCGTCTTTCTCTGCTCCGAGCGCGCCGGATACGTCGCCGGCGCCGCCTGGTCGGTCGACGGCGGAACCGTCCAGGTGATCATCTGACGCGGGCCGACACGGTCGGCCTGATGCGCCAGCTCACCGAGTAGCGGACCATGGGCAACGTTTCAGACGAGCTGGCAGCCGGCCTGGGTCGAGCCCTGCTGTCGAACGAGGAAGCCGAGGCGATCGATGCTCACGGCCAAACCGAGGCCGCGGTGCTGGTGCCGCTGTACGAGGACGAGAAGGGAGCCGGCCTCGTCTTCACCGAACGACGCTCCGACCTCCGCCGCCATGCCGGCGAGATCTCGTTCCCGGGCGGGCGGCGCGATCATCCCAGCGAGGAGCTTGAACGAACGGCGCTGCGGGAAGCCGAGGAGGAAATCGGCCTCGACCCGACTTCGGTAGAGGTAGTTGGGGCCCTTCCTCCGATCGGAACGTTCGTCACCAGCTACAAGGTTCATCCCTTCGTCGGCCTGATCCCGGCCGGGACGACACTCGCACCCAACCCGACCGAGGTCGCCGCGATCCTCCATCTCAGCATCGACACGCTTCGCGACGCCTACGAAATGCGTCGCCTCGTCCGCCGCGGCGTGCCGTTCAAGACGCCGACTTACGAGGTCGAACGCCACCTGATCTGGGGCGCCACCGCTCGCATTCTCGAAATGTTCCTCGAGCGCTTCGACGAGGCGGTCGGCTCAGCCTGAGGGCTGCCCTACGAGCTGCGACTGGCAGTAGGCGTCGCGACGAACGCGGTCGCCGGGCGTCTGCAGCGACGCGATCCCGCGCGCCCAATCGGCGGCGTAGCTCTCGATCGACTCGGCCACCTGCTCGCGCTCGGCCTCGGACTTCGCGTTGGTCAGGCGTTCGGCGTTTCGCCAAACCTGTTCGCGCCAGCTGCGGACGAGCTCGAGCCCGGCGGCGTCGTCAAGCGGGTTGGCCTCGGAGTTGGTCTGGGCGACGAGCGGGTCGTAGCGCCTCGAAACCTCGTCGACGACACGCTGGTAGGCGGCGTCGAGCACGGCGTTGACGGCATCGTGGTCGGGCTTTCGCGATTTCCCGTCGGGCGTCTCGAGGCCGAGGTCGGCGAGCACGAAGGGCATGTCCGACTGCACGTGGGCGTTGATCCCGAGCAGCATGTCTTGGGCTCCGTTGACCTCACCGCTGCGGGCGGTATCGAGCGCGATCCGCCAGGCCGGAGGGATCCTGGCGCCGCGCTCGTCGGCCTTCAGCGTCTTGAAGTAGTAGGCAGCGAAGTGGGCGTCCTCGCTGTAGAGGTACTTCGGATCCTGGAGCGCAAGCGGCGGATCCGCCCTGAGCTGCTCGAGATAAACCTCGGTCAGGGTCAGGTAAGTGGTCGCGAACACGGCGCGGTGGTCACATCCGAGGTTTGTCTGCAGGCTGCGAAGGCGGCGGATCACGACGCGGACGCACTTCGGCCGCTGCTTCTTGCAATGCGGCAGGGGACCGGGTTGCACATCGCCTGCGGTGTCGATGGGCGGCAGCGTGTCGACCCAGTTGATTCCCTCGTCGGCAGCGGTTGCCGCGCCCGCGCCGAGAGCACAGGCCAATGCCGCGAGCGCGATCGAAACCCCTCGTCTCACGATCCTCATCCTACGGCGGCCGGGTCGATCGGGCGCCGTACGATCAACGTCGGCGCTTCGGGATATGGCGATATGGCGCTCGATCTCGACGGTTCTCGGTGGCGGTCCGTCGGCCCTCCCGGTAGGCTCGTGGCATGCGCATGAAAAATCCGTTCTCGCGTGGCGCGGGGGATGAGCCCGCCGATGGCGACGATCAATCCCGCGACTCGCTGAACCCGCCCGCCGGCGACGACGACAACGACCCGGCGCCCGCCTCCGAGACGGAGGTCAGCGAGACGCGGGCCGACGACGCGCCCGCCAAGGACGAGAACGTCACCAGTGCCGCTTCCGACAAAGGCGATGGCAGCGAGGAGAACATCGTTGCGCCCTCAATTGGGCCGAACACGAAAATCGATCTCAAACCGCCCGGGGAGCGCCTCGACCACGACAAGATCTCCGACAAGGATGCGATGGGCAGGGACAAGCGGCGGGAGGTCGTCGGCGGCTCCTACGGACCGTCGCGCACACGCGTCTTCGCCACCTTCGCCACCTTCTTCGCAGTCGTCGCCGCCCTCGGCGTCGGCTTCTACTTCCTCGCCAAGGAGCTCGATCAGCCGCCGGCCGAGCAGGCCGACGAGGCCCCCTGGGCACAGGTGGATGCTCCGCAAGCGCCGCCGAAGCCGCTGCAATAACTACCAGCTACGAGGGCGAGGATCGCGTGCCACCATGGCGGCGAGCTCGACCGGCGTCCTCGCCGCCAAGAGGAGGCAACCGCGCCTCGTCCTCGGCGACGCAGCCGGCCGCACGAAGCCTGGTGGCGACGCCTTCGCTCAACGGAGAACGGACTCGACGGCGCCCTTCGCCGCCCCCGCCCAGGCCTCGGGGTCGGCGGGGTCGGCCTCGATCAGCGCGAACGGGATCCGCCAGCGCTCGCGCGCCTGCTCGAGCGCTTCCCGGCCCCGCTCGAAGCAATCCGCTCGGACCGATCCCGCCGCCTCGTAGGTGATGCCGCGGACCGGGGTGTCGACGAGCTCTTCGAGCAGGCGCTCGAGTCGAGCGCCGTGAAGCGCGGCGACGGCCTCGTCCTCGCCGGCGGCGCCACCCAACAGCCAGCAGACGACGCTGACGCCCTCGATCTGTTCGAGGACCGTGATCGCGCGGTCGGGGTCGGCGAGGACAGCCTCGATCCCGGCCTCCTCGATCAGCGCGAGCGAGGCGGGGTTTCGGGTCGTGCCGCGAACGGCCCAACCATCGCCGATCAGCCGACCACCGAGCTCGCGGCCGCGACAGCCGCAGCCGACGATCAGTGCCCTGGC
The DNA here is from genome assembly GCA_050996575.1 of Solirubrobacterales bacterium. GTDB lineage: Bacteria > Actinomycetota > Thermoleophilia > Solirubrobacterales > 70-9 > DASUSH01. Next base: position 14,099 of record JBPCRS010000125.1, read on the forward strand.
CATCCGCCCGAAACGGCTCTCAGGCGTCCGGCCACTGGCGTTCGAGGCGCAGCTTCTGGTCCTCGCGCGCCATCTTCTCGGCATCGTCCTCGGTGATCTCGCGCTCGCCGCGGCGACGCCGGTACTTGTTCTGCGCCTCGAGCATCTGCGCGACGTCATCCATCTCGAGCTGGGCCTCAGCCTCGTGCGAGCGAGTCGGCTTCCAGTCGACGAGGTCGGCGCCGCTGCCGGGATAGGCGCGGGCGAGCAAGACCAGCAGCAGGGCAATGAACCCGATGAATCCGACGGTGACGAGAAGAAGCTCCACCCTGCGAGGATAAACGTGCATGCCCGACGCGCAGATCATCGAGGCCGTGCGGACACCGATGGGCCGATATCGCGGCGCGCTCGCATCGGTCCGCCCCGACGACCTCGCGGCGCGTGTAGTCGGCGCCGCCGCCGAGCGCGCCGGGATCGATCCGGCCGAGGTCGTCGACGTCTACATGGGCGCGGCGAACCAGGCCGGGGAGGACAACCGCGACGTCGCCAGGATGGCATCGCTGCTCGCCGGCTTCCCTGTCTCCGTGCCCGGCGTCACCGTCAACCGCCTCTGCGCATCGGGGCTCGAGGCGATCAACCAGGCCTCGCGAGCGCTCCGGCTCGGCGAGGGCGAGCTCTACCTCGCCGGTGGCGTCGAGTCGATGAGCCGCGCGCCCTGGGTCACAGCGAAACCGGAAATCGCGCAGCCGCGCGGACCGCAGACGATGTACGACACGGCTCTCGGCTGGCGCCTGATCAATCCAAAGATGGCGGAGCTGCACTCGACCGAGGCGATGGGCGAGACCGCCGAGAATGTCGAAGAGCGATACGGGGTCTCGCGCGAGGACTCCGACGCCTTCGCCCTGCGCAGCCACCAGCGCGCGCTCGAGGCGCAGCGAGCCGGGCGCTTCGACGACGAGTTGATCGCGGTCGAGATCGCCGGGCGGAAGGGAGCGACGACGACCGTGGCCCTCGACGAGGGCCCGCGCGAGGACACGACCTTGGAGCGCCTGGCGAACCTCCGCCCCGCATTCCGCGACGGCGGCGTCGTCACCGCCGGCAACGCATCGACGCTCAACGACGGCGCCGCCTGCCTGGTGATGGCCTCCGAGCGCAAGGCCGCCGAGCTCGGCGCCGAGCCGCTCGGCCGGATCGTCTCGATCGGCGTCGCCGGCGTCGACCCCGCGGTGATGGGGATCGGCCCCGTCGAGGCGATCCCGAAGGCGCTCGATGCCGCCGGGCTCACGCTCGAGCAGATCGACCTGATCGAGATCAACGAGGCCTTCGCCAGCCAGGTCCTCGCCTGCGCCCGCGAGCTCGGCATCGACGAGGAGCGCCTCAACGTCAACGGCGGCGCGATCGCACTCGGCCACCCGCTCGGCTGCTCCGGAGCCCGGCTCGTCACCTCGCTCGTCTACGAGCTGCGCCGGCGCGGTGCCCGCTACGGAATCGCCTCACTCTGTGTCGGCGTCGGCCAGGGGCTGGCGACCGTGATCGAAAACCCGGCGGCGTAAAGGAAGGATTTCGGTCTCAGGGCTGTAATAGCTTTATCGGGGAAGGTCTGTTCCTGACGGCACGGACGCAAGAAACGGCATGGTCGCCTAATCCGTGGCAGCGGAGGTGGACAAATGATCGAGGGGCGCGTAATCGTCGCGAGGGGAGCGTGCCCCGGCCCCGGATAAACCGGACACCTGCTTGAACAAATCGATCATCTCACGAGGCGACGCCTCGTGGGCTCCGGTCGGAGCCGATTGGCAGCGCTTCATCCAGTTCCGGCGCGCTGAGCGCCGCTCTGCCGGCCTGCGGCG
>JBPCRS010000149.1:0-3774 GCA_050996575.1 Solirubrobacterales bacterium
GCCTGGCCGAGCGCGATGCCGACATCCTCGACCGTGTGGTGAGCACCGGTTTCGAGATCGCCGTTCGCTTCGACGCGCATTCCGAGTCGGCCGTGGCGGCCGAGCAGGTCGAGCATGTGGTCGAGGAAGCCGACCCCGGTCGCGTTCGAGACCTCGCCACCGTCGAGGTCGAGCGTCAGCGAGACATCGGTTTCGGCGGTCTTTCGGTTGATCGTCGCGGTTCGGCTCATCATCGCTCCCGGTCGGGGCCGACGTTGTCGCCGCTGCGAGCGACGGCGGACTCGCCGTGAACGGGCAGGCCCTCTGCCCTGGCGAGCACATCGACGGTAGGGGCAAGCGCCCGCGCCGCGCGGGCGGGGATCGTCACGACCGCCGAGCGGCGCATGAACGTACGCGGGCCGAGCGGACCGCCGAAGCGCGCCGCCCCTCCTGTCGGGAGCACGTGGTTGGAGCCCGCGGCGTAGTCCCCGAACGCCGTCGCGCCGCCGTCGCCGATGAATACGCAACCGGCGAGCCGGGCGCGGGCGGAGATGTCGTCGGCGCCGTCGAAGGCGAGCTCGAGGTGCTCGGGCGCGTAGGCGTCGGAGAGCTCGAGCGCCCGCTGCACCCCGGGTGCCTGGACCAGGGCGAGCGAGGCCGAGGCGACGCTCGGGCGCTCGGCGGCGAGCGTCTCGACCGCCTCGGCAACAGCGTCGATCAACGCCGGGTCCGGCGAGATCAGCAGCAGCGAGCTGTCGTCGCCGTGCTCGCCCTGGGCGCAGAGGTCGAGCGCGACGAGGCGCGGATCGGCGCTCGCGTCGGCGACGATCGTCAGCTCGGAGGGCCCGGCGACGCCGTCGATCCCGACCTCTCCGGAGACGATCCGCTTCGCCTCGGTGACGTAGCGATTGCCGGGGCCGGCGATCACGTCGACCTGCGGGATCGTCTCGGTGCCGAAGGCGAAGGCGGCGATCGCCTGAGCACCGCCGACCGCGTAGACCTCCTCGACGCCGGCGATCGCGCAGGCGGCGAGCACGGCGCCCGAGGGCCGTCCCGAGGCGGCGCTCGGCGGGCTGGCGACGGCGAGCCTGCCGACACCGGCGGCCAGTGCCGGGATCGCGCACATCAGAAGCGACGATGGATAAGCGGCCTTGCCACCCGGGGCGTAAATGCCGGCGTATGGCACCGGCTCGAAGCGCAGCTCGACCCGCTGGCCCTCGGGCAGGTCGGTGACCGTCGGCGTCGCCAGCTGGGCGAGCTCGGCGCGAGCGACCGCGTCGATGTTTGCGGCGGCGGCGCGGAGTGCCTCGCGAACCTCGGGCTCGAGCAGTCCGGGGGCGGCAGCGACCGCCTCCGGGTCGATCCGCAAGCTCTCCGGCGCCGGCTCGTCGAAGCTACGGCTGAGCTCGCGGATCGCGGCGTCGCCGCGGCTTCTGACCGCGCCGAGGATGTCGGTGACCTCGCCGCTGACCTCGGAGAGCGAGGGCGCCAGCGAGCGCAGCCGGGTGGCGAGCGCCGGCGCATCGCGGCCGTCCCATTCGATCCGCTCGATCTTCAACATCGCAAACTCACTTCCAGCACGCCGCGCGCAGGCGTTCGACGAGGTCGTCGACCTCGGTCGAGCGCAGCTTGTGCGCGACCCTGTTCGCGACCAGGCGAGCGGTGCAGGCGACGATCTCGCGGCGGACCTCGAGGTCGTTCTCCTCGAGCGTGCGGCCGGTGTCGACGAGATCGACGATGCCGTCGGCGAGGCCGACGAGCGGCGCCAGCTCGACCGAGCCCTTGACCTCGATCACCTCGGCCGAACGACCGTTCTCCTCGAAATAGCGCTCGGCGATCTTCGGATACTTGGTTGCGATCCGCATCGCGCCGAGCCGGCGCTCGACCTCGGCCAGGCGCTCGTCGCCGCGACGTGCGGCGAGCACCATCCGGCAGGCGCCGTAGCGCAGGTCGAGCAGCTCGTAGGTGACCCGGTCGTGCTGCTCGAGCAGCACGTCCTTGCCGGTGATGCCGACGTCGGCGGCGCCCGCCTCGACATAGGTTGGCACGTCGGATGGTCGCATCGTGACCAGGGTCAGCTCGGCGGTCTCGAAGATCAGCGAGCGCGAGTCACCGCGAAGCTCGGAGGTGTCGACGCCGATCGCGTCGAGCGCGTCGAGCGTCTCCTCGAACAGGGCGCCACGCGGAAGCGCGAGCGTCAGCGGCCCGTCCTTGCGCGGCGTCAACCGACCGGCAACCGAGCTCATCGGAGCGCCTCCTCCTCGGCCTGGGCGATGTGGATGCGCTCGGTGTAGAGCGCGAAGCCCGCCGCGGGCAGGCTGCGCCCGAAGCGCCCCATCAACTCGTCGTAGCGCCCGCCGCCACCGAGCACGTGGCCGAGCGCGGGGTCGTAGACCTCGACGATCGCGCCGGTGTAGTAGCCGAGGTCTCGGAGCAACCCGAGGTCGAGCCGGATCCGATCACCGACTCCGCGCTCGACGAGCGCGTCGTAGGTCGCGGCGAGCCGCGCGCTCGCCCGCTCGACCGCGCCGCCACCGAGCTCGTGGGCGCGATCGAGGACCGAGCGATCGCCGCGCAGCCCTGGGAGGCGAAGCAATGTCTTCCTCGCCCCACCGTCGAGACCGTCGATCTCGTCGACCGCGGCCTCGAGACCAACCAAGTCATGAGTCGCCAGGCAGTCCAAGACCGCCTGGCGAGGCTCGCCGGCGACACCGAGCTCATCGAGCAATTGGCGATAGAGGTCGGCGTCGCCGAGCCCGATCACGGCGCGACCGAGACCGGCGGCGTCGAGCGCCGCAACCAACACCTCGATCACCTCGGCGGTGCCGTCCGGGGCGTCGGCGCCGATCAGCTCGACGCCGGCCTGGCGGAACTCGCGTGCCTGCCCGCGCTGCGGGCGAACGGCGCGATATGCGCTGCCGATGTAGGAGAGTCGGTAGGGCGGCTCGACCTCGCCGAAGCGGCTCGCGACGAGGCGTGCGATCGGCACGGTCATGTCCGAGCGCAGCGCGAGCAGCTCGCCCGACTCGTCGAAGAATCGATACGGGGAGGCGGCGCCCTGAGCGATCACCTCGTGGTACTCGATCGTCGGCGTCGCGACCTCGCCGTAGCCGTAGCGCTCGAAGACCGCGCGCATCGAGTCCTCGAGCCTGCGCAGCTCGCTCATCTCCTCGGGAAGGATGTCCCGGCTTCCGGGCGGTATCGGATGGGTGGTCAAGGTCGCTCGCTCCCCTTCTCGGGGACCAGAACCCTAGGCCGCGGCTGGCTAAGCCGCGACTTGCTTCTGCTCGGTCGTGCTCGGGTCGGGTTCGGCGTGAACGCGCTCGATATGGGCACCGAGCCCGCGCAGGCGCTCGTCGATCCGCTCATAGCCACGGTCGATCTGGACGATGTTGCCGATCTCCGAGGCGCCCTCGGCGGTGAGCGCCGCGATGAGCATCGCCATTCCCGCCCGGATGTCCGGGCTCTCGAGCCGCTCGCCGTGAAGCCGGCTCGGACCGCTGACGATCGCCCTGTGGGGATCGCACAGCACTATCCGAGCGCCCATCGCAACCAGCTTGTCGACGAAGAAGAGTCGGTTCTCGAACATCTTCTCGAAGATCATGATCGTGCCCCTTGCCTGCGTCGCCAGTGCCAGCGCGATCGAGGTGACGTCGGCCGGGAAGGCGGGCCATGGGCCGTCGTCGATCTTCGGAATCGCGTCGCCGACGTCGTCGCGGACCTCGAGCCGCTGGTCGGGCGGGACGAGGATGTCTTGGCCCTCGACCATCGACTGCAGGCCGAGCCGGCGAAACT
>JBPCRS010000201.1:0-9162 GCA_050996575.1 Solirubrobacterales bacterium
TTTGCGAGGCAATTGCCCGTAACCGCTTCGTTCTTGGTGGCGTCGGTGTTCGGGTCAGCTCGAGCGTCGGCGTTGCGCCCTGCGTCGGTGGCCCGCTGAGCGCCGAGGAGATGACAATCAAAGCCGAGCTCGCGATGGACGACGCAAAAGAATGGGTCGGGGATCGGATCGCCCTAAGGGAGGCGGGCGGCCCCCGCCGGGCCGAGGCCGAGGCGCGGCTTTCGTGGTCGCAGTGGGTACGCGAGGTCGTCGAGAACGGTGCGGTCGAGCTTCACGGAGCACCGATCCTCGACCTCACCACGAGCAGCGTCGGTGGCTACGAGCTGACCTCATTGGCTACGGATGCCGGCGGCGCTGTCGTCGAGGGGCGCGCATTCCACGCCGTCGCCGAGCGGCTCGGGCTCGGTGAGCAGGTCGATCGCCGAGCGATGCGCCAGGCGGTCCACCTCGCCGAGCAGCTTCGCAATGCGGGTCGTGCCGACCTCGGCCTCTCGGTCAACCTCTCGCCGAAGACCGTTCTCGGCGGCGAGTTCCTGCCGGCGCTGAAAATGGCGCTCGCTCGCTCGCCGATCTCCCCGGGCGTGCTTCTTTTCGAGCTGACCGAGTCGGAGGCGCTCGGAAACGTCACCGAGGCCGCCGAGTTCGCCAGCCGGCTGCGAGCGCTTGGCTGCCGGTTCGGGCTCGACGATTTCGGCACCGGTTTCGCCTCCTTCCAGGCGCTCAAGTATTTACCCGTCGACCGGGTCAAGATCTCCGCTGACTTCATCAGAAATCTGCCCAGGGACGCGACAGATCAGCTTGTCGTCAATGCGATCACCGAGGTCGGCCGCGGGCTTGGGGCGCTGGTCTCGGCGCAGGGCGTCGAGGACGAGCAGTCCCTGGCGATGCTTCAGTCGATCGGCGTTGACGAGGCCCAGGGCTTCGCCGTCGGCGAGCTGATGCCGCTCGAAGCGCTCCTGCTCCACGAAGCCGGCTGAGCGCACCCCGCCCCGGGTTGACGGGACCCCTCAACGAAAACCGCCCCCGGCGCTTGCCGGAGGCGGATCAAGTTTTTCTTAGCGCCTCCAACCCACGGAGCTCACCCTTTCTCGTCGCTCGCCATCCCTTGCTGTATCGGTAAGGCTACTCAAAAGCTAAGCAAACTTCTATCAACCTATGCGCCTGTGGCCGAAAACCTGCGCACAAATTCGCTTGAAACTGGGAAAATCGCATTCGAATGCGCGCGACCTTCAAGCCGCTGCGCGACCCCGACTTCCGGCCGCTCGTCGTCGCCTTCTGCGTAAACGAGCTGGGCGATTGGCTCGGCTCGGTCGCGCTGGCGATCCTCGTCTTCGACCAGACCGGCAGCGCGCTGGCGACCGCGGGCCTGTTCCTCGCCACCCAATTCCTGCCGGCGTTCCTCGCGCCGCCGCTCGTCGCCAGGCTCGAGATCCTGCGCAGCGGCCGCGCCCTGCCCGCCGTCTACGCGGCCGAGGGAATCGTCTTCGCCCTGCTCGCGCTTACCGCCTCCGAGTTCTCACTGGTGGCCGTCTTCGTCCTCGCCGCGATCGACGGTGCGCTCGCCTCGGCTGCGCGCGCCCTCTCTCGAGCGATGGCCGCCGCGATGCTCGCGCCGCGCGGCCTCCTGCGCGAGGGCAACGCGATCCTCAATCTCGCCTTCACCGGCGGCGCCGCGGCGGGCCCGGCGCTCGCCGGAATCGCCGTTGCGATCTGGGGCGTCCAGGGGGCGCTACTCGGCGACGCCGCCTCGTTTCTGCTCGTTGCCGCACTGCTCGTCCGAGTCCCGGCGCTTCGCCGTGCGTCGTCCGAGGCCGCGCCGTGGTCTGAGCGCCTACGCGAGGGGCTCGAATATGTGCGGAGCCGGCCGGTGCTGATGCGGCTGATCTCGGCCGAGGCCGCGGCGATCGCCTTCTTCGCCCTGATCATCCCGATCGAGGTCGTCTTCGCGATCGAGACGCTCGGTGCAGGCGATGCCGGCTACGGAGCTTTGCTTGCCGCCTGGGGCACGGGAATGTTCGCCGGTGCGATCGTCTTCACCGCGCTGCGCGGGCTCTCTTTGCGAGCGCTCCTCCTCGGCTCAACTCTTGCGATCGGGCTCGCCTACTTGGCGACCGCCGCTGCGCCGACCCTGCTCTTCGCTTGCGCCGCCGCCGTCGTCGGCGGGGCCGGCAACGGAATCCAATGGGTGTCGCTGGTCAGCGCGGTCCAGGAGCTGACCGCCGACGAGTTCCAGGCCCGCGTCGTCTCCGTGCTCGAGTCGGCAGCGAGTGCCGCGCCCGGGATCGGATTCGTCGCCGGCGGCGTGATCGCGGTCACGATCGGGCCGCGGGCAAGCTTCGCCGTGGCCGGCGCCGGGGTACTCGTCGTGCTCGCGATTGCCGCCGTCGCGCTGCGCAATGCGCCGCTCGCAGGACCGAAGCCGCCGCGGCAGATCGCGGCAGACCCCGCTCGAGCGGCCACCTCCGACCCTCTACATTCACAACCGTGAGCGAGGAATCGGCAGCCGTCGACACCAAGAAGATCCGCGTCGTCGTCGCCAAGCCTGGCCTCGACGGGCACGACCGCGGCGCGAAGATCATCGCCCGCGCGCTGCGCGACGCCGGCATGGAGGTGATCTACACGGGCCTGCACCAGACGCCCGAGCAGATCGCCGAGACCGTGATCCAGGAGGACGCCGACGCGATCGGCCTCTCGATCCTCTCCGGCGCCCACATGACCCTCGTCCCGCGCGTCGTCGAGATCCTCCGCGAACAGGGGGTCGACGACGTCGTGATCACCGTCGGCGGCACGATCCCCGCCGAGGACGTGCCCGAGCTGAAGAAGCTCGGCATCGACGAGGTCTTTACCCCGGGCAGCTCGACCGACGAGATCGTCGAGTTCGTCCGCGGCGCCGTCGGCGAGCGCGCCGCATAGCAACTGCTACGGTTGTAGCAGTTTGGCATCGCGGGAGATCCCACAGCGAGAGCTTCGCAACAATGTCGGCGCGGTTCTGCGCGAGGTCGAGGCGGGGGCTTCGATCAGGGTCACGGTGCGCGGTCGCCCGGTTGCCGATCTGGTGCCGATCGATCGGCGCACGACCTGGGTTCCGTGGAGCGAGGTCGACCGAATCAGGCGGGAGGCACCGCTGGACCCTGACTTTACGGACGACGTTGCTTCGCTGCTCGATCAAACCGTGGACGAGATTCGCGATCCCTGGGAGAAAACGCGATCGACCAAGAACGACTGAGTGCGGGCGCTGCTCGATACCTCGGTGTTGATCGCAGGCGAGTCGGGGCGTGCGATCGACGTCGACAGGCCGGCTGAGCTCGAGGCCGCAATCTCGATCGTCACAATCGGCGAGCTCCAGCTCGGCATCCTGCGCTCGAGCTCGGCCGTGATCGCCGCGACTCGCGCTAGGACGCTGGCCGAAGTAGAACGCACGTATCACGCGCTGCCCGTCGATCGCGCTGTGATCTTCGAGTTCGCATCTCTGCTCGCCGAGGCGCGCATCGCCGGTTCTCGGCCGTCGACGCTTGACGCTCTGATCGCTGCCACGGCGCGGGCACACTCCGTGCCGGTCTACACGCAGGACGCCGACTTCGACGCGATGCCCGGAGTTGACGTAGTCCGGGTCTAAGCGTTCGTAAAGGGACCAACACCGCGGGCTGAGACCCCCGGCAGGGCGCAAATCCCCTAGATCCCTCGACGAGAGGGGGTGAGGCGTGTCGGGGAAGGCACCCTGATATTTCCCCTGATTCATCTCGGCGCTCGATCGCGTAAGTTTCTCGCGTGGAGAGGTGAGGGGGTCGCAGTGAGCGGCGCAAGAATCGAGTCGGGGCAGAGTGACCTTTACGAGCGCGAAGGGGCGCTTGGGCAACTGGACGCTCTGCTCGATTCGGTGGCTGATGGCTCAGGCCGCATCGGTATCGTCGAGGGGCCGGCGGGGATCGGGAAGTCTCGCCTCATCGAGGCGCTTCGGCAAGAGGCAGCCGATCGTGAGTTTGCGGTCCTCTCGGCGCGAGGCTCGGAGCTCGAGCGCGACTTCCCCTTCGGCGTGGTGCGCCAACTGTTCGAGCCGGCGCTTGTCCTCAGCGATGATCGCGGCCGCGACGGGCTGCTTGGCGGTGCGGCGGCGTTGGCCCGGCCGGTCTTCGCGGATTCGCCCGACGAAAGCACTTCCGCCGATCCTGGGTTCGGCGTGCTCCATGGGCTCTTCTGGCTGACCTCGAACCTGTCCGAGCGTGGGCCGGTGGTTCTCGCGGCCGATGACCTTCATTGGTCGGACGCAGCGTCCTTGCGATTTCTGTCGTTCCTCGCCAATCGAATCGAGCACCTACCCGTCTTGCTGGCAATCGGCGTGCGGGGCGCCGAGGAGGTCCGGTTGGCTCCTGCCGAGAACGAGGCTCTCGAAGCGATCCGGCAGATGCCCTTGGCCGAGATCATCGAGCCCGCCCCGCTCAGCCCGGCGGCCGTGGCGAGCTTGCTCGATTCGGAGCTCGGGCTCACCGTGGCCGACGACGTCCGGAGCGCAGCCCACGAGGCGACCGGGGGCAACCCCTTTCTCGCACGGGAGCTCGCCGGCGAGATCGCGGCCGAGACCCGCGCCGGGAGAAGTGTGTCCGTCGAGCGGATCAGGGAGCTTGCGCCGGCGCGAATTACGTCGCGCATTGTCGGCCGCTTCGCGAGGATGGCTGCTGGAGCCGAACCCCTCGCCCGGGCAGCCGCGGTCCTAGGCGAGCGTGCGGAGCCGGAGGCTGTTGCTCGCCTGGCTGAGATCGACCGCTCGGCGGCCGGCGCGCTCGTCGACGAGCTCGTGCGTGCCGGATTCCTCGTGGCGGGCCCTCAGCTCCGATTTCGCCATCCGGTTGTCCGATCCGTGGTCTACGACTCGATACCAGACCATGAACGCTCGGCGGCGCATGCTCGCGCGGCGAAGATCGTCGCCGAGCTCGGCGGGTCACCGGAGCAGGTCGCCACCCACCTGTTGCATTCGATGCCAGCCGATGATCCGGAGACGGTCTCTGCTCTACGTCGTGCCGCGAGCGATGCCTCCCGGCGGGGCGCTCCTGACGTCGCGCTGGCTCTGCTCGAGCGCGCTCTGCAGGAGCCGCCTGACCATGCGGTGCTCGTGGCCGTTCTCTTCGAGGCGGGCGTAGCGGCCCGCAGCCTCGGCGATCCAACGGCGATCGAGAAGCTCCAGCGGGCGTTGGCGGAAACGACCGACCCCGAGTTGGGCACCACGATCGCGGCCACCTTGGGCGAGGCTCTGAGCACCAGTGGTCGCGACGCGGAGGCCGTCGGGATCCTCGAAACCGCGATAGCTGCTGCCGAGGAGGCCGGGCTGTCGGACTCGGTTGCCCGGCTGAGTGGAGTGCTCCTCGTTCTGGCTAATGCCCTCGTCGAGACGAGGGAGGCCGTTCGCGACGAGCTGAGCGACGCCGTTCACCGCGTCGAGACGGCCACCTCGATCGACCCCGTCCTCTGTGCTCACATGGCGCTGGAGTACGCAGTGGCGATCGGACCGGCCGAGCGTGCCGCCGAGCTGGGGCGGCAGGCGCTCGAAGCGGGACTGATCGAGATCGTCACTGCCGACGCGCCCCCCGTCTATCTCGCCACCGGCGGTTTATGGGTCTCGGGCCGGCTCGCAGCGGGCGAGCGGTGGCTGACGGCCGCCCTCGACGAAGCGCGCGCTCGCGGGTCCGTGGTGGGGTACGCGCTCGCTTCGGCGTTCCGCTCGGCGGCGAGGTTGCGGAGCGGGGATCTCGATGGAGCCCAATCCGACGCCGAGGCCGGACTCGAGTTCGGCCTCGCCGGCAGCTGGACTCCGGTCGGACTTCCAGTCGCCGCCGCCTCCCTGATTTCGACGATGATCGCGCGGGGAGAGCTCGAAAAAGCCGCCGGGATCGCGGAGCAGGTGGGCAACGCCGAGATCCCGCCGGGCCTGATCCTCAATCAACTGCTGCGACGGGCGATGGCCGAGCTCGAGGTGGCTCGTGGTCATCCGGAGAAGGCGCTCGTCCTGCTGGACGCAATCTCGGCGTGGGAGAGGCAATGGGGTGGGGCCACCGGCGCCTGGTGCTGGTGGCGTCTCACTGCGGCGGAGGCTCGTCGCACCTGCGGAGACATCGACGGGGCGCGTGAGCTGGCTCGCGAGGAACTCGCCCTCGCGCGGGCTTTCGGCGCTGCTCCGTTTCTCGGTGCGTCCCTGCGCTCGGCGGGGGCCCTCGAGGCAGGCCCCGAGGATTCCCTCGCTCAGCTAGGTGAAGCCGTCGACGTGCTCGACGCATCGGAGGCGCGCCTGGAGCTGGCGAGCGCACTCGTCTCGCTTGGGGCCGGTCTGCGCCGCAGCGGTGCCGATCGTGATGCCCGGGAGCCACTCCAGCGGGCAAGAGAGATTGCCCGATCTCGCGGAGCACACGCGATCGAGCGTGAGGCGCTGGACGAGCTCGTCGCTGCAGGAGGGCGTCCGCGCGCTCCAGCCGGGACCGAGTTGGACGAGCTGACTCCCGCGGAGCTGCGGGTTGGGAGACTCGCCCGGGAGGGCAAGACCAATCGCGAGATTGCCCAGGCGCTCTTCGTCACGCTGAAGACGGTGGAGACCCACCTCAGCCGCATCTACCGCAAGCTCGAGATCAGCTCGCGGTCACAGCTACCGGCGCGCTTGGCGGAGCCGTCCGACTGATGACCCGCTGAGCGGGCCTCAGGAGCCGGGGTAGCTGTCGAGGACCGCGGGGGCCACCGAGATCGCCCGTTCGGCGGCGTCCTGGTGAAAGGCCATCGAGACCAGGTCGTCTCCGCGGATCGCCTGGAAGACCTGAGCGGTGTCCTCCGCGGAGTCGTAGAGGACCGCGTCGTCCCAGGGCCCCGGCACGGTCGTCATCGTGTCGAAAAAAGTTGCCGGCCCGGCGAAGAACTCGACCGCGAAGTCGCCCCGTGTCGTCGTCAGTCCGAAGACGCGGCTGAAGTCGGTCCGCCCCCATCCGCAGCCGAATTGGTCGATCTCGGGTTCCGCCGCCTCCTTGCCGAACTGCGGAGGGTCGGCGGGACCGGCGAGAACGTGTTCGACCTCGGCCTGGGTGATCACCTCGCATGGGTCGGCGAAGTCGAGCGGCGCCAGCGCCTTCGCCCTGAGCGAGTCCGAGCCGGTCTCGTTGCCGCCGCTGGCCTTGACCGTGATCGCGATCTTCATCGACCCGGCCTTCTCGATCTGCTTCAGGGCCGGCTTCTTCAGCTTCACCGGGATCCCGTACTCGAAGTGGTCGTCTTCGAGCGAGCCGGTCCCGAGCACCGGCTGCTTGCCCTTGCCGGCGCCGGTGATCGTCGCCTTTCCCGAGCAGCCCGAGCAGTTGTCGTCGATCCAGATCACCCCCTGCGAGGTGACGCGGGTCTTCTTCTGCTGATAGGTGCTGATCGAGAACGCGGCCGAGGCGGAGGCGGAGGCTGCGAGGAAGATGCTCGCGGCGGCCACCAGCGCCGTTGCGATTCGCCGGCCGGTCAAAGCTCGCCAGACCACGGTCACGATCCCGTCGGGACGACGTTCGCGTAGCTGAGCCTCACTGATCCCCTCGCATCGTTCGTTCGCTTCCCCCGGCCCGCAACGGCCTCGAGGCGCTTGCCTCGCTAGGGAACGTAGATCCCAACGGTGGCGCCGTCATCAGGGGCGCACCCTTATCTTTGCCCTGACACGGTTGCTCGCCTGGTTCGGCTTGCGCTTCTTGACCAGCGCCTCGGTGACCCCGACCGGATCGCGGAACGGCCCGCCGACACCCTTCGTCACGTCCCCGTTGCGGATCTGGGTCAGGATCGGAGAGCCGAAGATCGGCGAGGCGCCGGTGGTGGCGAAGACCTGGTTCTGCCTGTCGAGGACGACCCCGAGGACGGGCGGCAGCTCGATCGCCAAGAACTCGACCGCGGCCGTTCCGGGGTTCACGCGCAAGAGACGATTGCGGGTTGCCGGATCCATCGGATCGTCTCCCTGGTCGGTGACGTATAGGAGACCGTCGCTGCCGAGGTCGATTCCCTTGGGCTCGATCAGGCCCTCGCTGCGGGCGGCGACGGTCATCACTCCGGTCGCCAGGTCGACGCGGAAGACGACGCCGGGAACGCCGAGCCCGCGACCATCTGTGATGTACGCCGTGCCGGCGTCGGCGAGGACGATGCTCGTCGGTGCGATCAGGCGAAAGTCGTCGAGCGTCGTCGGCAGGATCGCGGTCGTGCCGTCCTTCGGGTCGATCTCGAGGATGGCCCCGAGGCCCTCCGGGTCCGCCGTCGAGTCGAGCACGTAGATCGGGCCGCCCTTGGGGGCGCGATCGAGGTCGACCGGAGTCGAGATCGAAGCCCCCTTGGCGACCGTCTCCGTCCTGCCGGTGGCGGGGTCGAGGCGGAAGATCGCCCGCGCGCCGGGGTCGGCGATCCAAAGCGTCCCGTCGGTGTCCGCCTCGATCCCGGTCGGGTCGACGAACGGCTTGCCCTTCGCCAGCTTCTTGACCTGGTTCACCGAGCCGCCGGCCGGATGCGACCAGATCGTGCCGCTGCGGTCGGCGACGTAGAGGATCGAGCGCTTTGCCGCCGGGGCCGGCGCGGCCAGGACGAGCAGGGCCAGGGCCGCGACCGCAGCCAGCGCGGCCGTGGCGATCAGCGCTCTCAAGGTGCGTTCCATCTCTCGTTCAGCTCGTCGGCGTCGCCGGCGCGGCGCGGCTCGACGCCGCCGTTCGCAGGGCCGAGGTGCGGTCGGGGCAGACCGCGAGGCGCACCGTGCGGCCGTCGCGAAGCCAGTGGACGTGAAAGGCCCGGCTCCAGGACTCGGCGCCGTTGGCGAGCGCCGTCCCGCCGACCCGCAGGCAGGCGACGACGGCATCGCCGGCGTCGATCAGCTCGGTCGGCTCGATCGTCAGGTCGTCGAAGTAGCGCCCGGCGCGGCCATAGACCTCCGCCAGCGCCTCGAGCCCGGACGAGCGCCGCTCGGTCACGCCGGTCCCGTCGACGATCTCGACCCCCTCGTCGGCGAACCCGCCCCCGGCCTCGGGGCCATGGCGCGAGACCGCCTCGTAGGCAAGGCGGAGGATTTCGCTGTTGATTTGTGACATCCCCGATCCCCTTCTCCTGGTCAGCAGAACATGGATCCGTCGTAGCCGCCGGGCGGCCGGGCCGCCGTCATTGACGGGAGAGGAGCCACCGCCGGAT
>JBPCRS010000027.1:0-5198 GCA_050996575.1 Solirubrobacterales bacterium
AGAAACGGCGTCCCGGGAGACCCGGGGCGCTTCACCTTGGTGAAAGATCCGGGCTAGTCGGCGGGCGCACTAGCGTCCCTCCTGCCGGACCCGAGAAAACTTCCGAAGGAGGAGACGTTGACGAAGAAGGCTGACTTCAATGCCGAGGAGTGGTCGCTGGTGATCGAGGCGCCGCCGATCGCCGGGCTGGTCGTGATCACCGCCCAGCGTGGCGGCACCCTGCGCGAGTCGATTTCGCTCGGCAAGGCTTACGTCGAGGCCCGCGAGCAGCACGGCAATTCGGAGCTGCTCGACGCGATCGTCGCCGAGAAGCCGGAGATGCAGCCGAAGAAGTACGGCTCGGCCGAGGAGCTGCGCGAGGGCGGCCTCGCCAAGGTCCGCGAGGCGGTCGAGCTGCTCGAGGAAAAGGCGACTTCCGAGGAGGTCGACGACTACAAGAAGTTCGTCGTCTCGCTCGCCGACCGCGCCGCGCACGCCCACAAGTCGGGCGGCTTCCTCGGCATCGGCGGCGATGAGGTCTCCGAATCCGAGCGCGCCGCGATGGACGAGATCAACGCCGCGCTCGATTCTCCCGGCCAGGAGTACGCCTCGGCCGGCTGAACGGCCAGCAGGTTTGAACTCGGCCACAGGTGGGCATCTGAACGCTCGTGATCGGCGAAATCATCGGAGTGGTCCTGCTCGGGATCGTCGCCGGGTACATCGGCAAGGCGCTGATGCCCGGCAAGGACCCCGGCGGCTTTTTGATCACGATCGTGATCGGCATCGCCGGTGCGCTGATCGGGTATTTCCTCTTTACCGAGCTGCTCGGAATCGGCGACGATGACAAGTTCGACTTCGGCGGGATTCTCGGCGCGATCATCGGCGTGATGATCCTGCTCGGCCTCTACAGAGTGATCGCCAAGCCCGATGCGCGCGAAACCGTCGCACCGGCCGCGCCACGTGCGCGCCGCGAAGGCCGGCGCAAGCCTCGCTGAATACGGCCTACGCCGAATTCCTCGACAACGTCCCCTTCGTGGGGGAGGATGTGGTCATGCTCGCAACGAACCGGGACGGTCGCGATGGCTCGTAGCTGGCATTGCGCTCGTTGCGGGCTGACCACGAGCTTTCCCGACGACGCCCCGAAACGCGCCAAGCCGGAGGGCTGGGCGAAGGAGGGCAGGGAGTGGCGCTGCCTGCGCTGTCGCCGCGAGCAGGTGATGGAGGCTGCCGCTGCCGAGACGGGTAGTGACGGCAAGGCGGCGCAGCGCCGGGCGCTTACCGAGTTCGAGCTGGTCCGTAACCCGAAGGCCTCCGACCGTGACATCGCCCGCCGGGTCAAGTGCGCGAGCGGGCTGATCCCACCGATCCGTGAGGCGCTCGAAGAAGCGGGAAAGCTGCCCGCGGGCAGCGGCTGAAAACCGGCCCAACGGCCGCCCGGCACGCCATTTCACCGCGAACGCTGCTAACTTCGCGCCCGTAAGACCGGCAGAGACCGGTGACAGCGTGCCAGAACCGGTGTCGTTGCTAGATCAGCATCCTCCGAGTTTGCAGCACAACTATCCGTGGAGGAGCTTTTATGCCCACCGGAACAGTGAAGTGGTTCAGCGACGAGAAGGGTTTCGGGTTCATCACCCCGGACGACGGCTCGCAGGACGTGTTCGTCCACCAGACGGCGATCGTCTCGGAGGGCTTCCGCAGCCTCGCCGAGGGCTCGAAGGTCGAGTACGAGACCGAGTCGAGCGAGAAGGGGCCGAAGGCCACCAACGTCAGCTCGGTCTGAGCGACGCTCGAAGCTGAACCGAGAAGGCCCCCGACCGGGGGCCTTTTTGGTTGGGCGTTCCGCCATCGCTCGGTCAAGACCGGCCCCGGGTCCAACTGGAAAGGCAAGCGCGCAGGCAAGCGCTAGTTTCCGGTCGGCAAGGATGCCGGCGAGATGAGCGACGCACTTTCGGGAATGCTGCCACTGGCCGCGGCGATCGCGGTCAGCCCGATCCCGATCCTCGCCGTGATCCTGATGCTGCTCAGCGAGCGGGCTACGCAGAACGCGCTCGCCTTCCTCGCCGGCTGGGCGATCGCGCTGGCGCTGATCGCCGGGGTCGTCGCGATCCTCGGAAGCGGAAGCGCCGACGCCGGGGAGGAGCCGGCGCCGGGCCTGATCGCCGCGCAGTTCGTTCTCGCCTCCATCCTCCTCGCGGCCGCGATCCGGCGCTGGCGTAAGCGGCCCGGTCCCGGCGAGGTCGCCGAGGTGCCGAAATGGATGGGCCGCCTGCGCACGATCGGACCGCCGGGCGCGCTCGGTCTCGGCCTCGGCCTGATCGCGCTCAACCCGAAGGACGCGCTGCTCAGCGTCGCGGCGGGCGCGAGGCTCGCCGAAGCCGATCCCGGCGCAGGCGCGGGAGTTCCCGCCCTCGCCCTCTTCGTGCTCGTCGCGAGCTCGACGATCGTCGCCCCGATCGCGGCGACGGTGGCGAGCGGCGCACGTGCCCGACCTCTGCTGGGGCGCTGGCGCGGCGCACTCGAGCAGCACGGCCAGGTCGCCGTCGCCGCGGTCCTGCTCGTCCTCGCCGTTCTCGTCGCGCTCGACGCCGCCCTGGCCCTCTAACAGATAGGAATCACATCTAGTGGGCCTCCCACTAGCGCGGGTCGCGCCACATCCGCCACAGCGGCGGCCCGTCGTCGTAGGGAAGCCGGAACTCCTCGGTCACCTCGAAGCCGTGGCGGCGGTAGAGCTCGCGGCTTCGCGGCGAGCCCGCGTTGAGGTAGGCGGCAACGCCCTCGGCGTCGCAGCGCTCGAGCATCGGCCGAAGCAGCGCCGAGCCGGTTCCCCTGCCCTGGCCGGCACGCTCGACGCCGATGTACTCGAGGTACCAGTGCGGCTTTTTCGGATGGTTGCGCTCGATCGCTTCCGTTCCGCGCATCACCCGCACAGGGTGGCGGCCGAAGGTGCGCAGCTCGGTCGGGATAACGTGCCGGCGCTTCCACGGCGAGATCGGCCAGGCGCCGGGCGCGACCCAGGCGGCGGCACCGATCGGGTCGTCGCTGAACAAGACCTCGCCGTAGGGCATGTGGACCTTGCCGACGAGGACACGGAAGTAGGGCTTGAGGCGCTCGACCCGGCCCTCCTCGCGGGGCGTGAACCAACGCATCGGCGGATCGCCGTCGAACGCCTCGGCAAGCGCGTCGGCGATCCGCGGGATGTCGGGCTCGGTTGCCGCGCGGACGATCATCGCCTGCAAGCTATCCGCACCCACCATCCGGGGCCTGACATTCAGCGGTCAGACCCCTTTTAGGATGGGGCAATGAGCGAGGCCTCGCAGATGGCGCAGCGCCGGCTCGGCTCGAGCGGGCTCGAGGTCGGCGCTGTCGGGCTCGGCTGCATGGGCATGTCGTGGGCCTACGGGGCCGCCGAGCGCGACGACGAGCGCTCAGTCGGTGTGATCCGGCGGGCGATCGAGCTCGGCGTCACCCTGATCGACACCGCCGCCATGCCCGGCCCGTTCGGCAACAAGGAGCTCGCCGGCCGGGCCCTGGGGGGCCGCCGCGAGGGAGTCGTGCTGGCGACGAAGGGCGGGCTCGTCGTCGACGACCCGGCCACCGCCGCGCTTCATCGCGACGGTCGCCCCGAGCACATTCGGGATGCGATCGACGGTTCGCTTCAGCGGCTGCGCACCGACCACATCGACCTCTACCAGCTCCACCGCCCCGATCCCGAGGTTCCGCTCGAGGAGACCTGGGGAGCAATGGCCGAGGCGGTCGAGGCGGGCAAGGTTCGGGCGCTCGGCGCCTCGGAGCTAACCGTCTCAGAGCTCGACCTCGCGCACGCGGTCCACCCCGTCGCCTCGCTTCAGTCCGAGCTCTCGCTTTGGACCCGCGAGCCGCTCGCCGACGTCCTGCTCTGGTGCGAGGCCAACGATGCCGCCTTCATCCCGTTCTCGCCATTGGGGCGCGGATTTCTCACCGGGAAGATCAGCGCGCAAAGCTTCGACGCCGACGATCTGCGCGGCAGCTTCCCGCGCTTCTCGGCCGATGCGATGGCCGCCAACCAGGTGATCGTCGACCGGGTTCGCGAGATCGCCGAGGCGAACGAGGCCACAGCCGGCCAGGTCGCGCTCGCCTGGGTTCTCGCTCAGGGCGATGCCGTGATTCCGATCCCGGGCACGCGCCGGATCTCCTATCTCGAGGAGAACGCCGCGGCGTCGCAGCTCGAGCTCTCCGCCGCCGAACTCGAGGCACTCGACGCACTGCCTGACCCAACCGGCGGGCGCTACCCGGCGAGCTACTCGCCGTAGGCGGCTCAGCCGCCCGACATCGTCTTCTGCACCGCGGCTATCTGACCCGGGGTGCCGATCAGGGTTTTCTGGAGCTCGGCTTCGAGCGCTAGACCTTCGGCCGGCGGCTTGCCCCAGGCTTCGGCGGCGAGGCGCTTGGTGGCGCGGATCGCGGCGGGTGACTTCTCGGCTATCTCCGCGGCCAGTTCGCGGGCGGCGCCGTCGGCGTCATCGGCGAGCCGGGTGACGAGCCCGATCGCGAGCGCCTCATCGGCCTCGACGATCCGCGCCGTGTAGGCGAGCTCGCGGGCGACGTCGGGTCGGACCAGTGGCACGATCGTCTGGCTCAGGCCCATGTCGGGGACGAGGCCGTAGCGGATCTCCATCACCGACATCCGCGTCGAGGGCTCGGCGATGCGGACGTCGGCGGCGAGCGCGAGCTGCAGGCCACCGCCGAAGCAGGCGCCGCGCAGGGCGGCGATCACCGGCACCTCGAGCGCCCGCCAGCCGTAGGTGACGCGCTGGGCGAAGTTCGCGTCTTCGCCGTCGCGGCGGGCGAAGCCGTCGCCGGCGAAGTCGCCGTTTCCCTCGGCGAAGCTCTTGAAGTCGAGCCCGGCGCAGAAGCTCGGGCCATCGCCGGAGAGGACGATGACGTTGACGTCCTCGCCCGCCTCGACGACCGCGTCGACAGCCTCGTTGAGCGCGACGAACATCGGCCAATCGAGCCCGTTGTGCTTCTCGCCGCGGACGAGGCGGACATCGGCGACGCCGTCGCTGATCTCCATTCGGACGCGATCCTGGAAGCTCGTCACCGCCGACGATCCTCGCACAGCGCAGCTGCAAACGGCGCTGGCGGGCTCGCGCCGATGCTCCGGCGCGAGCTGCCCTAGCGGTGCTCCCCCTCTCGCATCTCGTTGGGCTATCCGATCACCGGTGTGTCCGCGGCGAGAC